>JADJZB010000002.1:323880-647760 GCA_016719485.1 Holophagales bacterium
ACGCAACCCGACAGCGCGATGAGGCCGTCGTGGTGCTTCTCGAGGAGCTCCCAGTCCATGCGGGGCTTGTAGTAGAAGCCCGTCAGGAACGCCTCGCTCACGAGGTACGAGAGGTTTCGGTAGCCCTCCGGCGTCTCGGCGAGGAGCGTGAGGTGGTAGTTCCTCCCCTCGCCGTCGACCGTCTTCACCGCCTCGCGGTCGTGGCGGGAGCCCGGGGCGATGTAGGCCTCGACGCCGAGGATCGGCTTCAGGCCGTGCTCGAGCGCTTCCGACTGGATCTCGAACGCCCCGAACATGTTCCCATGGTCGGTCACGGCCACCGAGGTCATGCCGTTCTTCAGGACGTGCCTGATCAGGTCCTTCGTCCGGTTCGCGCCGTCGAGGAGCGAGTACTGGGTGTGCAGGTGCAGGTGGACGAAGTCGGACGACATGCCAGCCGGATTCTAGGGGCGTCCCCGCCCGAATCGACGGAGATCGAACGCCGATCGGGCGCCTACTTCGACGGTTCCGTCCCGGACACGGCCGAGTCGAGCCTCCATCCCCCGCGCAGGCTCGTCGCGCCGCAGTACGTCTTCGTACAGCGGACGTCGTTGAGACAGTCGAGGACCACCGAGCAGGCGTCGTTCGCCGTCGAGCCTTCCGCCACGTCCACGTTCTGCGTGCACTTTCCGGAGTAGGCCCTGTGCGTGAATACGCAGGTCGCCTTCGCGGAAGCCTGCCGGGTTCCTGCCGGCGTCTCGTGCTGCCCGGCCGCTGCACCGGGGACCATCACGGCTGCGAGGGACACCGCTAGAGCGAGGGACGCTGTGGAGTTCGCCGTCGGCCCGAATCTCATGGGGACTTCCTTCCGCCGGGTGAGTCGGCTCCGTACCGATGCACCCGGCAGAGGGAAGTGTAGGGGTTCCCGGAAAGAACTAGTACCGGCCGCGGCCGCCACCGCCGCCGCCGCCGTAGCCACCACCGCCGTAACCGCCGCCGCCGCCGTAGCCACCACGGCCACCGCCGCCGCCGCCGGTACGGGCCTCCTGGGGGCGAGCCTCGTTCACGCGGAGGGTCCGGCCGCCCTGCTCCTGGCCGTTGAGGGCGCTCATGGCGCTCTGGGCGTCGCTGTCGTTCATCTCGACGAAGCCGAATCCCTTCGACTGTCCGGAGTCCCGGTCGGACACCACGCGGGCCGAGTGGACCTCGCCGAAGGCCTCGAAGAGGCCGCGGAGCATGCTGTCATCAGCGGTGTAGGGGAGGTTTCCGACGTAAAGCTTCATTCTCGTTCTCTGGATCCTTGGTCAGTGCGCGCCGAAGCGGGCGGGGTTCTGGAAGTCGGCGCGACCTCGAGCCGACGGGGAACGTCTCGTCACCGTCCTCACCGCCGGTCGGAGTCGGAACGGATCTCTTTCAGCACAACATGCCTTCGACCAGAAGTCAACGCCCTGTCTCCCGCTGCAGTCCTGCAGTCGTTCCGGGAAACCTGTCCTCGCAGAACCGGCCCATTGGCGGCGGATCACTCCCACTCGATGGTCGCGGGGGGCTTCGACGTGACGTCGTAGACGACCCTGTTCACGCCTCGGACTTCCCCCACGATGCGCCGCGCCACTCGGTCGAGAAGGTCGTGGGGCAGGCGCGCCCAGTCGGCGGTCATGTAGTCGACGGTCGTCACCGCCCTCAGCGCCGCGACGTTCTCGTAGGTTCGCCCGTCCCCCATCACGCCGACGGACTGGACCGGCAGGAGGACCGCGAACGCCTGCGCCGTCCGGTCGTAGTCCCCCGAGGCCCGAAGCTCCTCGATGAAGATCGCGTCCGCCTCCTGGAGGATCCGCACCCTCTCGCGCGTGATCTCCCCCGGGATCCTCACGGCGAGCCCGGGTCCCGGGAACGGGTGGCGGTACAGCATCTCCCGGGGAATCCCGAGCTCCTCGCCCAGCCGCCGGACCTCGTCCTTGAAGAGCTCGCGAAGCGGCTCTATGAGCTTGAAGCCCAGCTTTTCCGGGAGACCGCCGACGTTGTGATGCGTCTTGATGACCGCGGACGGTCCGTGGATCGAGACGGATTCGATGACGTCCGGGTAGAGCGTCCCCTGGGCGAGCCAGGCCGCCCCGTCCACGGCCGTCGCGTTCTCGGTGAAGGCGTCGATGAAGAGGCCCCCGATGACCTTCCGTTTCTTCTCGGGATCGGTGACACCCGCCAGCGCCTCGAAGAACCGGTCGGAAGCGTCCACGCCCGTCACCGGCAGGCCGAGATGACGGAAGGACTCCATGACGTGCCGCCCCTCGTCCTTCCGCAGGAGGCCGGTGTCGACGAAGACACCGCGGAAACGCTCCCCCACCGCCTCCCGTATGAGAACCGCCGCGACCGTCGAATCGACGCCGCCGGACAGCCCGCCGAGGACGATCCCTTCCGTCACCGTCGCGCGGAGCTTCGCGACGGCAGAGTCCCGGAAGCTCGCCATCGTCCAGCGGGGCGCACAGCCGCAGGCGTCGTACAGGAACGACTCGAGTATCTCGGACCCGTGCTCCGTGTGCTGGACCTCCGGGTGGAACTGAAGCCCGTACAGGCCCCGCGCCGGATCCTCGAACGCCGCGACGGGGGCGTTCGTCGTCCGCGCGGTCACCGTGAAGCCCTCGGGGACGGTCTCGACGTGGTCCCCGTGGCTCATCCAGACCGTTTCGGTGGGACCCATCGCGCGCAGGAGACGCCCGCCGGACACATCGACCACGGCCCGTCCGTACTCGCGGCCCGGAGCACGCCCGACGCCTCCACCGAAGCGGAGCGCCATCAGCTGCATGCCGTAGCAGAGCCCGAGCACGGGAATGCCGAGATCGAAGACGCCCTGGTCGCCCCTGGGCGCGCCGGCGTCGTATACGCTCGACGGGCCGCCCGAGAGAACGATGCCCTTCGGCGCGATGGCCGCAACGTCGGAGGCCGGCGTCGAGTACGGAAGGACGACGGAACGGACCCGCGCCTCGCGGATCCGTCGCGCGATGAGCTGCGTGTACTGGGAGCCGAAATCGAGGACGACGACGGTGTCGAAGGTGGGCGTCACCGGGCGATCATAGCCCGCGCTCCGGGTCGGATCGGCGCCTCACGAGCCGCGCGACGGCCCTCGGGATCGAAGCGACGAAGGCCAGGAGCAGGCCGGCTCCAACCGCGACGAACGGCACCGCCGCGACGAACGCGGGAGCGACGTTCACACCCCCCGGCAACTCTCCCCCGTGGGCCACGCCGGGAAGCCGTGAACCGGCGAGAGCGGCGAGGAGGAGCGACGCCGCCACGAGGGTCCAGAACGCCTCCGGCGTCAACGTCGCAGGGCGCGGCCCGGGGTGAGCGGGCCGTCGGTCCCTCCTCCAGAGCGCCGCCGCCGCGGAGGCCCCTACGTCGGCCAGGAAGAGGACGACGCCCGACACGAGGTAAGGGACGATGAAGAAGAGAGTCGTCACGACGACGAACCGTGCCGTGGACGACCTGGGCAGGCCCGATCCGAGGACCTCCGCGAGGAAGGGATAGACCGTGAACGAGGAGACGGCCCGCGGCTTCGCCGAGAGGTATGCCAGGAGCGCCGCCAGGTAGGCTGGCGGGGCGAGGATCAGGAAACCGCGAACGGTGCGGAACACATCGGGGAGTATAGGAGCCGAGGCTCAGGAGGCGGGCGCGGTCCCCGTCCAGAGCGCCATCACCTTCCGGACGTACTCCCGCGTTTCGCGATACGGCGGAACGCCGTTGTAGGTCTCCACGGCCGCCTCCCCGGCGTTGTAGGCGGCCAGGACCTTCTCCACTTCGTGCTCGCCGAATCTCTCCGCAAGGCGCGAGAGGTAGAGCGCCCCTCCACCCACGTTCTGTACCGGATCGAAGGACTTCTTCACGCCGAGTCGCCGTGCGGTGGCCGGCATCAGCTGCATCAGGCCTCTCGCTCCTTTCGGCGAAACCGCCCGCGGCTGCCAGTTCGACTCCACGCGGATGACGGCCGCGACGAGGGCCGGATCGAGGCGGTGCGTGGTGGCGGCCTGCTCCACCAGCCTGGCGTACTTACCGGGGGCGGAGTGCTTCGGGCCAGCGGGGGTCCGGATCGACCTCCGCGGCACCGGAGGGCCGTACCGCCTCGACCGGGGGCGAGAAGTAGTCCTTCGGGTCGATCTCGTCGTCCACGATCCGCTCGACCCTTTCCATCGGGAGGACCAGCTCTCCCCCGCCGTAGAGCGTGAGGCGGATCCGCTCGTCGCCCACCAGCTCGTATGCGGTCACCTTCAGGTGCCGCCCCTCCTCGAGGACGACGAGCTCCGCCTCGGCGTACGCCGAGCAGGCGAGGGCCATCAGGGCGACCAGAAGGTGCCTACGCACGGGGGTGGCTCCGGTCGTAGACGCGCCGTACCCGTGCACGAGAGACGTGGGTGTAGATCTCCGTCGTCGCGATGCTCGCGTGGCCCAGCATCATCTGGATGGCCCGGAGGTCGGCCTCTCCGTCGACGAGGTGCGTGGCGAAGGAGTGCCGGAGGACGTGGGGCGACACCGCCGCCGGGTCGAGCCCGGCGTTCCGGGCCGCGGCCTTCAGGACGAGGAAGACCGTCTGTCGCGTCACGGGCTTTGCCCCGGCCCCTGGAAAGAGCCAGGGCGAGGAGGCGGCTCCGCGCCGGGTCGCCCTCGGGCCAGATATCCATCGTGCGACCCAGCGGGCCGAAGAATCGGCGACGGGGACGACCCTCTCCTTCGCGCCCTTCCCCTTCACGACGAGGAACCCATCCGCCAGGTGAAGGGAGCCGAGACGAAGCGTCGCCAGCTCGGAGACCCGGACCCCGCACGCGTAGAGGAGCTCGAGCATCGCCTTGTTGCGGAGCCCTTTCGGGGTTTCCACGTCGGGCGCCTCGAGTAGCCGGTCGACGTCCTCCCGCGAGAGGAGTTTCGGAAGCGTCATCCAGCGGCGCGGGTTCTCGAGCCCCGACGTCGGGTCGGCCGGAATCCTCTTCTCGGCGAAGAGAAATCGGAACAGGCCCCGGAGGGCCGACGTCGCGCGCGCGATCGAACGGGGAGAAGCCCCGTCGGACCGACGAAGCCCGAACCATCGGACGAGGTCCTCCCTCCCGACGTCCGCGGTCGAGAGCCCCTCGCGATCGAGGTGCTGGCCGAAGGCCGTCAGGTCGCGCCGATAGGCCTGCAGGGAGTTCTCCGCGAGACCCTTCTCGACGGCCAGGTGGTCCAGGAAAAGGGGCAGGTCCCGCAGGAAGTACTCGCTCGGAGGGTCTTTGGCAGGCGGCGAGTCCACACGCTGATTCTACGGAGGCCGTCCTGCCGGCGTCGCCGCGGCCTGGTCGCAGGCTCCGGTTCTGCCAACCCTGAACCCCTTAGAATCCGTCTCATGAGCCAGGAACTCGGCATCGTCGGCTACGACTCCTTCCACTTCATCGTCGAGGATCTCGAGAGGAGCCGTCGCTTCTACACCGAGGCCCTCGGGTTCACGGAGGTCGCCCGCGCGTCACGCGAGAAGGTCGAAAAAGGAGGCGAGGAGGCGAGCGTCTTCGGCGCGGGACAGATCCGCGTCCTCGTTTCGACCCCGGCCCGCCCGGACTCGCGCGCGGCCCGCTGGCTTCGGATTCATCCCGACGGCATCTCCTCCCTCGCTTTTCGCGTCCGCGACGTCGATGCCGCGTGGCGTTTCCTCGAGCCCCGCGGCGCGACGTTTCTCTCCGACGTCCAGACTCACGAGGAAGGAGACGGCTACTTCCGTACCTTCTCCATCGCCACGCCCCTCGACGACGTGACGTTCCGCTTCATCGAGCGGCGCGGCAGCTACAGCCCGTTCGCACCGGACTTCGAGCCGGTCGGCGACGGCGTTCCCAGGGAGAACCCGCACGGCTTCGCCACGATCGACCACGTCACGTCGAACGCCTACACGATGCTCCCGGTCGTGAACTGGTATCGGGACGTCCTCGGATTCAGCCGGTACTGGGACGTCGAGTTCCACACCTCCGAGGTCGACGGCGGCCGGAAGATGACGGGGTCGGGCCTGCGGTCGATCGTCATGGCCGACCCTGGGAGCGGCATCAAGTTCGCGACGAACGAACCGATGCGCCCCTACTTCCGCGACAGCCAGATCAATCGCTTCTGCGAGGACCACCACGGGGCGGGCGTGCAGCACATCGCGTTCCTCGTCAAGGAGATCATCCCCGCGGTCGAGAGCCTCAGGGAGCGCGGGGTGAAATTCCTGACCGCCCCCGAGGCCTACTACGACCGCCTCCCGGTCCGGCTCGAAGAAGCGAAGGTCTCGAACGTGGCCGAGTCGATGGAGGCTCTCCGCCGGAACCACATCCTCGTGGACGGCAAGGACGACCGGTACATGCTCCAGATCTTCATGCTCGATGCCGGCGCGCTCTACGGCGACCACCGGGCGGGCCCGTTCTTCTACGAGGTGATCCAGCGGGAGGGGGACAAGGGGTTCGGCTACGGGAACTTCCGGGCCCTCTTCGAGTCGATCGAATCGGCCCAGCGCACCGAACCGAGCCCCCTCGAGGTCGTCGGCTGAGATGATCGACCGGATGCAGCTCGGCGAGGTGCCGCCAAAACCCCACATCGCGTTCCGGTCCTCGTCGGGCGACCTCCGCCACGAGGAGTGCTTCACCCGGGTCGGCTTCGACGGCGAGTTCTCGATCCTCTACCACGAGCGCCCGCCAACGGCCGACCGGACGATCGGACCTGCCGAGCCGGGCCCCTTCGAGCGGAAGGCCCCGAAGTTCGCTCCGGAGGAGCCGCTCAAGCGCCGCCTCGTCCGCGGCGAGAGCGCGCCGCCCGGATGGACCCCCATCTGCGGCAACGCCGACGTCGTCGTCTCGCTGTTCGAGCTCCCCGCCGACGCTCCCTCCGAGGCCGGCCTGGCCAACGGCGACGGTGACGACCTCCTCTACGTCACCTCGGGCCGGGCCACGCTCGAGACGCCCTTCGGAGACCTCGACGTCGAGGAGGGGGACTACGTCCTCGTCCCGCGCAGCGTGGTCCACCGCTGGCGGATTTCCGAGCGGCTTTCGGGAATCGCGTTCGAGCTCCGGGGCGGGTTCCACGTCCCCGCACAGTTCCGCAACCCCGTCGGTCAGCTCCGGATGGACGCTCCGTACACCCACCGCGACTTCAAGCGTCCCGCGTTCCGCGGTCCGCGGCCCGGTCCGCGGGAGATCCTCGTCAAGAAGGGCGATCGTTTCGTTCGCCGCGAGCCGGTGGAATCGCCGTTCGACGTCGTCGGGTGGGACGGCACCGTCTGGCCGTTCGCGTTCCCGATCCTGGCTTACCAGGCGAAGACGGGGCTCGTTCACCTCCCGCCGACGATCCACTCCACGTTCGCGGCCCGGGGGGTCCTCGTCTGCTCGTTCGTGCCGCGCGTCACCGACTTCCACCCCCAGGCGATCCCCTGCCCCTACCCTCACTCCTCGGTCGACTGCGACGAGCTGATCTACTACGTGCGCGGCAACTTCACGAGCCGGCGGGGCGTCGGGCCGAGAGCGGTCTCGATCCACCCCGCGGGAATCCCGCACGGCCCGCACCCCGGTGCGTACGAGGCCTCCATCGGATCGAAGTCGACCGACGAGCTCGCCGTCATGATCGACACGTTCCTTCCCCTTCACGTCACCGAGCAGGGCCTCGCCCTGGAGCACTCCGGCTACCACGACTCCTGGGTCCCGAAAGCGCCGTGAGCGCGACCCTTCGCCTGGGTCTCCTCGGCTTCGGCACCGTTGGCAAAGCCGTCGTCCGCCTCCTGCAGGCCGAATCCGGGAGGCTCCACCGGCAGCTCGGAATCGACCTCCGGTTCGTCGCCGTTGCCAGCCGAGCCCTCGGGCACAGATCCGTGGAAGGCCTGCCCGACGGGGCCCGGATCACGGACGATCTCCTCGCCGTCGCCACGGCGCCCGACGTCGACGTCGTCGTCGAGCTCCTCGGAGGGCTCGACCCGGCAGGTCCGCTTCTCGTCGCGGCGCTCGGGGCCGGCAAGAGCGTCGTCACGGCCAACAAGGCCCTCCTCGCGGCCCGGGGCGCGGAGCTCGCCCGGCTCGCGCGGGACCAGCGCGTCACCCTCGCGTTCGAGGCGTCCGTCGCGGGCGGCGTTCCGATCCTGCGCGCGGTCCGGGAGAGCTTCGCCGGGGACCGCATCGACTCCGTCTCGGGCATCCTCAACGGCACCTGCAATTTCGTCCTGACCGAGATGGCGCGGACCTCCCGGCCCTACGCCGGGGTCCTGGCCGAGGCCCAGGCACTCGGGTACGCCGAGGCCGATCCGGCTGCGGACGTGGAAGGCACCGACGCCGCGTGCAAGCTCGCGCTCCTCGCCAGGCTCGCGTTCGGGCAGGAAGTGCCGCTCGAAGCCGTTCGGACGGAAGGGATCACGCGTCTCCAGCCGGTCGACTTCGTCTACGCCGGGATGCTGGGCCGAACGCCGCGGCAGCTCGGGATCGCGCGCCGGCTGCCCGACGACCGCCTTCTCCTCTCGGTGAGGACGCACCTCGTCTCGAACGACGCGATGCTGGCCCGCGTCGACGGCCCCTTCAACGCCGTCCAGGTCTCGACGGCCCGCGGGGGAGACTTCGTCTTTTCCGGTCGCGGAGCCGGAGGGGATCCCACGGCGACGGCCGTCCTGGGCGACCTCCTCGAGATCGCCCGCCGGGGACGTTCGTCCGGTGTGCCACCCTTCGGGGCCGAAGAGCCCGCCTCTTTCAAGCCAGCCCGTCCCGCCGACTCGGTCGCCCCGTTCTACCTTAGGTTCGTCGTGAAAGACCGCCCCGGGATCCTCGCCGAGCTCGCCTCGGTCCTCGCCCGCCACGACGTGAACGTCGACGCCGTGTTCCAGGCCCCGTGGAGCGGGAAGTCCGCGCTTCCGTTCGTCGTCACCCTCGAGCCCGTCGACGAGGAGCGCCTCGGCCGCGCGCTCGTCGAGCTCGCCGCACTCCCCTTTCACGTCGAGGCGCCGCTCGCCCTTCCGATGACCGCCTGACGCCGCCGCCCGGGACGGCTCCTACTTCCCCTGGATCGAACCGATCTCGAGCACGCGCCGGAGCGGCCAGTCCCCCTCGGAGACCTTCTCGACGCTCCGGAACGTGAGCTTCACGTCGGGCCAGTCGGGGCTCGAGGCGATCGGGATCTCGACGTCCTGCACGTACCCCTTCTCCTTGTGCAGCCACAGGAGGCCTTCTTCGGAACCCAGGGCCGGCCCTGTGATGCTGTATTTCAGGCACGAGATCCCGTCCCGGTCGACGTCCTCCACGTACGCCACCGTCGCCGTGCCGGCAGAAACGAGGAAGTTCGGGCTCTCGGGCCCAACCTTCAGGTTCTCGAGAAGGACGCCGACGTCGACCGAACTCTGCGGTTGCGCAAGGTGCAGCAAGGCAATTCCGAGCGTGACGAAGTCGAGGCTGTAGATATGGGCGGGCAGCTGCACCAGCGGAATGCTGAACGCCGTGGCACCGGGCGCACCCCGGTAGAGCGCCGGGTCCTCGACCGTCATCGCCAGCGCGTCACCGGAGAAGGTCCCGGTCGCGAGCCGCCGTCTGCCGCCGTCCTTCGCCTCGCTCCAGAGCTCGAACTGGCGAAGGGTGAAGGTGGCCCAGTTCATCTCGGCCGTCAGATACCGGCCTTCAGGAACACCCGGCGACACCTGCAGGATCTCGATGCGCTTCTTGTCCGGAACGTAGACGAGAACGCTGCCGCTCTTCGTGCCGGCAAGGTCAGACCGGACGTAGGTGTAGAGCATTCCCTGCTCAACCTTGCCGCTCTTGAACTTGAACTGCTTCACGGACGAGCCGGGCTTGCCCTGCGCCCTCGCCGTTCCGGCTGTCAGCGCCACACCCAGGGCAACTGCGAAGACCGCCCGATTCACCCTCATGATCCCCTCCTCTGAGGCCTCCTGGCCCCCTCCCCGACACCCGCCCTCGCGAGAGACACGAACGTAGCGGAGATCGCCCGACCGTTCAAGAGAAAAGCAGGACCAGGACGGGCGAGTCCAGCGGGGCTCCCCCGCTATCATCGGTCGGAGGCTTCCATGGCCATCAGGCTTCTCATCACCGGCGGCACGTTCGACAAGGACTACGACGAGCTGGCCGGAAAGCTCTACTTTCACGACACCCACGTCCACGAGATGCTCAAGCTCGGCCGGTGCCAGCTGGAGATTCGCGTCAGGACCGTGATGATGGTCGACAGCCTCGAGATGACCGATTCCGACCGGGAGATCATCAAGGGGGTCTGCGAGAAATCCGAGGAGGACCAGATCGTCGTCACTCACGGCACCGACACGATGGCCGAGACGGCCAGGGTCCTCGGAGAGGCCGCCCTCCCCAGGACGATCGTCCTGACCGGGGCGATGATCCCGTACGCCTTCGGCAGCTCCGACGGACTCTTCAACCTCGGGAGCGCGCTGTCGTTCGTCCAGGTCCTTCCGCACGGGGTCTACGTCGCCATGAACGGAATGGTCTTCCCCTGGGACGACGTTCGAAAGAACCGGGACCTCGGGGTGTTCCAGAAGCTCGCTTGAGCATGAGGGGCATCGAGCAGATTCCGGCCCTCTACGATGCCGGCCTCGGCCTCCTCGAGGCGACCGGCCTCGGACGCTGGCGGCGCTGGCTCGCGTCCGGCGCGCGAGGGCGGGTCATGGACCTCGGGTGCGGAACGGGCCGGAACCTGCCCCTCTTCGAAGGCGGCGTCCACCCGTTCGGTCTCGATCCGTGCATCGAGACCCTCCGGGCGGCCCGTCGGAGGCGACCCGGGGTCCCCATCGTTCTCGGTACGGCCGAACGACTCCCGTTCCGCTCCGGTGCCTTCGACACGGTCGTCTCGGGCCTCGTCTTCTGCTCCGTCTCGGAGCCCCCTCGCGCTTTCGCCGAGGTCCGGCGCGTCCTCGCCCCCGGCGGCACGTTCCGGATGCTGGAGCACGTCCGGGCAACGACCCCGATTCACGCCCGGCTTCAGGACGCGGTCCAGCCTCTCTGGACGCGTCTCACCGGCGGTTGCCGGCCCAATCGCGACACCGAGGCGGCCCTCCGGACCGCGCAGTTCCAGGTGGACGAAGCGTCCCGCCGGGCGAGCGGAACGATGCGCCGGCTCGTCGCGCGCCCCTGACGGGCACGACGATCTGCGGAGCATTCCGGTCTCCTTGGCGGTACGATGGCCGGCCGCGCCGGGCCGGGGGTGGCGAGGCGCGCCGAAGGGAGAGACCCGTCATGTTCAGCGACTTCAACGAGGCGAAGTCCTTCGTCGAGAAGCGGTCCGTCGAGATGGTCGACATGAAGTTCTGCGACCTGTGGGGCCGCTGGCACCACGTCACGATCCCGGCATCGGGATTCGCGCCGGTCCTCATGGAGAAAGGGGTCGCGTTCGACGGCTCCAGTGTCGGCTTCAAGTCGGTCAGCTCGGGTGACATGGTCCTCGTCCCCGACCTCGCGACCGGTTTCCTCGACCCGTTCTGGGAAGTCCCGACGCTGTCGTTCATCTGCACGACGCTCGAAGCCGACACCCGCGCCCTCTTCCCCTACGACCCCCGTTCGATCGCCCGCCGGGCCGAGGAGTTCCTCCGCGCCAGCGGCGTCGCGGACGAGAGCCACTGGGGTCCGGAGTTCGAGTTCTACGTCTTCAACGGCGTCTCCTACGAGAACGGGATGAACGTCGCCGCCTACCGCGTCCAGTCCTCCGAGGGAGACTGGAACTCGCACGAGCTCGGCAGCGGCTACACGATCCCGAAGCACGGCGGATACCACGCGATCCCGCCGCAGGACCAGCTGTTCAACTTCCGGACCAGGGTCTGCAAGCTCCTGTCGCAGATGGGCGTCGAGGTGAAGTACCACCACCACGAGGTGGGCGGCCCCGGCCAGTGCGAGATCGAGATCCCGATCCTTCCGATGATGAAGGCGGCCGACGCCGTCATGATCGTCAAGTACGTCACGCGGATGACGGCGAGCCAGCTCGGGCTGACGGCGACGTTCATGCCGAAGCCGCTTTACGGCGAGGCGGGCTCCGGGATGCACTTTCACCAGCGCCTCCTGAAGGGGGGAAAGAACCTCTTCTACGACGCCGAGGGCTACGGCGCCTCGAGCGTCGCGGAGCGCGCCTACATCGCCGGCCTCCTCCAGCACGGCGGCGCCGTCATGGCCTTCACGAACCCCTCGACGAACTCCTACCGCCGCCTCATCCCCGGTTACGAAGCGCCCATCAGCGCCGTCTTCTCGCTCGGCAACCGGAGCGCGGCCATCCGGATCCCCAAGTACGCGAACCGCCCCGACAACGCCCGCTTCGAGTTCCGTCCGCCCGACGCGACGTCGAACCCCTACCTCGCCATCGCGGCCCAGCTCCTCGCCGGGATCGACGGCATTCGGAAAGAGCTCGACCCCACGGCGCTCGGCTTCGGCCCCGTCGACGACGACATCTTCACCTGGGATGCCGAGCGCCGCGCGACGATCAAGGCGCTTCCCACCTCGCTCGAGAGCGCGATGGAGGCTCTCGAGGCCGACAACGCCTTCCTCCTGGAGGGCGGCGTCTTCAACGACGACCTCATCGAACGCTGGACGAAGAAGAAGCGAGCCGAGGAGCGCGAGGTGCGAAACCGCCCGCACCCCTACGAGATCGAGCTCTACTACGGTCTCTGAGGCCGGCCTCCGCCTCCCCGGCCCCTCGTTCCGTTTCGAGCGGGCCCGTCAGAGCGTCGCGAGCGCCGAGAGAGCGCGCGATGCGCGGTCGATCTTCCGCCAGACGGGGATCCCGCCGCGCTGGAGCACCTGCACGAAGTCGTCGTAGAGGCGCCCCGAGTCGACCGAGACGGCGATCGGCTTCCCCGTCTTCCGAAACAGCGCGAGGAGCTCGCCGGGGAGCGAGCCGGGCGAGTGGATGTTCTCCTGGTGCGTCCCCCCGGCCAGGTCGGGAGAGAGGTTGTCGAGCGCGGGCGTCACCGGGATCGGAGAGACGAGGAGCACGTCGACGCCGTCGTCCTCGGCCATCGCTTCCGCGGCGGCGACGAACTGCCGGGTCGTCGCCATCGGCGTCGCGTCGACGGGATTGTCCGCGTGGGCGATGGAGGGGAGGCAGGCGGCGAGCCTGGCCTTCGTCTCGTCCGAGAGGCGGGCCGGAACGAGGCCGTAGAGCTTGTCGAGGACCGAGGAGCACTCGAAGCCGGCGTTCGACAGGACCGCCACGCGGTTGCCGCGCGGGAGCCGGTCGAAGAGCATCGTGAACGCCTTCGTGTAGTCCTCGAGCATGTCGAGAGTCTGGGCGACGACGACTCCGGCGCCTTCCATCAGCGCCTGCGCCACGGCGTAGTCGCCCGCGAGGGATGCGGTGTGGCTCTGCGTCGCTTCCGCCCCGAGAGCCGTCTTTCCCGCCTTGAAAGCGAGGACCCGCCGGCCCTCTGCGCGGAGCCGCCGTGCGAGGTCGACGAAGCGCGCGCCGTCGAGCGGCTTGAAGCCCTCGACGTAGCAGGCGACGACCTTCACCGACGCGTCCGGCAGGAGAGCCTCGAGAAAGTCCGACACCGTCAGGTCCATCTGGTTGCCGTACGAGATCGACGCCTTCGGAAAGATGATCCCGTCGAGGTTCGACGTCAGGGAGACGAGGTAGGCGCCACTCTGGCTCACCGCCACGAGCCGGTCGCCCGGCGCGTCGTGGAACGGGAGCTTGTATTGCGGCAGGAAGAAAGTGTTGTACTGATGCTTGGAGACGATTCCGAGGCAGTTCCCGCCCAGAAGCACCGGGCCGTCGCCGGGCCCGGACCGGGACGAGCGGACAGCCGCCACGATCTCGTCCTCGAGCCCCTGCTTCCCCGTCTCGGCGAAGCCACCCGGGATCAGGATGATCGACTCGGCCAAGCCCGTTTCGGCGAGCGCGCGGATCGCGTCCCGCGCCCCTTCGGCCGGTATCGAGATCACCGCGAGATCAACCGGCTGGGGAAGGTCGGCGACCGTCCGCACACACGGGACCCCGTCGATCGTCTCCTCCTTCGGATGGACGGCCCAGAGGCGGCCGTACCGGATGCCCTCGGACGCCTTGAGGTTCCTGAGGATGATCCGGCCCGGGTTCATCGCCGTGGCCGACGCCCCGAGGACGGCGGCGCTCTTCGGCTCGAGGAGGTTCTTCACCTTCCGTAAGGGTCGTGTCGGCAGGACGGCCGTCGATCGCCCGATCCGTCCCTTTCCGTCGACGGCGATCCAGCGACCGTCGGCGGCGAGGAGGAGCGGGTTCACCTCCAGCTCCTCGAGCGTCATCGGGTCGGCCTCTCCCGCCTGCGCCGCCGCGCCGAACGCCGTGGCGACGGCCCCGAGCCTCTCGAGGCGCTCCGCCGTCGCGGCGAGGTCGAGGGGCGGGTGCGAGTGGGCGCGACTCGGCCGGAACAGGAGCGCGACGGCGGCGTGCGCCGCGGCCGCACGCTCGAGTCCTTCGCGGACCCTCCCCGGCTGGAGGACGACGGTCGACGTCCCGCCGCTCACGTCACCGAACCACTCGGTCAGGACGCCCCCGAGGCCGAGGACGAGTACCGGGCCGAACGCCGGGTCCTGCTTGAGGGAGAGGAGCGTTTCCGAAGCAGGCGAGCCGCCTTTCGCCTTTACCTTTTCGACGACGAGAACCCCCGAGCGGACCGCGTCCGGCATCCGCCGGCCCACGTCGTCCCAGACCCGGCGCGCCGCGGCGCCCACCGCTACGGGCTCGGCGGCTGAGATGGCGACACCCCCGACGTCGGACTTGTGGAGGATCTCCGGGGAGACGATCTTGAGGACGACCTCGCCGGGCGCCGTTTCGAGGAGGCTGGCCACCTCGTGAGGAAGGGCCGGTCCCGGCTCCCCCGCCCAGTACGCGAATCGCGGGACGTCGAGGCCGGCGGCCTGGAGGACCGCGTAGACCTCGTGCTCGAGGAGGGCGCTCCGCCCGGCCTTCCGGACCCGCGCCAGCACGTCTCGCACCTTCTCGATCATCTCGTCGAAACCCCCGGTGAAGGAAAGTAACATGTCGCCGACCGCCATGACGCCGACGATCGAGAAGAGGCTCCAGGATCTCCGCACGCTCCTCGAGGTGGCGCAGGCGATGACGGGCATCCGGCAGCTGCAGCCCCTCCTCGAGCTCATCGTCGCCTCGGCCACCCGGCTGGTCGACGCCGATCGGACGAGCCTGTTCCTTCTCGAGCCCGACGGCAGCCTCTGGACGCGCGTCGCGCAGGACTCGACCGACATCCGGCTCCCCCCCGGATTCGGCATCGCCGGCATCGTCGCCAGGACGGGCGAGACGTTGAGCATCGCCGACGCCTACGAGGACCCGCGCTTCTCCCGGGACGTCGACGTGAAGACCGGCTACCGTACGAGGAGCATCCTCTGCGTTCCGCTCGTGACTCCGTCGGGCTCGGTCGTCGGCGTCATCGAGGCGATGAACAAGAAGGGGGAGATCCCCTTCGACGCCGACGACGAGGAGAGCCTCCGGGCCCTCGGCAGCCACGCCGCCGTCGCTCTCGACACCCAGCGCCTCCTCGTCGGCGAGCTGAAGCGGGAGCGGATGGAGAGCGAGATCGAGCTGGCGCGAAAGATCCAGGAGAACCTCCGTCCGCGAAAGCTCCCGGAACCTTCATGGCTCCGCCTCGCCGCCTGGCAGGAAACCGCGGAGAAGACCGGGGGCGACTACTACGACGTCATGGAGGCCCCGCTGGGCTCCTTCGACCTCCTGGTCTGCGACGTTTCCGGACACGGGCTCGCCTCGACCGTCCTCATGTCGGCGGCCCGGGCCTACCTGCGCGCCCTCCACCTCGTCGAGAGCAACCCGCAGAAGCTCATCGAAAAGCTCAACCGGCTGATCTCGCCCGACATCCCCGACGACGCCTTCGCGACCCTCGTCGCCTGCCGCATCGGTCCCGGCGGCGATGCCTGCTATGTCTCGGCCGGTCACCTCCCGCCCCTCGTCTACCGCCCGCGGAACGGGACGTTCGACGCGCACGAGGAGACCGACATCGTCCTCGGGTACTCGGTCGACTCGACCTACCGCGCGCACCAGATCGACCGCCTCGAGCGTGGCGACCTCGTCGTCCTGGCGACCGACGGCCTTTACGAGGCCGCGAACCCCGAGGGGCTGCTCTGGGGCCTCGACGCCGTCCGCGACACCATCGCCGCCGCCGCGCACGAGGGGGCGCACGGTGTCATAGAGGCTCTTCGCGCCGGGGTGTTCGGGCACTCCGAGAGGCTCTTCCTCGACGACGACATCACCCTGCTCGTCGCCGAGAGGCTATAGCCCGCCGATCGCACCCGCCCGGACCTTTCCGCCGGCTCAGTCCGCGGCGATCACCGGGCTCGCAGCCACGGGAAGCGTCACGGTGAACGTCGTCCCCTCGCCCGGGGTGCTCTCGACGGAGAGCGCTCCGCCCATCCGCTCGCAGAGCTCCCGAGAGATGGCCAGGCCGAGGCCGGTCCCGCCATGCGCCGCCGCGATGGACCCGTTCGCCTGCTGATAGGGCCGAAAGGCCCTTTCCGCCTCGGCCGGTGTCATTCCGCACCCCGTGTCGCGGACGTGGAAAGAGACGGTCCCGCCCGCGGCCGACGCCCCGAGCGCGACGAGACCGGCCTTCGTGAACTTCGAGGCGTTGCCGACGAGGTTCAGGAGGACCTGCCGGAGACGCGTTTCGTCGGCGAGAACCCACCCCTCGCCGTTCACGGCGAGATAGAGCCGGTTACCCCCTCGCTCGACGAGAGGAAGGGTCGCCGCAGCCACCTCGCCGAGAACCCGTACCGCGTCGACGGGCTCGGTCCGGAGCGGGACGCTGCCGTGCTCGAGCCGCGAGAGGTCGAGGACGTCGTCGAGAAGGGCGAGCTGGTGGAGCGCGAGGTCCCGGACGCGCTCCGCGTCGGTCAGGCAGGAGGACCGCGGCCCTCCCGCGAGCCCCTCGCAGAGCAGCTCCGCATACCCGAGGACGCAGTTCAGCGGCGTTCGGAGCTCGTGCGCCAGCCAGGCGGCGAGTCGGGCCTTTTCGGCGGCCAACTCCTTTACGACCTCGCACGAACCACAGGCCCCCGACGCCTCCGGGCCCGTCCTGCCGAAGCCCGGGCGCGGGAACGCGCCGGACTCGTCCGTCGGCCCGTCAGGCCCCGTCCTCCCGCAATCTGCCTGGCACGGCATGCTGCCCTCCCGGCGCGGAGCCCCGGCCCTCCGGCCTCCCTGCATCGCTCCGAACGAGCCTCACTATCCGACGCCGCGCCTGACGTGCGCATCCCCCGAACGGGTTAGGCCCCTGCGAACCCCAGGGCAGCACGCAGGCGGTTCTTCAGGTGGACGCCGTCCCGGCTCGGCAGCGTGCGCCCCAGGGCCTCGGCACGCACCAGGACCTGCGCGAGGGCGCAGCCGTCCCGCGCACGGACACGTTCGGCAAGCGGCTGCACGCCGTCGGCGGACGCGATCTCCCAGGCCCGGTCGAAACCGCACGCGAGCGCGACGGCAGCGAGGCTCGTACCGAGGCTCGTGTGGCTCTCCTGCATGCCGGTTTCCCCGTAGTGCCCGTTGTCGAGGACGACGACGGTGAGGTTTCCCGGCCGCTGCGCCCCGATGGTCGCGAGCGCCCCGAGGCCCATCAGCTGCTCGCCGTCGCCGGTGAGGACGATCACGCTGCGGTTCGGCTGCGCCAGCGCCAGCCCCAGGCCCATCGCCGCCGCGCCGCCCATAGCGCCCCAGAGGTAGAAGGACTCGTCCCGGTCGCCGGCAGCGAACAGGTCGTACGCGGGCGCTCCGAGACCGGCGATCACGAGCGCGGACGGGCAGGCTGCCACCAGCTCCGCCACGAACGGGCGCCGGTCGACGGTCCGGTCCCGGGCCGTCACCGGCTCCCCCAGTCCTTGCGGCCGATCAGGCTCTGGGAGAGGAGCACGGCGACCGCCTCCCCCGCCTCGAACGCCGCTTCGAGGGCGTCCCGGACGGTCTCGCCGACCCTTTCCGGCTCGTCGACGCGCCGCACGGCGACGCCCATATCCTCGAGGACCTTCGGCGTCGCCCGTCCCATCGGCACCTGCCAGCCGTTGAACTCTTCCCACTCGCCGCGCATCGTCACGAGAGCGACGAAGGGGAAGCGGCACGCGCTGACGAGCGAGAGCATGTTCACGCAGTTGCCCACGCCGCTCGACTGCAGGAGGAGGACGGCGCGCTCGCCGCCCAGCCACGCGCCGCACGCCAGCGCGACGCCCTCCTCCTCGGTGGTCAGGACGATCCCCCGCATCTCCGGATCTCCGAGGACCCGGGAGATGACGTGCGCGTGGCCCGCGTCGGGAACCCAGGCGACCTGTCTCACGCCGGAGCCTTTCAGGAGCCCGAAGATCTCCTCCTGCCAGGCCGTCTTCGCAACGTCGTTCATGCCTTCACTCCGCCCGCAGATTCTCCACGGGGTCGAGCCCCGCGGCGCGGCGCGCCGGGACGACGCCGGCCACGAGTCCCACGGCGACCGCCATCCCGAGCGCGGCGGCGGCGTAGGCCGGCGGCGTCGTGAACGGCACCGCCGGCAGAACGAGCCGGACGAGGCCCCCGAGGGCGACCGCAACCGCGATCCCGGCGGCTCCGCCCGCCGCCGAGAGGAGCGCCGCCTCGGCGAGGAAGAGGTTCCGCACGTCGTCCCGGGTTGCGCCGAGGGCCTTCAGGAGCCCGATCTCGGACGTCCGCTCCCCCACGGCGATCCACATCATCGTCAGGATCCCGATCGCGCCGACGAGCAGTGAGATCGCTCCGATGCCGGCCACGGCCGCGCTCACGACGGCGAAGACCCGCCCGAAGGAGTCGAGCATCTCCCCCTGCGTCATGACGGTGAAGTCCTCCTCGCCGCCGTGCCGCGCCTTCAGGACGCGCTTCACGCCGGCGACGACCGTCCCGGGCGGCAGGCCGGGGGTGAAGAGGGCGTCGATCTCCATCACGTGGGCGTGATCGAACACCTGCTGCGCCGAGGCGACGGGGACGTAGACCGCGTCGTCGAGGGTGAGGCCCGCGAACTGTCCCACCGGGGCCATGACGCCGATCACGAGGAAGCGGTGGCTTCCTACCCGGATCCTCCGGCCGATCGCGTTCTCCTCGCCGAAGAGCTCCGACTTCAGCTTCGGACCGAGGACGGCGACGGGCGTCGCCCGCCCGAGCTCCGAGTCGGGGAGGAAGCGTCCGAGCCTCACCTCGAAGCTCCAGACCTCGGAGGCGTCGCCCGAGGTGCCGTAGACGAAAGCGTCGCGACTGCGCTCCCCGGACGAGATCCGCGCCGTCCCGAAGACGACCGGCGCGACCTTCTCGATTCCCGGCACGGCCTTCAGCGCCTCGGCGTCGGCGAGCGTCAGCGGACGCGTCGTTCCCCCCACCGCCCCGGCGATCCCGTGGGTCTCGATCTTCCCCGACGTGACCGCGAGGAGGTTCGTTCCGAACTGCGAGAACTCCGCGAGGATGGACCGGCGGGTCCCCTCGCCGAGCGACGTCAGGAGGACGACCGACGCGATGCCGATGACGATCCCCAGGACGGTCAGCGCCGACCGGAGGCGGTGGGCCGTGACCGAGCCGAGGGCGAGGCGGAGAACGTCGGCGAACGTCACGTCAGCGCCTCGCGAGGGCGACGATCGGCTCGAGCCGGGCCGCCCGCCGGGCCGGGAGAACTCCGGCGACGAGCCCGACGGTCACCGAGACGACGAGAGCGGCGACGACGGCCCAGACCGGCGGCTGGACCGGGAAGTCGGGGTAGAGGCCGCGCAGGAGGAGCGTGCCGCCCCAGCCCGCGAGGAGGCCGAGCACGCCTCCCGCGGTGGAGAGAAGAGCCGCCTCGACGAGGAAGGCGTGGAGCACCTGGCCCCGGCTCGCCCCGAGCGCCTTCAGGAGGCCGACCTCCCGCGTCCGCTCCGACACCGAGACCAGCATGACGTTCATGATTCCGACGCCCGCGACGGTCAGCGAGACCGCCGCGATCCCGGCGAGCGCCGCGGTGAGGATCGCGAGGACCTTCCCGAACGTCTTCATCACCGCGTCCTGCGTCAGGACGGTCACGTCCTCCTGCCCGCCGTGCCGGTCCCTGAGGACCGCGAGGATCGCGGTCTTCGCACCTTCGACGTCCCGCGCCGAGCGGGCCTCGCAGAGGACGCGGAAGACCGAGCGCCGGTCGAACATCCGGAGGTGGTGGCCGATCGGGACGAGGACCACCTCGTCGAGGTCGAGGCCGACGGAGACCCCGCGCGAGGCGAGGACGCCGGTCACCCGGAACTTCTCCTCCCCGAGCCGGAGCCTCTCTCCCACGGGCGAGCGGCCCGGGTAGAGCTCTTCCGCCACCTTCGCGCCGACGACGCAGACCCGCGGGGCACGGGCGGGGTCGCCCGGCGGAATGAAGCTCCCTTCCCGCAGCTCGAGCCGCCGGACGCGCTTCCACTCGGCGGTGACACCCGCGACGGTCAGGTCGCGGCTCCGCTCCTCGAACCGGGCCGTCAGCCCCCCCACGGAGAGGGGCGCGACGGAGGAGAGAAGGGAGACGCGGCGGCGGAGCGCCTCCACGTCGTCGAGCGTCAGGTCGTTCGGGACGCCCCCGGCCACCGGCACGATCCCGGTCGTCTCCGACTTCCCCGGCAGGACGATCACGAGATTCGACCCGAGGAGGGCGAACTCCCCGGTGACATAGAGCCGGGCCCCTTCGCCGAGGCTCGTCAGGAGGACGACCGACGAGACGCCGATCGCCACGCCGAGGAGCGAAAGGGAGGTCCGGAGCCGGTGCCCGCGGAGCGCCCCGGCGGCGAACGCGAGGAGGTCGCCGCCTCTCACGCGCCGCCGTCTCCCACGACGCGCCCGTCGGCGAGGCGCACTTTCCGCGGCGCCCTCGCGCCGATGCCGGGGTCGTGCGTCACGACGAGGAGCGTCCGTCCCCCGGCGTTCAGCCTTTCGAGAAGCGCCACGATCTCCGCACCGGAGGCGCTGTCCAGGTTTCCTGTCGGCTCGTCGGCCAGGATGAGCCCGGGACCCGTGACGACGGCCCGCGCGAGGCAGACGCGCTGCTTCTCTCCCCCGGAGAGCTGATCGGGGCGGTGGCGGCTGCGCTCCGTCAGGCCGACCGAGGCGAGCGCCTCGGTAGCCCGGGCGAGCCGCTCGGCGGGCGGGACGCCGCCGAGGACGAGCGGCAGGCCGACGTTCTCGAGCGCCGTCATCCGCGGAACGAGGTGGAACGACTGGAAGACGAACCCGATCCGCTCGCGCCGGAGCCTGGAGAGCTCGTCGTCCGAGAGCGCCGCCACCTCGCGCCCCTCGAAGCGGTAGGAGCCGGCCGTCGGGCGGTCGAGCCCTCCGAGGAGTGAGAGGAGCGTCGACTTGCCCGAACCCGAGGGTCCCATCACCGCGAGGTACTCCCCCGCCGCGATCGAGAGCGTCACGTCCCTCAGGGCGTGGACGGGCCTTCCGCCCACGTCCCAGGTCCGCGAGACGCCCGAGAGCTCGATCACCGGGCCTCCTCGGCCCGCGCCCGCGCCCCCTCCTTCACCTCGGACCGGTCGAGCGACGTGACGACGGTGTCCCCCTCGGAGAGCCCCGACACGACCTCCGCCCACTCGGCTCCCCTGAGCCCCGTCTCCACCTTCGCGGAAACGAGCGTCCCCTTCGAGAGGAGGAGCGCTCTCCCTCCCGGGAGAAGGGCGTAGGACGGCACGCGGAGGACGTCCTCCTTTCGCGCGAGGACGACGACGACGTCCGCCGAGGTCCCCGGGAGGAGAGTCTTGCCGAACGCCGCGTCCTCCAGGGCCACCTCCACCTCGAACGTCCGGTTCTGTTCCCTCTGGTCGAGGACGTAGTCCGCGATGCGGGAGACCTTTCCCGCGAACGTCCGTCCCGCGTAGGCGTCGAACGTCACGCGCACGGGGACCCCCGCCTTCACGCGCCCCACGTCCACCTCGTCGAGCGGAGCGCTGACGTACGTGTCGTCCGGGTCGAAGAGCTCCACGACCGCCGGGATCGGGAGGCCCGGCGGGGAGGGCGTGACCCACTCCCCTTCCTCCGTCGACAGCTCCGCCACGACCCCGTCGAACGGGGCCAGTAGAACGGTCTTGCCGAGGCCGACCCGCGCCACCTCCAGAGAGGCCCGGGCCTGCCCCACGCGGGCCCGCGCCGCCTCGCAGGCGGCCGCCGTCATCCCGGCCTCCGTCTGGGCCCTCTCGAGGAGCCCGAGCGAGAGGACGTCGTCCTTCGCGAGCCGCTCGCTCCTCGACAGGTCGCGAACGGCCTGCTCGGCCGCCCGGCACGCCTCCCGCTCCGCCGCCTCGGCCACGACGAGCGACTTTTCCGCGAGGGTGACCTGCGCGCGCACGTCGTCCGCGGCGATCCTGACGAGAGCGTCCCCTTTCTTCACGCGATCGCCTTTCCGGACGAAGAGCCGCTCGACCCGCCCGCCGACCTCCGGGCTCAGCGTGGCCCGGCGGCGGGAGCGCACCGTGCCGGCCCGGCTTCCCGTGACCGTCTCCTCCACGGCGCCGCGCGCGACGGCGACGACCGTGACGGGGACCGGATCGGGACGCAGGAACGTGACGCGCAGGACGAGGGCGGCGAGGACGAGCGCGACGCCGACGAGACCGCGGCGGAGCCACTTGCGAGCCATCGGTCCATCGTAGGAGCGCACCGGCGCGATGGGAAGCGTTCCCTCGGGGCGTCTAGAATCCAGCCCCGATGATCCGGACCCGCCTCCTCGCAGCCGCCGCCGCGCTCCTCGTCCTCGCGGCCTGCGGGAAGAAGGAGCCGGAGCCGAAGGTCGACCGCGCGGCCCGCAAGGCCCTCTCCGCGCAGGCGAAGTCCACGCTCGGCGTCCTGCCCGAGACGATGCCGGGCTCGGAGGCCGATTCCCCCCAGCTCGTCGCTCTCGGCAAGGAGCTCTACTTCGAGAAGCGTCTCTCCGTGAACGGCACCCAGTCGTGTAACGACTGCCACCGCCTGGACGGCGAGAGCCCCTCGGGCGCCGACGGGGAGAGAACGTCGAACGGGGCGAAGGGTGAGAAGGGGACAAGGAACTCGCCGAGCGTGAAGAACGCCGGGTACCACGTCGCCCAGTTCTGGGACGGACGGGCGAAGACCCTCGAGGAGCAGGCCGCAGGACCGCTCCTGAACCCGGTCGAGATGGCGATGCCGGACGCGGCGGCCGTGGAGGCCGCCCTCCGTGCTGCGCCGGAGTACCGCGAGCCCTTCGCCGCCGCGTTCCCGGGCGAAACGGAGGCGATCAGCCTCGCCAATGCCGCCCGGGCCCTCGCCGCCTTTCAGAGAACGCTCCGGACCCACGACCGCCTCGACGACTTCCTGAACGGGGACCTCGACGCGTTGACGCACCGGGAGGCCGCTGGCCTGCAGCTCTTCCTGAAGACCGGCTGCACCACGTGCCACAACTCGCCCACCATCGGGGCGAACCAGTTCCAGCTCCTGGGCCTCGTCAAGGCCTGGGAGACGAAGGACGAGGGGCGGTTTGCCGTGACGAAGGACGAGGAGGACCGCCGGAAGTTCAAGGTCCCCTCTCTCCGCAACGCCGTGGCCACCGGTCCCTACTTTCACGACGGCTCGGTCGCCCGCCTCGACGAGGCGGTGAAGAAGATGGCCTGGCACCAGCTCGGCAAGGAGCTGTCCGACGACGAGATCGCCTCGATCGTCGCGTTTCTCGGGGCGCTCGCCGACCGGAGCGCGCCCGTCGTTCCCCCCCGCGCCCTGATGGAGAGACCGCGATGAACCACGCACAGCTCGTCCGCGACGCCGCCAGCCTCTCGGTCCTCCCCGAGGCGACCGTCGAATCGGTCATCGCCGCTCTGGCCGACCTCGTCCACCGATCCCGCGTGAGCCCGGACGAGCTGCTCCACGCCCTTCTCGGCGCGGCCGACCCCCTTCACGCCCACCCCGTCGACCCGCGCGACTCCCACGTCGTCGCCCAGCTCGTCGAACGGGCGAAGGCCCACCCCCTCGGCCTCGACTACCTGAAGGGCGGCCACCTCGGAAGCGTTGCCGTGACGTTCGAGGCGCACGCCTTCACGGTCCTCGCGGCCCGCGAGCTCCTGAGGTGAACATGACGAACTGGAATCTCCCGAAACGCGTCGACCTCGCCGACATCACCGTCCGGGACGGCTTCCAGCACGAGGAGAAGTGGATCCCCACCGAGGCCAAGCTCTGGGTCCTCGAAGAGCTCGTCCTCGCGGGCTACCGGCGCCTCGAGGTGACGAACCTCGGGAACCCGAAGGGGATGCCGCAGTTCAGGGACTCCGACGAGCTGCTGAAGGGGATCCGGGCGAGCAAGCGGGTCGAGAAGCAGATCGCCGGCGTCGAGCTGACCGCGGTCACCATCCGCGAGAAGGCCGTCGACCGGGCCATCGAGGCGAAGGCGGAGGGGTGGGGGCCGGACCGGATCCTGATGATGGTCTCGACCTCGGCCACCCACATGAAGAAGAACTCCGGCCTCGACCACGCCGGCTACTGGGCCGAGGCCGAGCGCTGCATCCGCAAGGCTCACGCCGCGGGGATCAGGGTCAACGGGACCGTCAGCACGATCTGGGGCTGCCCGATGGAGGGGCCCACCAGGCTCGAGGACGCCGTAGCCTTCACGAAGCGCTTCCTCGACATCGGTGCCGACGACATCGAGCACGCCGACCACGACGGCTCGGCCCCGCCCGACCGGGTCTACGCCTACTACTCGATGATCCTCGAAGCGATGCCGGACGTGACGAAGCACCTGGCCCACTTCCACGTCACCCGCGGGTGGGGCCTCGCGAACGTCCTCGCCGCACTTCAGGCCGGGATCGTGAGGTACGAGAGCACCCTCGGCGGGATCGGCGGCCAGCCCGCGAACTTCTTCGACGGGGCCCCCGTCTCCGGCACCGGCCGCTACTACTACCAGGACCCGAACAACGTCGGCCTCGTCAGCGGCGAAGACCTCGTCGTCATGCTCGACGAAATGGGGATCGAGACCGGCCTCGACGTGGACCGCGTCCTCGCCACGGGCCGGATGGTCGAGAGGATCGTCGGCCGGCGCCTCCGGAGCGAGACGATCAAGTCGGGACGGATTCCGAAGAAGCCGACCGGCTTCTGAGCTCCGGGGTCCTCGACGACCTTCCGTCAGGGCAGGAGGAGAGCCGGAGAGGGGCCTGTTCGTCGGCGCCCTCGTATGGTACCTTCACGGGTTTTTTTGAGACCGTCACGCATGGACGACTCGCTGCCCTTGCCCACTCCCGGCCCTAGAAAGGCATAAGCGAAGATGGCACAGCTCTTTCCGAAGAGCGCGAACTACCTCGCGCCGGCCTCGATAGCCGCCCTCGTCCTCGTGGCGGGCGGCGCCGTAGGCTCCCTGCTGGCGCTCGACTACGCCGGTTTCAACCAACGCCGCGGAGAGACCGTCGAGCAGCCGGTTCCCTTCAGCCACGAGCACCACGTCGCAGGGTTGGGCATCGACTGCCGGTACTGCCACACCGCGGTCGAGAAGTCCGCCTCGGCCGGCGTGCCGCCGACCTCGACCTGCTACAACTGCCACAAGATCGTCTGGAACGAGGCACCGATGCTCGAGCCGGTCCGGTCCAGCTACCGGACCGGGCAGCCGATCGAGTGGAACAAGGTCCACGACCTTCCCGACTTCACCTATTTCAACCACTCGATCCACGTCGCCAAGGGAATGGGCTGCGCCACCTGTCACGGCCCGGTCCACCAGATGCGCCTCATGCGCTCGGCCCAGCCGATCCAGATGCGCTGGTGCCTCGAGTGCCACCGGAACCCCGAGAAGTTCATCCGACCGAAGGAAGAGATCTACAACATGACCTGGAAGGCGAAGGACCAGGAGGCGCTCGGCCGCGAGCTCGTCGAAAAGTACAAGGTACGTCCTCCCGCCGAGATCACGTCCTGTGGGACCTGCCACCGTTGAGCCGCCGGACTGAAGGAGCAGCGACCCGATGAGCCTTCCGACCCTTCGTCCCGAGCCCGCGGAAGGACTCCCGGCCGGGCCCGCCCACTTTCCGCTCGACCTCGCCGAGATCCGCGAGCGCCTCCGGACCCGGCAGGGACCGGCGTTCTGGCGCGGAATCGAAGAGCTCGCGGACGACACCCGCTTCCGCGAGTTCCTGGCAACGGAGTACCCGAGGCACGCCTCCGACTGGGACGAAAGCCTCGACCGCGGCTTCTCCCGCCGGCGCTTTCTCGAGCTCGGCATGGCCTCCATGGCCCTGGCCGGCATGACGGCCTGCACGCGGCAGCCCGTCGAGAAGATCGTCCCCTACGTGAAGCAGCCGGAGGAGATCCTCCCCGGCGTGCCGCTCTTCTTCGCCACGGCGATGACGGTCGGCGGCTTCGCCCAGCCGCTCCTCGCCGAGAGCCACGAGGGTCGCCCCACGAAGGTCGAGGGGAACCCGGAACACCCGGCGAGCCTCGGGGGCGCCACCGCCGTCGCCCAGGCGTCCGTCCTCGGGCTCTACGACCCCGACCGCCTGAAGGTCCCGACGAAGCTCGGAATCCTCGACACCTGGCCGCACCTCGTCACCGAGCTGCAGGCGGCCGCGAAGGCGCAGAAGCAGATCGAGGGAGCAGGCCTCCGGATCCTGACCGAGACCGTCACCTCCCCGACCCTCGGCGCGCAGATGAAGGCGCTCCTCGCCGCCTTCCCGAAGGCGAAGTGGCACCAGTGGGAATCGGCCGGGCGCGACGCCGTCCGCTCCGGCGCCCGGATCGCCTTCGGGCAGCCGGCGGAGACCCGCTACGACCTCGGCGCCGCCGACGTCGTCGTCGCCCTCGATTCCGACTTCCTCGCCTCCGGGCCCGATTCCGTCCGCAACGCCAAGGCCTTCTCGGCCCGGCGCCGCCTCGTCGGCGGGTCGAAGGAGATGTCTCGTTTCTACGCCGTGGAGGTCTCCCCGACCCCGACGGGCACGCTCGCCGATCACCGCCTCCCGCTCCGCGCGAGCGCCCTCCCCGCCTTCGCGGAGGCGCTCGGTGCCGAGCTCGGCCTCGCCGGCTTCGCCCGGCCCTCGGGGCTCGACGAGAGGGCGCTGAAGTTCGCCGGCACGGCCGCGAAGGACCTGAAGGCGGCCGCCGGCCGCTCCGTCGTCGTCGCGGGCGACTTCGCCCCCGCCGAGGTCCACGCCGCGGCCCACGCCATGAACGAGGCGCTCGGCAATGTCGGGAAGACCGTCTTCCAGACCGATCCGGTCGAGGCGGCGCCGGTCGACCAGCTCGCATCCCTCGCCGACCTCGTGGCGGACGTGAAGAAGGGGGAGGTGCAGGTCCTCCTCATCCTCGGCGGTAATCCCGTCTACGACGCCCCGTCCGATCTCGCGTTCGGCGAGAGTCTCCTGAAGGCGGGCCTTCGCATCCACCTTACCGGCTACCCCGACGAGACCTCGCGCTACTGCCAGTGGGCCGTCCCGATGGCCCACTTCCTCGAGGCGTGGAGCGACGTCCGCTCGCTCGACGGCACCGCCGCCCTCGTCCAGCCCCTCGTCGAGCCTCTCTACGAAGGGAAGTCGCCGCACGAGCTGCTGTCGGTCCTCCTCGACGAGACGCCCCGGAAGGGCTACGACGTCGTCAAGGAGCACTGGAAGGCGGCCCGCTCGGGCGAGGCGGACTTCGAGGCGTTCTGGAGGAAGAGCCTCCACGACGGCGTCGTTCCCGGCACCGCATTTGCCGCGAAGGTGCTGCCGGTGCGCGTCGCCGAAGTCGCAGGGGCCCTGGCCGCCGCCGCGACGGCGGCGGCCGCCCGTCCTTCCGACCTCGAGGCCGTCTTCCGGCCCGACCCGTCGCTCCTGGACGGCCGCTTCGCCAACAACGGCTGGCTCCAGGAGCTCCCGAAGCCGCTCAGCAAGCTGACGTGGGACAACGCGGCGATCGTCTCTCCCGCCACCGCGCAGAAGCTCGGCCTGCAGAACGAGGACGTCGTGAAGGTCACGGCGAACGGGAAGAGCGTCGAGCTGCCCGTCCTCATCCAGCCGGGCCAGGCGGCGGGCGTCGTCACGCTCCACCTCGGCTTCGGCCGCGCCCACGCCGGGCGCGTCGGCAACGGCGTCGGCGCCGACGTGACACCACTCCGGACGACGGCCGCGCCGTGGATCGCCGCCGTCACCCTCGCGAAGACGGGCGCGCGCTCCCCGCTCGCGCACACGCAGCAGCACTTCCGGATGGAAGGGCGCGAGATCGTCCGGGTGATGTCGCTCCCCGAGTACGTGAAGGACCCCGCGAAGGCGAAGGGGCACGGCCTCCCGCCGAAGGACGTCTCCCTCTTCCAGCCGGGCTGGGAGTACAAGGAGAACGCCTGGGGGCTCTCCGTCGACCTCGGCTCGTGCTTCGGCTGCAACGCCTGCGTCGTCGCCTGCCAGTCGGAGAACAACATCCCCATCGTCGGCAAGGAGCAGGTCGGCAGGAACCGCGAGATGCAGTGGATCCGCGTCGACCAGTACTACGAGGGGACCGACCTCGAGAACCCCGAGGTCCACCACCAGCCCCTGATGTGCCAGCACTGCGAGATGGCCCCCTGCGAGGTCGTCTGCCCCGTGGCCGCGACGGTCCACGGCGCCGAGGGGCTGAACGAGATGGCCTACAACCGCTGCGTCGGCACCCGCTACTGCTCCAACAACTGCCCCTACCACGTCCGGCGCTTCAACTTCCTCGAGTACAACGGCGAGAGGGAGAAGGAGCCGGTCCTGAAGATGCTCGCGAACCCCGACGTCACCGTCCGGTCCCGTGGCGTCATGGAGAAGTGCACCTTCTGCATCCAGCGGATCAACCGGGCCCGCATCGTGGCCGAGCGCGAGGGGCGCGCCATCCGCGACGGCGAGATCCGGACCGCCTGCCAGCAGACCTGCCCGGCCGACGCCATCGTCTTCGGGAACATCAACGACCCGGCGGCGAAGGTCACGAAGCTCCGCGAGGAGCCCCGCACCTACTGGCTCCTCGAAGAGCTGAACACCCGCCCCCGGACGACCTACATGGCGAAGGTGACGAACCCCAACCCGGACGCGGAGGCCGGCTGACATGTCGACCATCTACGACGGCACGCCCGGCGCCGACCCGATCGGGCAGGCGCCCGTCCTCGCGCCCGGTCACACCCCCGCGAGCGTCACGGAGCGGATCTCCGAGGTCGTCAACACGAAGCTGACGAAGACGCCGAAGTGGTGGCTGCTCGGCCTCGCGGTCGGCTTCGGCCTCCTCAATCTCTTCCTCCTCGCCGTCACGAACCTCTTCATGACCGGCATCGGCATCTGGGGAAACAACGTCCCCGTCGGCTGGGGCTGGGACATCGTCTGCTTCGTCTGGTGGATCGGCATCGGCCACGCGGGGACGCTGATCTCCGCCATCCTCCTCCTGCTGCGGCAGAGCTGGCGCAACTCGATCAACCGGTTCGCCGAGGCGATGACCGTCTTCGCCGTCGCCTGCGCCGGCATGTACCCGATCCTCCACCTCGGCCGCCCGTGGCTCCCCTACTGGCTCCTGCCGGTCCCGGGGACGCTCAACATGTGGCCCAACTTCCGAAGCCCCCTCATCTGGGACGTCTTCGCCGTCTCGACCTACGCCACGATCTCGATCGTCTTCTGGTACGTCGGCATGCTCCCCGACCTCGCGACCCTGCGCGACCACGCGAAGGCGAAGGTCGCCCGGTTCGCCTACGGGATGGCGGCCCTCGGCTGGCGGAACTCCTCGCGCCACTGGGCGAACTACGAGGTGGCGTCGCTCCTCCTCGCGGGGCTCTCGACGCCGCTCGTCCTCTCGGTCCACTCCATCGTGTCGTTCGACTTCTCCGTCGGCATCGTCCCGGGCTGGCACACGACGGTCTTCCCGCCCTACTTCGTCGCGGGCGCCGTCTTCGCGGGCTTCGCGATGGTCCTCACGCTCGTCCTGCCGCTGCGGCCCCTCTTCAAGCTGAAGGACTTCATCACCGAGCGGCACCTGCAGAACATGGCGAAGGTGATGCTGACGACCGGCCTCATCGTCGCCTACGGCTACGTCCTCGAGATCTGGGCCGCCTTCTACAGCGGCAACGAGTTCGAGATCTTCATGGTCCTGAACCGCTTCACCGGGCCGTACGCCGTCCAGTACTGGCTCCTGATCCTCTGCAACATCCTCGTCCCGCAGCTCCTCTGGTTCCGGCAGGTGCGGTCGAACGTCTGGGCGCTCTGGGTCATCGCGATGTTCATCAACGTCGGGATGTGGCTCGAGCGGTTCGTCATCATCGTCGTCAGCCTCTCCCGCGACTACGTCCCGTCGAACTGGGCCATGTACCACGGCACGAAGTGGGACATCGCGGTCTTCGCCGGGACGATCGGTCTCTTCCTGACGCTCCTCCTCCTCTTCATCCGCTTCCTCCCCGCGCTGAACATGTTCGAGATGCGCGTCCTGACGCCCGAGGCGACGAAGGCGCACGGAGAGGAGAAGTAACGCGATGCACGGACCGCAGACGGAACCTCTCCTCCACGGCGTCATGGCCGAGTTCCGGAATCCCGAGGAGCTGATCGAGGCGATCGGGGCCGCGAAGGCCGCCGGCTTCACGAAGCTCGACGCCTACACCCCCTACCCGATCGAGAAGGTCCTCGACGCGCTCGACCTCCACCACTCGAAGCTCCCGCTGCTCGTCCTGGGCGCGTCGATCGTCGGCGCCGTGGGCGTCTTCGGCTTCGCCTACTGGGCGAGCGCCATCGACTACCCGCTGAACATCGGAGGCCGGCCCCTGAACTCCTGGCCGGCTTTCATCCCGGCCACGTTCGAGGGAGCCATCTTCCACGGGGGCCTCGCGGCGGCGCTCGGGATGCTGCTCCTGAACGGCCTGCCGAGGCCCCACCACCCGCTCTTCAACGTGCCGCGCTTCGTCGAGCACGCCTCCAAGGACGGCTACTTCCTCGTCGTCGAATCCGACGACCCGAAGTTCGACGGCCCGGCCGTCAGGAGCTTCCTCGAGAGCCTCGCACCCGTGGAGGTCAACGAAGTTGAAAACTGAGTTGAAGAAGGGCCTGCGGAGGCTCGGCGTCGCCGCGCTCGCCCTCGTGTCCCTCGCCGGCGCCGGGTGCCGGCAGGGGATGTACAACCAGGCGAAGGAGCGTCCCCTGGCCCAGAGCGAGTTCTACCGTGACGGGCTCGCCTCGCGCATCCCGCCGGCCGGGACCGTCGCGCGCGGCTGGCTCCGCGAGGACCGGGTCCTCCACACCGGCATCGGTCCCGACGGGAAGTTCGTTTCCGAGCTTCCGGCCGCCGTCCCGTTCGACAAGGCCCTGCTCGCCCGAGGCCGCCAGCGGTTCGACGTCTTCTGCTCGCCCTGCCACGGCCGCCAGGGCAACGGCCAGGGGATGATCGTCCAGCGCGGGTTCAAGCAGCCCCCCTCGTACCACATCGACCGGCTCCGCGCGCAGCCGCTGGGCTACTTCTTCGACGTCATGACGAACGGCTTCGGGCAGATGTCGAGCTACGCGAGCCAGGTCCCCGCCGAGGACCGCTGGGCCATCGCCGCTTACGTCCGAACCCTCCAGTTCTCCCGCAACGCCCCGCTGGCCGAGCTCACCGAAGCCGATCGCGCGGCACTCGACAAGGCCGCCGCCGCCCCCGCGGCCGCACCGACCCCGGAGGCCCACCCGTGAACCCTGGCTCGAACAGCGGCTCGTACCTGGCTCCCGAGAGCGCCGGGAAGATCGGCCGCATCGGACTCGTCGCCGGCGTCGCCGGCCTCGTCCTCCTGGCGGTCGGCTTCGCCACGAACAAGGACCAGTTCTTCCGGTCCTACCTCACCGGCTACATGTGGATGCTCGGCCTTTCGGCCGGCGCCCTCGGTGTCCTGCTCCTCCACCACGTCACGCGCGGGGCCTGGGGCGTCATGATCCGCCGGGTCCTCGAGGCGGCGGCGAGTCCCGTGACGCTCGGCTTCGCGGCCGTGGCGTTCCTGCCGATCGCCTTCGGCACCCATTCGCTCTACGAGTGGACGCACGGCGAGGTCGTCGCGGCCGACGCGATCCTCACGCACAAGAAGCCCTGGCTGAACACCACGTCGTTCCTGACCCGATCGGCGATCTACTTTGCCATCTGGATCGCCTTCGCCTGGATCCTGTCCAGGCTCTCGGCGCGCCAGGACGAGACGGGCGACCGCCGCCTCGCACTCTGGATGCAGCGCTGGGGCGCCGCCGGCCTCGTCGCGTATCTCCTGTCCATGACGTTCGCGGCGTTCGACTGGCTCATGTCGCTCACGCCGCACTGGTACTCCACGATCTACGGTCTCTACGTGATCATCGGGCAGGCCGTCGCGGCGATGGCCCTCGTGGCGCTCGCCGCGCTTCTCCTCGGGGAGGGGCCCTCCCCCGCCGTCCCGTTCCAGCCGCGCCACCTTCACGACTACGGCAAGCTCCTCTTCGCGTTCGTCTGCGTCTGGGCCTACTTCGCCTACTCGCAGTTCATCATCATCTGGTCGGGGAACCTGCCCGAGGAGACGACCTTCTACACCTCCAGGATGAACGGCGCCTGGAGGGCGACGACGATCGTCCTCGTCCTCCTCCATTACGCCCTCCCATTCGCGCTGCTCCTGTCCCGCGACCGGAAGCGGAGCGCAAGAGCGCTTGCCCCGGTCGCCGTCCTCCTCCTCTTCGCGCGCTGGCTCGACCTCCACTGGCTCGTCGCGCCCTCCTTCTCGAAGGACGCCTTCACGATCCACTGGCTCGACTTCGCCGCGCCCCTCGCCCTCGGCGGCATCTGGCTCTTCCTCTTCGCCCTCGGCCTGAAGGCGCGGCCGCTCCTGCCGGCGAACGAGCCGTTCCTCAAGGAGGCCCTCGCCCATGACTGACCACGACCGCCCGCAGCACGAGCCGGCGGAGTTCGACTCCGAGATCCACGTCAAGGGGATCTTCGGAGCGATCGCGGGTCTCGCCCTCCTCGTCGCCCTCTCCTTCGCGGCGATGATCGCCTTCAGCAAGGTCCTGAAGTCGCAGTCGATCGCGCGCGACCCTGCGCCCCTCCCGGTCGCCGAGGCGAACCAGCCCCGGCCCCGTCCCAGGGCGGCGCTGCAGGCCGACCCGACCGCCGACATGGTGAAGTTCGCGAAGGAAGAGGAGGCCGCCCTGACCTCGTACGCCTGGGTCGACCGCGCGGCCGGCGTCGTGCAGATCCCCGTGGACCGCGCCCTCGAGATCGTCGCGGAACGCGGCCTCCCGGTCCCGCCGCCTCTCCCCGACACCCCGGGGCAGGCTCAGTCCGCCCCCGCAGCGGCCTCGAAATGAGCACCATGACGCGCGCCTTTCGCTTCGCCCCGGTCCTCGTCGCCCTCGCCGTCGCCGCTTCGCCCCTGGCGGCGCAGCCGATGATGCCTTCGCCCACGCGGGAGGTCGGCTGGGAGCAGCACACGGGAACCCAGCTCCCCCTCGACGCGACGTTCACGGACGAGAACGGCAAGTCCGTCCGCCTGGGCGACTACTTCGGGAAGAAGCCGGTCATCCTCTCGCTCGCCTACTACGAGTGCCCGATGCTCTGCGGCATCGCGCTCGAGGGCCTCGCCCGGAGCCTGAAGGGCTTCACGCTGACACCGGGCGCCGACTTCGAGGTCGTCACCCTGAGCTTCAGCCCGGTCGAGAAGCCGCCCCTCGCCCGCGACAAGAAGACGAACCTCGTCGAGTTCTACGGCCGGAAGGCCGAGGGCGAGGCCGGCTGGCACTTCCTGACGGGCGACGAGTCCCAGATCCGCCGCGTCACCGAAGCGGCCGGGTTCAAGTACCGTTGGGACGAGCTGCAGAAGCAGTACGCGCACGCGACGGGTGTCGTCCTCGTGACGCCCGAAGGGGTGATCTCGCGCTACTTCTTCGGCGTCGAGTACGCGCCGAAGGAGCTCCGCCTCGGCCTCTCGGAAGCCTCGGAAGGGAAGGTGGGCGGCGTCACCGCGCAGCTCCTCCTCCTCTGCTTCCAGTACAACCCGGCCCTCGGCAAGTACACCGCGACCACCATGACCGTCCTCCGAATCGCGGGCGCCCTCCTCGTCCTCGGGTTCGGCGCCTTTCTCGCCGTGATGCTGCGCCGGGAACGCCGCGGCCGCGCGCACGCCGGAGCGAGCGCCTGACGATGCTCCCCAACTCGCCCGTCTTCCCGCCCGTCTCCTCGACCCTCGCCTCGAAGGTCGACGCGATCTTCTTCTTCACGCTCGGCGTGTCGGTCCTCTTCTCGGTCCTGATCGTCGCGACGATCGTGGCCTTCCTCGTGAAGTACCGGCGCCGCCACGCCGCCGAACCGGGCCAGGAGATCACGGGGAACACCCTGATCCTCGAGCTCACCTGGTCGATCATCCCGCTCGGCCTCGTCATGGTCAGCTTCTTCTGGGGGGCCTCGATCTTCTTCGAGCAATCGCGGCCGCCCTCCGACGCCTGGTCGTTCCACGTCTACGGCAAGCAGTGGATGTGGAAGGTGGAGCACCCCGAGGGCAAGCGCGAGATCAACGAGTTCCACGTTCCGGTGAACCAGGCCGTGAAGCTGACGATGACCTCCGAGGACGTCATCCACAACTTCTCCGTCCCCGCGTTCCGCCTCAAGATGGACGTCCTCCCCGGCCGCTACACGACGGCCTGGTTCAAGGCGACGAAGACCGGCACCTACCACATCTTCTGCGACCAGTACTGCGGCGTCGACCACTCCAAGATGGTCGGGAAGATCCACGTGATGGAGCCGCAGGACTACCAGAAGTGGCTCGTCGGCGGGGCCTCCGCGGGCGGCACCGTCGCCTCGGGCGAGGAGCTCTTCGTCGCGAAGGCGTGCAACACCTGCCATCGCCCCGACAGCTCTGCCCGGGCACCCGTCCTCGACGGCGTCTTCGGGAAGCAGGTGGCCCTCGTCGACGGGCGGACCGTCGTCGCCGACGAGAGCTACGTGCGCGAGTCGATCCTGAGCCCGGCCACGAAGGTCGTCCAGGGCTACCAGCCGATCATGCCGACCTTCAAGGACCAGATCTCCGAGGAGGAGATCGTCCAGCTCATCAGGTACATCAAGGAGCTCAAGCCCGCCGGTGCCGCCACCGCGCCGGCGGCCGCGGCCCCCGCCGCCGGAGGGAAGTCGTGAGCGCACCCGCGAACCACGCCGTGTCCGGAGATCCCGGCGAGACGAACTACCTCAACGCCTCCCACGGCATCGGGTCGTGGCTCCTGACGAGGGACCACAAGAGGATCGGCATCCTCTACCTCCTCGGCATCTCGGTTTTCTTCGTCCTCGGCGGCCTGATGGCCGTGCTGATCCGCGCCGAGCTGGCGACGCCGCAGGGAGACCTCTTCTCCTCCGACGTCTACAACCGGCTCTTCACGATGCACGGCATCCTGATGATCTTCTTCTTCCTGATCCCGTCGATCCCGGCGGTGCTCGGCAACTTCCTCCTGCCGATCATGATCGGGGCGAAGGACCTCGCCTTCCCGCGCATCAACCTCCTGAGCTGGTACCTCTACATGATCGGCGGCGTCATGACGTTCGTGTCGCTCCTGACGGGCGGCATCGACACCGGCTGGACGTTCTACACGCCGATGTCGACGAACTTCGCCCAGGGGCAGGTCATCGTCACCGCGGTCGGCATCTTCATCGCCGGCTTCTCGTCGATCCTGACGGGGCTGAACTTCATCGTCACGATCCACCGGATGCGGGCCCCGGGGCTCACCTGGTTCCGGCTCCCCCTCTTCGTCTGGGCCCACTACGCCACGAGCATCATCCAGATCCTCGGGACGCCGGTCGTCGCCATCGCGATCCTCCTCGTCGGCGCCGAGCGGCTCTTCCACATCGGCGTCTTCGACCCGAAGTACGGCGGCGACCCGCTCCTCTTCCAGCACCTCTTCTGGTTCTACTCGCACCCCGCCGTCTACATCATGATCCTGCCGTCGATGGGCGTGATGAGCGAGCTCGTCACCGCCTTCTCGAGGAAGCGGGTCTTCGGGTACCACTTCATCGCCTTCTCGAGCCTCTTCATCGCGGTCATCGGCTTCCTCGTCTGGGGCCACCACATGTACATCTCCGGCCAGTCCGTCGTGGCCGGGGCGATCTTTTCGTTCCTGACGATGCTCGTGGCCATTCCGTCGGCCGTGAAGGTCTTCAACTGGACGGCCACGCTCTACAAGGGCTCCATCTCGCTGCAGACGCCGATGCTCTACGCACTCGGCTTCATCGGCGTCTTCCTGATCGGCGGGCTGACGGGCGTCATGCTCGGGACGCTCGGCATCGACATCCACGTCCACGACACCTACTTCATCGTCGCGCACTTCCACTACGTCATGGTGGGGAGCGCGATCATGGGGTACCTCGGCGGGCTCCACTTCTGGTGGCCGAAGATCACCGGCCGGATGTACAACGAGTTCTGGTCGAAGATCTCCGCGCTCGTCATCTTCATCGGCTTCAACACGACGTTCTTCCCGCAGTTCATCCTCGGCTACCTCGGGATGCCGCGCCGCTACCACATGTACCCGGCCGAGTTCCAGACGTGGAACGTCCTCTCCTCCGCGGGCGCGACGATCCTCGGCTTCGGCTACCTCCTGCCCGTGATCTACCTCCTCTGGTCGCTGAAGTTCGGGGCGAAGGCCCCCGCGAACCCGTGGGGCGCCAAGGGCCTCGAGTGGGAGACCTCCTCCCCGCCGCCCGTCCTGAACTTCGACACCCCGCCCGTCGTCACCGAGGAGGCGTACGCGTACGAGACCTCGACTCCCGCCAAGGAGGTCACCGTTGGCGTCTGAGACGCGTCCGGCCGCCCTGGCCCACCACTTCGACGACTACGACCAGCAGCGCGAGGCCGCGACGCTGGGAATGTGGCTCTTCATCGCCCAGGAGCTGATGTTCTTCGGCGGGCTCTTCCTCACCTACACGGTCTACCGCTGGAAGTACCCCGCCTACTTCGCCCTCGGCTCGAACCAGCTCGACATCCCGCTCGGCCTCCTGAACACCATCGTCCTCATCGGCAGCTCCCTGACGATGGTCCTCGCCGTCCGGTCGGCGCAGCTCGGGCGGGCGAAGCAGATCGCCGGCTGGCTCGCGGCGACGATGACGCTCGGCACCGCGTTCCTCGTCATCAAGGGGTTCGAGTACCACCACAAGTGGGTCCACCACCTGATCCCGGGCGAGAGCTTCCAGCTCGCCGGGACGACCGACCCCGCCGCGCAGACGTTCTTCGTCATCTACTTCTGCATGACGGGGCTCCACGCCCTCCACATGATCGTCGGCCTCGGCCTCCTCGCCTTCCTCGTCCCGAAGGCGCTGCGCGGCGAGTTCTCGGCCGAGAACCACAACTGGGTCGAGGGCGTCGGCCTCTACTGGCACTTCGTCGACATCATCTGGATCTTCCTCTTCCCCCTCCTCTACCTCCTGGGACGGCACCACGCCTGAGGCCGACGGAGAAGCGCATGTCGACCGTTCACGTCACCCCCGTCCGCACGTACCTCTTCGTCTTCGCCGGCCTGATGGCCCTGACCCTCCTCACCGTCGGCGTCGCACACGTCAACATCGCCCACCACCTCCCCGGGCAGATGACCGACGCGATCAACGACGCCGTGGCCATGATGATCGCCGTCACGAAGGCGACGCTCGTCATCCTCTTCTTCATGGGCGTCTGGCACTCGGCGCGCATCAACAAGGTCGTCGTCTGGAGCTCGTTCTTCTTCCTGCTCGTCCTCTTCGCCTTCTCCCTCGCCGACTACTTCAGCCGCGGGTGGCTCGGGGTGCCGGGGAAGTAGCGGCGGGGCCCAGGAGCCGGCCGCTCGCGCGCAGGCTTCATCCCGAGCGGCCGTCGCCGCCTCAGCGCTGCTACGATTCACGGCTGTCCTTCGAGGGAGGTTCCGCCGTGAGTCGTCTCGCAGGCCCCGGTGTCGTCCTGGTCGCCCTCCTTACCCCCGTACCGCTGTCGGCGACGCCTCCCGCCGACCCTCCCGAGGTCCGCGCCGTCTGGGTCGACGCCTTCGGGCCGGGAATCCGCTCGCCGGAGGAGGCCGAGGAGCTCGTCCTCGAGGCGAAGAGGGCGAACCTCAACCTCCTCTTCGTCCAGGTCCGCCGCCGCGGCGACGCCCTCTACACGAGGGGCGTCGAGCCGCCGCTCGACGCGCCGGCCTACGATCCCCGCTTCGACGCCCTCGAGAACGTGATCCGCCTCGCCCACCGCGAGGGGCTCGCGGTCCACGCCTGGGTCAACGCGATGCCGGTCTGGCGAAACGAGCCTCCCCCGTGCGACGCGCGGCACCTCTTCAACCGGCACGGGCCCTCGGCCACGGGCGATGAGATGTGGCTGACGACGACCCCCGACGGCGCGACGCTCTTCCCGGTCGGGACGTTTCTCGACCCCGGCCACCCGGGCGTGCAGGAGTACCTCCCGCGCATCTACGCGAACCTCGTCCGCGAGTACGACCTCGACGGCATCCACTTCGACTACATCCGCTACCCCGAGACCGAAGAAGCCCTCGGGCGCGGCTCGGCGGTCGGCTACAACCCGGCGGCGCTCGCCCGCTTCCGGATGGCGACCGGCCGGACCGGAACGCCGGAGCCCGGCGACGAGGAGTGGATGGCCTGGCGTCGGCGGCAGGTGAGCCACGTCGTGCGGCGCGTCTTCCTCGAGGCGAAGGCGCTGAAGCCGCGGATCGTCGTCAGCGCATCGGTCATCCCGTGGGGCGCCCGCCCGCGGACGAGAGCGGCTTTGCCGACGCGGCGCCGATGCAGCGCGTCTTCCAGGACTGGCACGCCTGGCTCGAGGAGGGGATTCTCGACCTCGCGGTCCCGATGAACTACGCGAGAGAGAGCGACGACCGCGTGCGGACCTGGTTCGACGGCTGGGTCGCCTGGGAGCGACGCCACCAGCACCGGCGCGGGACCGTCGTCGGCCTCGGCGGCTATCGGAACTCCCCAGACGCGACCCTCGCGCAGATCGGGCGGGTCCGCCGCGTCGAGGGCTTGGACCGTCTCGCCGGCATTTCCCTCTTCTCCTACCGCGTGCCCGTCGCAGGGCCCGACGGCTCCGAGAGCGCCCCTCTCGCGTTCGCCGGCGAGCGCCTCCTATTCCTCTCCGCAGGCACGCCCGACTCGCCCGGGGCCTTCGCCTCCGCCGCGCCGCTCCCCCGTCTCCCCTGGGTCGCGGCGCCCGGGCACGGGTTCCTCGCGGGGACGGTGTCGGCCGCCTCGCGGGCGGATGCCGACGACGTCGAGGTCGAGATTCGCCGCACCGGGCTCTTCCGGACGACGCGCCGCGTCCGGACCGACGCGACCGGTTTCTTCGGCGTCGCGCGCCTCGCGCCCGGCCGGTACCGCGTGCGGCTCGCCGGGACGCGGGCCGCGGAAACCGAGACGCACGTCGACGTGACGGCGGGCAACGTGGGCGCGCCGCGCTCGCCGGTCCCGCCCGATGAGGCCGGCGGGAAGCCGGGACGCGCACTCGAGGCGCGTCCCGGCTCCCGGCCGGATCAGGGCCTGGCGTCGGCGAGGGCGACGGCCGCCCCGAGGACGGTCCGTCCGCCGGACTCCATCGTCTTGGGCGTCACGAAGTACACGGTGTCTTCGGGGGAGTGGTAGCCGTGGTGCTCACCACCGCTCCCGAACAGGCTGACGGCGTGAATCCCCTTCTCGAAGAAGGGCGCGTGGTCCGCGCGTCCCTCGCCGCGGATCTTTCCCGCCTTCAGGCCGAACCCGGGCGCGAGACGGTCCCGCGCCGCCTCCATCGCGGCCTTGATCTCCGGAAAGTTCTCGCCGCCGGCGATATAGAGGCCATTCCCGGCCCCGAGCATGTCCAGGTTGAGCACGGCGACACACTTCTCGAAGCCCTTCGGCGGGTGGCTCGCGAACTGCTCCGCCCCGCGGAGCCCGAGCTCCTCGGCGGCGAACCAGACGAAGACGACGGACCGCCGGGGCCGTACCTTCAGAGTCGCGGCGGCCCTTGCGACCTCGAGGAGCGTGGCCGCGCCCGAAGCGTTGTCGTCCGCGCCCGGGTTGAGGCGCGGCCAGTCGCCGATGTGGTCGAGGTGCGCGCCGACGACGACGTACTCGCCCTTCACCGACGGGTCGGAGCCGGGAAGGAGGGCGACGACGTTGTGCGTCGTCACCTCCCGCCACGGCAGGCCCTTCACGGCGAATCGAACCTCCCGCCCGGTTCCGAAGGAGGCCGTGCCCCCCTTCGACAGGACCTTCTTCAGGTCGGCGACCGTGAGCTTTTTCCCGCCGAGGAGCCGGTCGGCGAATGCCTCGCTGACCATCGCCTCGGGGAGGTCGCGGCTGATACCGACGTTCGTGGAGGTCACCGGGCTGTCGACGAGGAGCAGCCCCGCCGCTCCCTTCCGGGCCGCGGCGAGCGTGCGGGCGATCGTGGAGCGGTGCTCTTTCCACTCCCCGGTTTCCGGCTCTCCGCGGAGGACCAGGACGACCTTCCCCTTCACGTCGACGCTGGCGTAGTCGTCACGCCCCTGGGCCGCGGCGTCGATTCCGAACCCGACGAAGACGACCTCGGCGGTGACGTCCCCGGAGCCTCCGTTCACCATCGGGGACCAGTCCTTCAGGACCTCCGCCTCGGCGGGCTTTCCGTCCTTCTCCCCTTCTGCGGGAAGAAGCGTGAGGCTGGCGCTTTCCACTCCGCCCAGTCCGTGCGTGAACGGCTGGAGGTAGTCGCGAAAGTCGTCGGTCGGGCGCAGCCCGGCCTTCCGGACCTCGGAGACGACCCAGTCGGCGGCCTTCCGGTACCCTTCGGTCCCCGAGAGGCGTCCCTGCATGCCGGGCGCCGCGAGGACCTCTACGGTCTGGAACGCGGAAGCGGCGGTGATCCCGGCAGCAGCCTTCTCGACCTCGGCAGCCGAGGGCCCCGCCGCCGGCAGTGCCCGGGTGAGGATGGCCGCGGAAGCGAAGAGGACGACGAGCGCGCCCAGCCGCCCGCGGGCGCGCGTCCTGCCCGTCACTTCTTCGGCTCCGCCGCCGGCACGGCCGCCGGGGCCTTCCCCTTCAGCGCGGTCAGCGTGGTGGCCTCCTTCTCGGGAACGAGGCCGGCGCGCATCTTCGCGCGGCGCTCCTCGGGGAGGGAGTCCCAGAAGCCCAGCGTCGAGCGGATCGTCTCGCCGAGCGGCCGGAACGTCAGCCCCGCATTCAAGGCCCGGGCGATCGAGACGTCGCCGATGCCGGCCTCCTCGCCCTTCGTGGAGACCCAGATCGGGAAGTCCGCCTCGGGCGTCAGGCCGAGCTCTTTCAGCTTCTCCTCCGGCGCCCAGGTGAACGTCGCCTTCGACCCGGTCTCCTTCCGGCAGGCCTCGAGGAAGGCGCCCATCGTGAGCTTCTCCTTCGGGCCCGTCGCGTTGAAGACGCCGTTCGTCCCCGACGCGACCATCCGGATCGTCCAGTCTCCCAGATCGCGAACGTCGATGAACTGGATGGGGTCCGTCGGGCTCCCCGGGACCAGGACCTCTCCCCCCTTCCGGACGCGGACCGGCCAGTAGGTGAAGCGGTCGCTCCCGTCGCGGTCCCCGACGATGTAGCCGGGCCGGATGTTGAGCGCCTTGCCCGGCATTGCCTTCTCGGCGGCCTCCTCGCAGAGGAGCTTCAGCGCGCCGTAGTTCCCCTCGCCGATGTCCTTGATGGCGTCCACGTCGGTTCCCGCGGCGAGGCGTGCGACCGTGGCGCTCTCGTCCATCCCCGCCTTCATCGGCGAGGCGTAGACCGAGATCGAGGAGATGAAGACGTACTGCCCGACGTTTCCCGCGAGGACCTCCGCCGCAGAACGGACCTGCCTCGGGAAGTAGCCGGACGTGTCGATCACGGCGTCCCACTTCCGTCCGGCGAGCTTCTTCACGTCGTCCGCGACGTTCCGGTCGCCGTGGATCTCCTCCAGGGGGCGGCCCTTGAAGAGGCCCGGGTTCGACTTGCCCCGGTTGAAAAGGGTCAGCTCCCACCCCTTCGCGAGCGCGGCCTCGACGAGGGCGACCCCGAGGAACCGGGTTCCCCCGAGGATGAGCAGCTTCTTCTTCGCGGGTGCGGCCTCGGCGGCGCGGGCCCATCGCGGAAGGGCCAGGGCAGCTCCGGAGGTTGCGGCCAGGGCCAGGAGATCCCTACGGCTGAGACGGTCTTTCATCGTCGCTCCTTCACGGGCACCTCGGGAATCTACGCCGGAAGCGCGGCGATGTTTCAGCTCTCCTTCGCTTCCTTCCCCCCGACCGGAAGAAGCTTCGGCCCTCATTCCCCCTTCACTGTCAGCACCGCCCCCGCCGAGTAGGCGTTGAACTCCGGTGCGTACATCGACTGGACCGTCGCCGGGCCGACCCGGAACGTCCCGGCCATGTTCGCCCGGAGGCGGTACTTGAACGTTGTACTCGCCGACGGGGAGCTGCTCGAAGAAGAAGTTCGTCCCGCTGTCGCGGACCTCCTCGTACCAGGCGATTCCGAGGTCCCACTTGTAGCGCGAGACGGTCGACTCGGGCTCGAAGCCGGCGCCGCGCGGGTCGCGCAGGTGGACGTACTCGGCGGCGTGCTTGGTCCGGAGCGAGATCTGCACCTCCACCTGGTCGCCCGGCTTCAGCGTGGCGCCGTCGGCGAGGGGCCTCAGGACCCACTCCTTCCCGGTGTTCTCGCGGAGGAAGTACTTCCGCGAGACGTGGAAGAAGTCGCCCCGGTCCTCCTCGGGGAGCTTCTCGGTCGAGAAGTGCCAGGCGGCGGAGGCGAAGGCGAAGCCCTTGCCTCCCTTCTCGACGGCGATCGTCGAGGTCGTCTTCGGGTCGACCTGCGGCCCGGGGATGACGACCTGGTTCTTCTTGCCGGTGTACCTGTCCGGCTCGAACGTGAACGCGGTCTCCCGCCCGCCGACCGTCACCTTCATCGTCTCGCGCGTCCCGAGGGCCCCTTCGGCCTTCAGGTAGTGGACGAGCGAGTAGAGGACCTCGGCCGTGGCGCGGGTCGACTTCCACTGGTTCAGCTTCTTGTTCAGGAAGAGCCACTGGACGAGGCCGTCGCGGCGCGGGTCCTTCGGCGTCAGCTCGGTCAGCGTCCGGAGCGCGAACGCGTGCGTCTCGATCGTGTCGTTGTACCAGAGCCAGGAGCGGTCTTCCTGCGCCCAGAAGGTGCCCAGCTCCTCGTTCGTCTTCGCCGAGTCCATGACGCTCGCGAAGACGAGATCGGCGTCCTTCGGCCGGCCCATCCGCTTCAGGGTCAGGGCGAGGTAGCCCTTCAGGTAGGGCGAGTGCTCCTTCCAGTGCTTGAAGGAGAAGGCCAGGATCTCCTTCCGCTCGTCGGCGGTGAGGGCGTTCCCCATCCAGGACGGGTCGGGGTAGCACGAGGCGACGTAATTGACGAAGGTCAGCGTCTCCCAGCAGCAGTCCCTTTTCATCATGTCGCGCAGCTCCTCGCGGAAGTGCTTCGCGACGTACCCCCAGCCCTTCTCCACCATGTCACGCGGGACCTCGACGCCGAACTCGGACGCCTTCGCGAGGCCGTGGAGGATGTAGACGGTCATGTAGGGCGACGGCGGGCCGCCCGGCCACCAGGGGAAGCCGCCGATGGAGGTCTGCGCCTTCCGGAGCTTCGCGATCGCGGCCTCGCGCTCGGCCTTCGCGACGCGCGGGTCGAGGACCTTCGCGAGCCCCTCGCCGGCGTCCTTTCCCCCGCGCGCGTCCACGAGCCACGGGCTCTCCTCGAGCGTCATCTTCCGGTTCGGGTCGGCGGCGTCCCACGTCTCGAGGCGGACGTCCCTCTTCGAGAACTCCTTCGCCATCGCGGCGACCGACGGGTACTTCTCGAAGATCGACGAGACGATTCCGGTGGAGACGAAGCGGTTCAGGGTCTGCTCGGTGCACTCGTACGGGTAGTTGACGAGGTACGGCAGCGCCTCGAGGACGGCGTAGAAGAGCTGGGCGTCGACCGTGACGACCATCTGCTCGTTGATGAGCGTCGGGTCGCCTCCCTTCGCCAGGTCCTCGAACCGCAGCTCCTTTCTCTGCCCCTCGCGGAGCGTGACGAAGCGCGACTGGACGAGGTGCATCCGGCTCGGCAGCACCGGCAGCGGGCGCAGCTCGCCGTCCGAAAGGCTCCCCGACGTCGCGGTGACCTTGAAGGCGACCGTCCTGACTCCCGGAGGGGCCGTCAGGAAGAAGGTCTGGTTCGTGCCGCCGCCCTTCGGGACGACGATCGCGCGGCTCGTGTCGTTCGCCGAGAGTCCGAAACGGGCCGAGAGGTCCTCGTTCGTCTCGGGGTCGAGGATCTGGAATGCCAGGCTCCCCTTCAGCTCGGCTTCCGACGCGTTGTTGACGACGACCTTCAGCGCGGCCCGGTCCCCCTCGCGCAGGAACCGCGGGACGTAGGGACGGACCATCAGCTCCTTGACGCTCTTCGTCTCCTTCTTCAGCGACCCGCCGCGCAGGTCCTTCGTCACGGCGTGGAGCCAGACGTTCCAGGACGTCACGGAATCGGGAACGGTGAACTCGATCGAGGCGGAGCCGTCGGCCCCGGTCAGGAGCTGCGGCGTCCAGAACGCCGTCTCGGCGAAGTTGCTCCGGAGGGCCGGCGCATCGCCCGCGGCGGGCGCCGCACCGCCGGCGTTCTTCTTCGCCTCGCTCTTGTCGTCGCGCTCTTCGTTCGCCGCCACCTTCGCCATCTGGCGGGCCGGGGCCGACGCCGGCGCGGGAGGCGGGGCCGCTGCGTCCATCGCCATGCTCTCGGCCACCATCGTCGCGCCCATGCCTCCCCGCATCTGGAACCGGCGTCCGCGTGCCCCCGGGCCGCCGATGCCGTACCGGTCGAGCTCCTTGAGGCGGTCGGGCACGAGCGAGGGGGCCGAAGGGGTCGGGTCGAAGCTGCCGATCACCCACTGGGCCTGCGCCGCTCCGAGCGTCGCGCGGGTCCAGGGCGTACCGATGCGCGACGGGTAGAGCGAGAGGACGGAGGGAGGCTGGTGCGGCGCGAAGACGTCGAGGCTCCGGTCGTACATGTAGCCGAGCAGCTCTGCCGCACCGGCTTCGACCGGCTTTCCGGAGGGCGACTTCACCGTGACCCGCCACGTCTCGCGTGTCCCGGGACGGATCCGGTCGCGGAACGTCGCGAACTCCAGCTTCAGCTCCCTGTCGTCCCACGGGACGAAGACCGCCACCGTCTGGCTCATCCACTGGTGGTCCCTGAGCGCCGACAGCGTGATGCCGAAGCCGCCGCGGTCCGCCTCGGTGACGGGAATCTCGAGGACCGTGTTCCCTTCTCCGGCCTTCAGGACCATGCGGGACAGGAGCTTCCCCGCCCGGAACCTTTCGAGGAGCATCGGCTGGCCGGGAAGGCCCGAGGTCGCGAGGAGCCGTGCCGTCTCTCCGACCCGGATCGAACCCGACTCGACGAGGAGAACGAGCGGCACCGACGGCGTTTCCTTTCCACCGGCCACGAGGAAGTCCCGGAACGTCTCGTACTTCGCCCCGAAGTCGTCGACGGTCGTGTAGTGAATCCTCCAAGCGCCCGAGTCGAGCTTCCCGAGGTCGAGCTTCGCGAGGCCGTCTGATCCGTGAACGGACTCGCCCCGGGCCTTCTCGGCGCCGTCCCGGAAGTCGCGCAGCACTCCTTCCACGTTGAACGAGGTGTCCCAGCGGGGACGCAGGGCGTCCCCGGGCGTCGTGTGCGTCGCGCCCTCGGGAGCCTCTTCCTCTCCTTCGGCCGGCGCGCCGCGGCGGGGCAGGTCGCCCGGGAGCGGGGTCGTCGCCGGGGGAATGAGCGCCACGAGGCGCCAGCTCCCCTTGCCCGCACGGGGGGTGCCGTCGAGGCTCGACCTCGTGATCGTCGCGGAAGCGGGCTCTTTCTCACGCGCGAAGCCCGTCGGGAATCCGACGTTCGCCTCGACGGAGACGAATCCGAGCCGCACCGCGCGGGTCGCGGCGCGCGTTTCGCCTCCCTCGTCGACGACGTCGGCGCTCACGACGTAGCGCCACGTCAGGTCGCTCCCCTTCGCGGCGGTCTCGTCGGCCTCCGGGGTGAAGGAGACGAGGAACGTCCCGTCGGCCCCGAGAACGGTCGCTCCGGACGCCACCGTCTGGGCCTTCGACGGCGAGCCCCAGCCCCAGAAGGACCACCACCACGGCCGGAGCGTCTCGCGCGTGACGCGCCACGTGACGTTTCCGGACGCGACCGGAAGGCCGAAGTAGTACTTCGCCTCTCCGGTGAGGACGGCCTTCCGGTTGAGCCGCATCGGTTCCTTCGGCTCCTGGAAGGTGACCTCGAACGTCGGCCGCTTGTACTCCTCGATCCTCACCGGCGTGCTGCCCGAGAGCGAGCTCTCGAGCCGCCAGCCGCCGAGGAGGCGCCCCGTCGGGACGACGAACTCGCCGGCCGCGGTGCCGAAGGCGTTCGTCGAGACCGAGCGCGTCTCGACGCGCTCGCCGTTCGGGTCGATGAGCCAGACGGTGACCGGTGTCCCTGCCGCGGACTTGAACCGCGCGTTCTCCTGCGAGCCTTCGTAGGCGAGGACCTTCCAGAAGAGCTTCTGCCCGGGCCGGTAGATGCTCCGGTCCGTGTAGAGGAGCGACGCCGTCCGGCTTCCGGCGGTGCCTTGCCGGTAGAAGCCGACCTGCTGGCCGTCGAAGGTGACGTGGGCGCCCTTCTTCGCCAGGAGGTGGAAGGAGTTTCCCGTCCTCTCCCTCGAGCCGAACGAGACCGCTCCGTCCGCGTCCGTCGTCTTCACCTCGTCCCGGCGGTGCCCTTCCTTCCAGTCGAAACGCCAGAGCGCGACCTCGGCGCCCGAGACCGGGCTCCCCGTGGTTCCCGAGAGGACGCGCGCCGCGACGGCCCCCGTCTCGGCCTCGGGCCTCACGACGAGAACGAGGTCGGAGACGAAGAGGTTCGTCCCGACGACGACGTTGTCGGACGCGCCGAAGTCCTTCCGGGCCGACGCGAGGACGACGTAGAAACCCGGCTCCTTCATCGGAGGTGTGACGAACGTCCGGTGCGTCTCGAAGTCGGGCGTCGGCGGCAGGTCCACCTTCCACTCCGCCACCGGCCGGGTCGAGACGAGCTTGCGCATGTCGTCGGAGGTCGGGAGGGCCGACCAGTCCTTCGACCCCTCGATCCTCTTCTCCGCGTCCAGCTTCACGGCCCTGAAGTGAACGGCCCCGAGGTTCCTGTGCGAGACCTCGAGCGACCTCTTCCCCGGTCCGTCGACGGCCATCGCCTGGAGGCGGACCTCGGGGGCCTCGATCGCCTTCACGATCGAGAGGCACCGCTGGCCGCCGACGGACGAGGGGTACGCGGCGCGACCTTCCTCGGCCTCGCGGCGCGCAGCAACCCTTCGGTTCGGGCGGCTCCCGCGCTGGTGCAGGTCGGCCACCTCGGCCTTCCCCATGGCCCACCAGGAGTCCGACCGGAACGCGGAGAGGCGGCCCTCGAGGTCCTTCCGGATCCGGGTCTTCTCTCGCTCCTCCGTGAAGGAAGCCGACAGCCGCCGCACACGCTCGAGGCGCGCCTCGAGCTGCGCGCCCTTCCTCCCGGCGCCGGAATGCCACCCCTCGAGGTCGTTCAGGACCGCACAGATCTTCGTCAGCGGGTGGACCGCCGGCGCGGCGAGGTCGATCTGGGCAACGTCGCCCGATTCACCCTTCAGGAGTGCCCCGAGGTCGAGCCGCCAGACCTCGTTCGACTGCTCCGGAGTCCAGCCCGCCGTGTCGGCCAGCAGGTCGACGAGGAGGTAGCTCACGGCGTCGCGGAGAGTCCCGCGGATCTCCTTCGGGTAGCTGTTCGGGTCGAGGACGAGCTCGGCTGCCGCGACCGGCTCCTTTCCCAGCGCGTCGCGCATCCCCCAGACCTCGAGCGCCGCCTTCAGAGCCTCGGCCAGGATCTGCTCGCGCGTCCACGCCTTGAGGTCGACGGCGCCTTTCGAGTCGACCCGCTCCCGCTGGCCGACCTCCCACGAGTAGGCCCGCTGGTACGTCACGAGCGAGTGTCCGTAGAGGAGCCCGAGCTGCGCGCGGGACATCGGCCCTTCCGGCCAGGGCTCCTCGCGCAGCCGCCGGACCGCCGTCTCGTAGCCGTGGAGGCCGATCCGGAGCTGGGTCACCGTGACGAGCGCCTTCGTCCAGTCCTTCTCGTCGCCCTTCGCCTTCGCGGCGGCGAGGATCGTCTCCGCGGCCTTCGCCGCCTCCTCGTACTTCTGCTCCTTCACGAGGCGGTCGACGTCGGCCCAGGACGCGTCGGCTTTCGGCACGGGCTTCACTCCCTTCTCGCTCCCCTTCAGAGGAGCGAGGGCGAGCGCGCCTCCGGTGAGGAGGACGACGACGGAAAATGCGGCAAGGGAGACCCGGACGCGGCGGCGCGGCTCTGTCGTCATAACGTGAGCTTAGACCGCCCCCGCCCCCGAAAGTTCCAGAGTCGATTACACGAGTTCAACACGAGTCCGTGCCAGGCACGGAATCGTGTATTACATGTCCGGTGCCAGGCGTGCAATCGTGTATTACGGGCGGGGGTGACGCCGCTGACGGAGGAGCCACTCCCAGAGCGCCCCGTCCGCGTAGGTCGCCGTCCACGCGTCGTGCCCGGCCTCGGGGTAGACGATCAGCTCGGCCGTGCCCCCGCACTTCTTCACGGCGTCCACCACCGTCGTCGATTCGGCGAGCGGGACGACGGTGTCGCGCGCGCCGTGGAACGCCCTCACAGGGATGTCCTTCAGCAGGCAGGCCCGGTCGGGAATGGCGCCTCCGCACACGGGCACGATGGCGGCGAAACGCTCCGGGTAGGACATCGCGAGCTCCCATGTCCCCCGCCCTCCCATCGACAGGCCCGTCACCGCAATGCGATCGGGGTCGATCCTCAGCTGCCTCGCCACGTCGTCCAGGAGCGCGGCCAGTGCGTCGGCCTGCCACCGCTGTCCGGCCGGGCACTGGGGCGAGACGACGACGAACGGGAAGTCCTCGCGACCGTCGAGCTGATGCGGCGGGCCGTGGACCTTCACCTTCGCGAGATCGTCTCCCCTCTCCCCGGACCCGTGAAGGAAGAGGAGGAGCGGCCAGCGCCTCGTGGCGTCGGCCACATACGCCTTCGGCACGTATAGGAGATAGCGGTACGAGACCTTCCGCGCGATCGTCGCCTCGAAGAGCCGCTCGCTCTGTCCCGGCGGCGGCGCGGCCGACCGGCAGGCGGCAGAAAACGGAGCCACGAGGACGGAGAAGATGGCCAGGAGACTTCGGGAGAGGCTCACCCGCCGATTCTCGCCCCGGCCCGTCCCGGCGCGGTCGCGCCAACCGTTCCTCGGGCCGGAGTGCGCTTATCGAAGAAGGCGGAAGCCCGCCGCGGCGAGAATCGGGCCGTTTCTCTCGGCCCGGGCCGCGAGCGCCCGCACCGTCGTGGCCCAGCCCCTCCCACGGGGAATCTCGGGCGACCAGTCCTCGATGGGGAGGCCACGGAGGTTCGTGCGCCCCCTCATGAGGAGCTCCGCCCACTCGGGCCTCGGCTGCCCCGCGAGGTCGATCGCGGACGCGGCGAAGGCCTCGTCCCGCCGGTGCAGGAAGAGGACTCCCTCTCCGTCGACGCCGGTCTTCTCCAGCTTCAGGAGCGCAGCCCGGCCGCGTGGTCCGTCCTCGAGCTCCTGGAAGATCCCCTCGACGAGCGGGTGCCCCGAGGCGAAGAAGTCGAGCTCCTCGCGCAGGACCGCTTCCTCCCGGTCGAAGGTTCCGAGGTAGCGCGTCCCGCCCGGCACGCCGGGAAGGTGCTCGAGGAGCGCGTCCCCGCCGAACTCGAGGTACCAGGTGCGAATGCCCTTCTTCTCGGTGACGTCGAACCCGAAGAGCTCGCAGGCGGCGGTGACGAACCGCTCCATCGCGGCGTCCAGCCCGGCGGGAACACGGGTGAGGATGCCGCTCGCAAGGTCGGCGCGGAAGCCCTCGGAATGAAGGTGGTGGTAGGCCGCCCTCTGACGGACCTGGGCGGCACCGCGGACTTCCGTGACGAGAGCTGCGACCGGCAGCTCCGAGAGGCCCCGCGCCGAGGCCTTCTCGGCCTTCCGGATCGCCGCCTCCACGTTCGCCAGCGACCGCTCGAGCCCCCCGAGCGGCTCCCGGAAGAGGCCGATCCGCTCGTAGAGCTCCACGAGATCGCGGTAGAACCCCGACGGAGGTCGAAAGTAGACGATCTCCACCCTCTCCTTCCGGCTGATCCGGTCGAGACGGCCGATCCTCTGCTCGACCTGGGCCGGGTCGAGAGGAAGGTCGAAGAGGACGAGACGCCGGCAGAACTCGAAGTTGCGCCCTTCCCCGCCGCACTCGGTCGACACGAGGAACGTGGGTCCCTTCGGCCTGCGGAACTCGGCCACCTCGAGGTCCCGCCGGTCGGGCGAGAGCTCCTCGTGGAAGACGGCGACGCGCTTGCGCGTTTCGCGCTCCAGGAGGGCCTTGAGCGCCTGGAGGGTCGGGAGGTCGTGGCAGAAGACGAGCGTCTTCCCTTCCTCGCTCCCGCCCGGGGCGAAGCTCTTCGCCTTGGAAACGAGCCACGCGACGCGCGGGTCCGCGGCGTCGACCTTCTCGTCGCCCGTCAAGGCCTGGGAGGCCGGGACGCTCTCCAGCTCGACCGGGAGCGGCACGCGCGGCGGGAGGCCGCCGATGTCGACGCGCCGCGTCGCGCTCGTGCAGGGTGGAAGCGGCTGGTTCTCCGCGAGCGCGGCGAGGAACTCCTTCTCGGAGCGGTAGGCGTCGGGGCGGACGAGCTCGAGGAGGCGGAAGAAGCCCGAGGTGTCGGCCTCGAGAGGCGTCGCGGAGAGAAGCAGGAGGTGCTTCGCCGATCGGGCGATGGGCGCGATGGCCCGCTCGGCTTCCGCGTCGAGGACGAGCCGGTGCGTCTCGTCGACGACGAGGAGGTCGAGACCCGCCGCCAGCGCCTTCTGCGCGAGCCCCGGCTCCGAGACGAGGTCCTCCAGCGCGATCACGCTGCGGCGGTGGGCGTCGAACGGATTGAACTCCGGCCCGTGGTCCTTCGCGACGTCGGCCCGGCGCTTGCCGTCGAGCAGGACGAAGACCTGGTGGAACTTCCGCCAGAGCTCGCCCAGCCACTGCACGGTGAGCGTCGACGGGACGACGACCAGGATCCGGTCGGCCCGCTCGGTCCGCACGAGGCGCGAGAGGATGAGGCAGGCCTCGATCGTCTTGCCGAGGCCGACCTCGTCGGCGAGGAGCCAGCGGACCGGCTCGTAGGCCGTCGCCCTCTCGGCGACGTGGAGCTGGTGCGGGTGAATGGCGATCCGCCCGCCGAGGAAGGAACCGAGCCCCTTCGCCTGCCGCATCCGCTGCAGGAAGAGTCCGTCGAGACGGTTTCGGAATGCCGCGGCCCGGTCCACGTCGAGCCCCGCGAGGCGCTCGACCGGGTCCTGCGGAATCTCCGCGGGCCAGAGCATCTCGTCCTCGATCTGGCGGCCGTCCGTCGTCGTCCAGACCGTCCCGCCCTTCTCCCTGGAAGAGAGCGTCACGACCTCGCCGGTTTCCTCGATCCGCGCGTCGCGTCCCGCGGAGAGCTCGAGGGGCTTCAGGCCGGCATCGCCCGCACCGAACGTCAGCCGCTCCCCGGTTCTCGGGAAAAAGACGACGATCCGGCGGGCCGCCACGTCCTCGACCCTCCCGGGTCCGAGGTCGCGGTTGTACTTGTGCAGGACCTTTGTCCCTATGCGGGGCGCCCCGTTGGGGGCGACGACCCTCGCCATGAGACCGGGAATGGTGCACCGCCGGCTTCCCCGGGGCAAGGCCCCGGGGAAGCCACGCGGAGTCAGTGTGTTAGCTGCGACAGAAGACGCGGAAGTCCATGTCGCCGAAGGGGAAGATGGTGTCGGCGTCCTCGAGGACCGTCAGGTACTCCTCGTGAATCTGCCCCGCTTCCGCCTGCCGCATGAGCTCGCGGGCGCGGTCGAGGTGCCTCACGATCTGCACCTCGGAATACCGGACGGCCTGCCCCGTTTCGATGAGGAAGCCCCAGTCGGAGGCTCCCGCCAGGAAGAGGCAGCGAGCCGCCTGGTCCAGCGCTCGCTTCAGCACGCCGTCCGTCGTGTCCCGGTGGCGCGTGGCGAGGTCGGCCATCTTCCCGACGAGCCGGAAGAGGTGCCGGTAGACCCAGGTGTTCGGCTGGAACTCGCGGCCCTCCACCCACGTCTGGAAGTAGTCGCCCTTGCCCCAGCTCGACGCGCCGGGCGTCATCCGCTGGTGGTGAGGGTTCTCGGCGAGGTACTCGGACGGGGTGACCGGCCGGACGACCGACTGGTCCCAGAGGAGCTTGCGGAAGACGGACTCGATGAAGCCCGGGCCTTCTTCCCACCAGTGGCCGAAGAGCTCGGCGTCGTAGGCCGAGACGACACACGGCTTGCGCCCGCCGTTCTTCTCGAAGAAGTAGTTCGCCTGGGCGCCCCGCTCGAAGACGAACTGAGCGGCCTGGGCCTCGCGCGTCTCGTCGGCCCAGTCGGGCACGTAGTAGGCCTTTCCGCCGAGGTCCACGCCGGGGCCCGTGATCCGGTAGTACTTGATGCCGGTGTTGCGCCTCACGCCGGCCGTCTTCCAGTACTCGGGAAGGTAGTCGAAGTCGGCGTCGTAGCCGAGGTCGCGGTACCACTCCTTGTAGTTCGACGCGCCGGGGTAGCCGTTCTCGCGCGACCAGATCTTCGCGCGCGTCTCCGGGTCGATCGGGAACGCCGCCGTCCCCGCGGGGGTGATGACCGGGTTGGCCGAGTCGAAGAAGGGGCGCGTGTCCCCCTCGCGGAGGGCCTTCGGGTTCACGAGGAACCAGTGGAACCCCTCGGCCGCCAGGATCGCGTCCAGGCCCGGCGTCCAGGCGTTCTCCGCGAGCCAGATCCCTCGCGGGCTGCGCCCGAAGACCCGCTCGTACTGTCGCTTCGCGGTCTGGACCTGCGCCCGGATCGCCTCCGGGAAGTCCTTGTAGAGCGGAAGGATCCAGTGCGTCGCCGGGCAGGTGATGACCTCCAGCTTGCCGGCGTTCTGGAAGTCGCGGTAGCCGCGTGTCAGGTCCCCTTCGTAGGCGTCCCAGACGCGCTTGGCCGTCCAGAAGCGGGAGAGGATCTGCTCGGCCGCGGCGAGCCACGGCTTGCCCCGCGCGTTGTCCCGCTCCCGCGTCGCCAGCTTGATGCACTCGTCGATGTGCCGGGCCGCGCGCAGCTTCAGGTGCGGGTCCTGCATCATCGAGAGGAGCGGCGGCGTCAGGCTCACCGTGAGGCGGAAGTCGACCTTGTCGCGTTCCAGGTTCCAGAGGACGTGCAGGAGCTGCGTATAGACCGAGACGACGGCCTCGAAGAACCACTGCTCCTCCAGCCCCACCTCGTACTCCGGGTGGCGCACGAACGGGAGGTGCTGATGGAGGACGAGCGACCAGTATCCCTTCTCCGGTGGGGCCGCGTGGCTCCGCCTCTTCCAGTAGAGGTACTGGTTGTAGCGCCACTGGTCGGGCCCGACGGGTATCTCCAGGTCGTTCGACGGGGTGTGGATCGACCCCCACGTCACGTGCACCTCGGCCGGCTCGTCCTTTCCGCGGGGAACGAAGACGGCGTTCGACCGGGCGACCTTCTCGAAGAACGTCGTCCCGTGCGCGCGGTAGCCGATCTCGGCGACGTAGTCCCTGCCGCCCTCGGCCTTCACCCAGTAGCAGACCTTGTCGGCGAGGTAGTCGTCCACCTCGAAGAACGTGTTCGCGTTGAACCCGTCGAACGAGATCCCGGTGACGTCGTAGACGCGGAGCAGGAGCGAGTTCTTCTCGAAGAAGTCCGCTCCGAACCGGGCCTTCAGGCCGTCGCGCGCGGCGTCCCCCACCTCGAAGATGCAGTAGATGCTCTGCGGGTCGCACGGCACGAGATAGACGTAGGTCTCGTTGTAGTAGTCCGAGAGGAACGGCAGCTCCTTGAGCACCTTCTGGAACGGCGTCTCCGGGACGTCCGGGTCCCAGGGCGGCGGCGGGAGGGGATCCTGCGAGGGACGTCCGACTTTCGCGTGGCCGTCGAAATCGGGGACGTCGAGGACCTCGGTGCGGGCGGCCTGCAGCGCGGCGAGGTCGGACGCGGTCGACTGGGGCTCGGGAACCGGAGCGGGACTCGGAGCCAGCGGCTCGGTCATGGCCTTGGTCGCCTCCTTCGCTCTTCGGGGCACCGGAATCCTGGACTTCGGAATCTCAGGGGTCTTCGGACTCGTCGGGGTCTTCGCGGTCTTTGAGGCCTTTGACGCTTTTGAGGCCTTCGGGGCTGCCGCCGAGGCCTTCGGGACCGCCGGTCCCTTCACTGCCTCGGGCACCTTGCGGGCGGGCTTCTTCGGCTGCTCCGGGGCGGCCTCCACTTTCGGCTTGCGGGTCGGTTTCTTTTCCATGGTCCTCGTTCTGATCGGTTCGGGTTTCCCTGGCCCCGCGAGGACACGACGTCCCGCCGTAGGGCCTGAGGCCGGTCCGTGGCTCCCGGTCTCGGGTTCCTGTCCAGCGGCTCCGAGGATGATACGGGATCGGTCGTGAAGGTCCCGTTCAGGTTCCGAGGGCCTGTGCCAGATCGGCCAGGAGATCGTCCGGATGCTCCAGGCCGATCGAAAGCCGGACCAGGTCCCCCGGTGCGGTCGACGCGGCCCCTTCGCTCGTTGCCCGGTGCTCGATGAGGCTCTCCACCCCCCCGAGCGACGTCGCGCGCGTGAAGAGGCGCGTTCGGCCCACGGCTTCGATCGCGGCCTCGCGCCCCGGCCGCGACGTGGAAGGAGATCATCGACCCGAAGGCGGTCATCTGGCGGCCGGCCGCCTCGTGCCCCGGATGCCCGGCGAGTCCTGGGTAGTTCACCCTCGAGACCGCCGGAAAGGTCGAGAGCGCCGTGGCGACTGCGAGGGCCGATTCCGACTGGAACCGCGCCCGCACGGCGAGCGTCCGGAGCCCTCGAAGGACGAGCCAGGAGTTGAACGGCGAGGAGACCGCCCCGAGGATCGTCCGGACGTGGCGGACCTTCTCCAGGAACTCGCCCTTTCTCGAGAAGACGAGGGCGCCTCCCTGCACGTCGCTGTGTCCGCCCATTCCCTTCGTCGTCGCGTGAAGGACGATGTCGGCCCCCAGGTCGAGGGGCCGCTGAAGGATCGGCGTCGCGAACGTGTTGTCGACGAGGACGAGCGCACCGATCCTCTTCGCGATGGCGGCCGAGGACGCGAGGTCGGTGATCCTCAGGAGCGGGTTCGACGGGCTCTCGAGCCAGACGAGCCGCGTTTCGGGCCGCAGCGCTCCCGCGAGGGCGCCGGGCTGGTCCAGGGGCGCGAACGTCGCCGTCAGCCCCCACGCGGGAAAGAAATCGCGCGCCGCGACGCGGTACGCGTAGTAGACGTCTTCCGGCAGGACGACGTGGCTGCCCGGCGGGAGGGCCTGCGCGACCGCGAGGCCGGCCGCCATCCCCGATCCGAACGCGAGGGCCGCCTCGCCCCCTTCCAGCCTCGAGAGCGCCTCTTCCAGGAGGTCCTGGGTGGGATTCGACTCGCGCACGTAGGTGTGTCCCGCGATCGGGACCCCGGCCTCGTCGCGTCCGAACGTCGTCGACAGGTGGATGGGAGGGGCGACCGCTCCCGTCGACGGGTCGACGGAGAAGGCGGCGTGGACGGCGACGGTCTCGATCCGCATCGCCGGAAAGCCTACAGGAACGCCCGGGGGCCGCTGTGGAAGAATCGCTGCGTGCCCGCCACTCTCCCGGCTCTCGCGGCCCTGCTCGCCATCACCCTCCTCGCCACACCGCCTCCGACGGTGCCCCCCGACGTCGCGTCCGGGCTCGAGACGGGGCGCCAGGGGCTCGCGCACTACCAGTGGCGCCTCAGGACCGAGATGAAGGTCGACGGCGTCTCCCGCCTGACGAAGCTCGAGGACGTGCACCTCGGCCCCGACGGCGGCCTCGTCACGAAGAAGACCGTCAAGTACGACAGGCGCCCCGAGCCGACGCCGCTTCCGGCCAGCGATCCCCGCTCCGACCGCCAGCGCCCCCTCACCTCGCCCGAAGAGGAGCGGCTGGCCGAGGCCGCGATGGAGGTCATGCAGCTCTACGCGCGTCTCACGCCCGACGTCGCGAGGCGTTGGCAGGAAGGCGCCGACATGCTCCCGCCCGACCCCGGCCGCCCGGGCCTGGTGAGACTGAAAGGGCGCGGCCTGGGACGCCCGCAGGACGAGGCGACGCTCTACCTCGACGAGAAGACCCGCATCGTCGAGCAGATCGAGGTCAAGACGACGGTCTCTCCCGAGATCCGGGACATCGCGTTCCTGCGGGCCGACTTCGAGAGGATCCCGGCGCCAGGAGCGCCACCGGGTCTGCTGGTCCCTGGCAGGATCTTCCTGAACATGCAGTACCAGGGGCGCCGCGTGACCCTCGAGATGACGACGACCGACTACAGCACCTGGCCCTGAGCCGGCGGGCCGGTCGGTCGGTCCCTCACATCGACGCGACGCCGTCCTTGCGGCGCCGGGCGGCGACGGTCCCTCCGGCCACGACGAGCGCGACGCCGCACGCTACGAGAACCGCCGGCGCTCCCGCCGCCGCTGCCGCCGCCCCGGCGGCCAGGTTCCCGAGCGGCATCCCTCCCCGGAACGCGAGGCCGTAGATGCTGATGACCCGGCCCCGGAGCGAGTCCCCGACGCTCGTCTGGACGAGCGTCATGAAGCTCGAAAAGACGACCATGAGGCAGGCTCCCGCCGCGACGAGGAACGCGAACGAGAGGACCGGCGACCGGGAGAGGCCGAAGCCGGCGGTGAGAACTCCGTAGGCCAGGAGGCCGATCGCGCCGATGAAGCCTCGCCGCCGCATCCTCGAGGCCGTCGTCGCGACGACGAGCCCCCCGAGGACGGCCCCGCACCCGAAGGCCGACAGGAAGGCGCTGTAGCGCCCCGCTCCGGCGTGGAAGACCTCCTTCGCGAAGACCGGGAGAAACGTCACGAGCGGAATCGAACAGGCGCTGCCGAGGAACGCGAGGCCGACGAGACCCCTCAGGTCCCTTCGCCTCCAGACGACTCCGACTCCCTCCTTCAGCCCTTCCAGAACGCTGGCCCCACCGCCCCCCGCGGCCGGGCGGCGCGGGATCGAGGCGAGCGCGGCGACCACCGCCAGGAACGAGAGCCCGTTCAGGCCCATGCAGCCGGCGGCGCCGAGCTGGTGGAAGGCCAGGCCGGCGATTCCCGGCCCGACGACCCGCGCGAGGTTGAACTGGATGGAGTTGAGCGCGATCGCCTTCGGAATCTCCTCGGGAGGAACGAGTGTCGGGAAGAGCGCCTGGAAGGCCGGGGCTCCGAACGCCTGCGCGAGTCCCGAGAGGAACGAAAGCGCCAGGATGGACCCGAGGGTGACCTGATCGACGAGGATGAGCGCCATGAGAACGAGCGCGCAGCTCATCTGGACGACCTGCGATACGAGGAGGATCCGTCGACGCTCGGCACGGTCGGCCAGGACGCCGCCGAAGAGGGAGAAGACGAGGAACGGCGCGTCTCCGAGGAACGCGTCCATCCCGAGCCAGAACGGAGAGCCGGTGAGGGTCAGCACGAGCCACCCCTGAGCGACCCGCTGCATCCACGTGCCGACGCTCGAGACGAGCGACCCCGACCAGAGGATCCGGAAGTCGCGGTGGCGAAGGGGCGAGAAAGCCCGCGGAAGGCGCAGCACGAGGAATCAGTCTCGCACGCCGGTGCGCCCGGTCAGTCGCCCGCCGCGGACCCTGCGTCGCTCCAGCCCGCCTCGGCCGGCGGCACGCCGGAGAGGGCTGCGGCCAGCCGGCTCCCCCACGCCTCCACGTCCTGTGGCCGCTCGCCCGGCGCCTTTGCGAGCGCGGAGAGGACGAGCGCATCGACCTCGGGCGGGAGCCCGGCACGGAGCAGGGAGGGCGGCGTCGGCTCCTCCGTGAGGATCTCGTGGAAGATCCCGCCGACCCCTTCCGACTTCACGAGCCGGAGTCCGGTCAGCGCCTCCCAGACCACCGCCGCCAGGGCGTAGAGGTCGGTCGCCGCGGAGAGCTCCTCGTCCATCACCTGTTCGGGCGCCATGAAGGCGGGCGTGCCGACGACCATCCCGGTCCGCGTCAGCGCCCGGCCCGCCTCCGGGGCCCGCGCGAGACCGAAGTCCACGACCTTCACCCTGAGCCGGTCCCCGTCCCACGTCAGGACGAGATTCTCGGGCTTCACGTCGCGGTGGACGACTCCCGCCCGGTGGGCCGCCGCGAGCGCCGCCCCCGCCTGGCAGGCGACCTCGGCCACCTGGGCCGGACGGCCCCGCCCGTCCTTCGCCAGGACGCTCCCCAGGTCGCGTCCCCGCAGGCGCTCCATGACGAGGAAGAGCGAGCCGTCGTCCAGCTCGCCGGCATCGAAGAGCGCCGTGACGCCGGGATGCGACAGCCGCGCGAGCGTGTTCGCCTCGCGGACGAACCGGAGGCGGATTCCCGGGTCGGCGTGCAGGTCCAGGCGGACGATCTTGATCGCCACCTCGCGCGGGAGGCGGAGGTCTTCCGCGAGGAAGACGGTTCCCATTCCCCCTTCTCCGAGGACGCAGAGAAGGCGATAGCGATCCCGGATGACGGCGGGCAGGAGCCGCGAAGCGTCGAGGGGCGTTCCGTCATCGGGACACCGCACGACCTCCGAGTAGACCCGCCGGCAGCGCGGGCAGACGGCCGCGGGAACGACACCGCGGCTCTTCATCGCCGCCCGCGCCGTTTCGCGCGCCGACTCGGCCTCGGCGAGCCGCCGCCGTACGGTCCGGATCTCCAGGGCGCCGCCCAGCTGGTGGGCGAAACCGCCGAGGAGCCGCCGCCGGGACTCGTCCCACGTCGCCCCCGCGGGGACCGCGACGGCGCCCAGCAGCTCGCCGCTCGCGCCGCGCGCCGGGAACAGGGCGCCCTCGCCGGGCGACAGGAAGGCCCCCGGCGCGGCGGCCTCCGCGTCGGATCGCGTCGGCGCCGGAACGTCCTCGCCCGCCAGCCGCGTGGTGGTTCCCCTCTCGTCGAACGCGAAGACGCCGACCGAGGCAACTCCGAGCGCTCGCGCCAGCTCCGCGGCGACCGTCGAGGCCCACGAGGCCGGGTCGAGCTGCGCCTCCGGCCGGCTCTCGAGCAGCTGGGTGATTCGGGCCTGCGCCTCCTCCAGCCGCGCGTTCGTCTCGGTCAGCTCCCGCGTACGCTCCTCCACGCGCGACTCGAGCGCGGCGGCTCGCCGGCTGAGGCCCCTCGTTCGCAGGCGTACGACCGTCGCGACCGCCGCCAGGAGGAGGAGGAGCATCGCTCCCCTCGCCCACACCGTCCCCCACCACGGCGGCTCGACCGTGAAGTGGAAGCGGGCCGGCCGCGGACTTCGGAGGCCGGACGAGGCGAGGGCCTGCGCCTCGAGCGTGTATCGGCCGGGGGCGAGCCCCGCGTAGCGCGCGCGCGGTTCGGGGTGGGGAGGCGAGAACGCGCTCTCGAGCGGAAGGAGGCGTTCCGAGAAGAGCGTCCTTTCCTCCGAGAAGTAGGACGGAGACCTGAGCGCGAACGTGATCGAAGCCGCGCCGGCGTCCACCGCGCGCCCGGGATGGACGGCCCGTCCGGAGGCGTCGACCACGCCTGCGATGGCGATGGCCGGGGGCGGCGCAATCCGTGGCGGCCGTCCCGCGTCGAGCAGCGAGAGGCCGCCGTCCATGCCGACGGCGAGACGGTCGCCCGGCAGTGGTGCCAGGCACGACTCGGCCGTCGTGCTCGCCCCGACGAGGCCCGTCCCCATGTCGAGCCGCTCCACGACGACGCCGTCCTTCACGCGGAAGAGGGAGTACGACGTCGCGACCCAGAGGTCTCCACCCGCTTCCGCGAGCGCCGCGATCCACGGATCGTCCAGGGCCCGATTGACGGCGTCGACGGGCCTCACCCGCCCTGCCTCGAGCCGGAAGAGACCCCGGTCCGTGCCGATGAGAAGGCCGCCGCGCGTCGGCAGGACCACGCGGCTGTACCCGCTCGGAAGGCCCGCCTCCGATCCGATCCGCGTGAAGCGCGCGCCGTCCCAGCGGATGACGCCCCGTCCATCGGTCCCGATCCAGGCGGTCCCGTCGTCCTCGACGGCGATCGCGCGCGCCTCGCCGAAAGGCTCGCCCGCGATCTCCGTCGTCGGTATCGGATCGCGGGGCTTCTTCGTCCGCGCGTCCCACGAGAATCGGACGACGCCGTCCACCGTCGTGGCCCACACGGTGTCGCCCGCACCACGCGCCAGGTCGAAGACCCGGCCCGGGCCGGCCAGGGGAAGGTCCGGGAACCGCCGGACCCCCGCCGGCGACACGTGGATGAGACCTCGCGGCGTCCCGGCGAGGAAGGACTCGCCCTCCATCGGGAGAATCGTCCATACCGCGGCTTCCGAGCCGCCGAGCGCGATCCGGCGGACCGTGTCGCCGCTGACGACGGAGACTCCTTCCGTGTGACCGACCCAGAGGCGTCCCCCCGGCGCCGGCGCCACCGTGAAGACCATTCCTCCGAGGTCGGGAAGCCGGGATGGGATGGACCTCAGGTCGAGATCGAAGATCTTCACGAGCCCGGCTTCCGTGGCGAGCCAGAGAATTCCGCTGCGGTCGACGATCGCCCCGGAGACGCTGGCGCTGGGAAGTCCCTGCTGCGTCCCGATCCACTCGGGGATCCGCCCCTCCCGAACGAGCAGGAGTCCCCGCGTCTCGGTCGGGATCGCCCAGCCGTCGACGAGCCTCACGAGGGCGTTCGGCTCCGCCTCCGGCGGAACCTCGGCGACGACCTGAAACGGACCCGTACCACCGGCGAGGCGGGCGAGCCCGCGCCCGAAGAGGACGTAGAGGTCGTCTCGATCGAGGGCGAAGGCCACGGGACGGCCCATCCCTGGCGGGATCGGCAGCACGGCGGGGCTCGTCGCGGACCTCGAGAGGAGGGCGAGCCCTCCCTCGGACCCGGCCCAGCAGGTGTCGTCGGTGGCGGGACCGAGCGCCAGGACGTTCGGGCCGAAACCCGGTGGGAAGGGCATCTCGTCGGCCCGGCCCTCCGCCACGCGGACGACCCGTTTCCCGTCGCCGAGCCAGAGCGCACCCGGCGACGCGGCCAGGAGCGTCGGCCGGAGGGACGCGATGCCCCGGATCGCCGGTGGGAGCGGGACCACCCGCGGCTCGCCGAGCGCTCCGGCAGCGGGTGCGATGCGCGCGAGCCCCTCCTGCGTGGCGGCCCACACGGTTCCGTCGGCGGCCGTGGCGAGGGCGCTCACGGAGTCGTGCGAGAGGCCGTCCCGCGAGGTCAGGCTCTCGAACTTCCGGCCGTCGTACCGCGAGACGCCGTACGAGGTGCCCACCCAGATCATCCCGTCGCGGTCCTGGGCGACGCAGAACACCTGCGAGTACTTCAGCCCGTCCGCCACGCCGTAGATCCGGAGCGCAGGGCGTGCCGCCCCTGCGCCCGCCGCGCAGACGAGGGCGACCAGGAGCGCGAGGGCGCCGATTGGAGCGCCCCGCATCCGCGAGGGACGGGCCGATCCCTTCACCCGGACCTTCCGCGCCATGCTAACCGGGTTCCGGAGAGAGACAGACCCTCCCGCACCGTGCTAGCGTCACCGGCTGCCCGCGGGCCGCCCGGCCCGCCGCCTGAAGGAGGCCTTCGTGCTGCGCACACCTGTCGTCTTCCTCACCGGAGCCAGCGGAGAGATCGGCCACACGCTCATCGAGCGGCTCTCCGAGGACGGGAGCCGGCCCGTCATCACGCTCGACCTCAAGCCCCTCGACCCCTCGATCGCGCCCCGCGTGACGAGGCAGTTCACGGGCTCGATCCTCGACCACCAGCTCCTCGAGCGGATCCTCTCCGAGTTCGAGGTCGACCAGATCTTCCACCTCGCGGCGCTCCTCTCCACGCGGAGCGAGTTCACGCCGGTCACGGCGCACCAGGTGAACGTCGAGGGGACGATGGCGATGCTCGAGTTCGCCCAGAGGCAGGGCGAATCGCACGGCCGTCCCGTCGTCTTCATGTATCCCTCCTCCATCGCGGCCTACGGCATGCCGGGCCTCGAGGTGAAGGCGGGAGCCGGGAAGGTGAAGGAGGACGACTTCACGAACCCGACGACGATGTACGGCTGCAACAAGCTCTATTGCGAGCAGCTCGGCCGCTACTACGCCCGCCACTACAAGCAGCTCGCCCCCGAGACGCTCTCGGGCAAGGTCGACTTCCGGTCGATCCGCTTCCCCGGACTCATCTCGGCCTTCACCGTCCCTTCGGGCGGCACGTCCGACTTCGCCCCCGAGATGATCCACGCCGCCGCGTCCGGCAAGCCCTACGCCTGCTTCGTGAGGCCCGACGCCCGCATCCCCTTCATGGCGATGCCCGACGCCGTCGACGCATTCCTCCAGCTCGCCGCGGCGCCGCACGCGAAGCTGACGCGGACCGTCTACAACATCGGCGCCTTCGCCCCCTCGGCCGCGGAGGTCCAGGCGATCGTGGAAAAGGCCTTCCCGAACGCCGAGATCACGACGAAGGTCGACGCGAAGAGGCAGGGGATCATCGACTCGTGGCCCGCGGACGTCGACGACTCCGCGGCCCGCGAGGACTGGGGGCTCTCGCCCCGCTTCGACCTCGACCGCGCCTTCCAGGAATACCTGATCCCGAACATCCGAAAGCTCTACCAGCCCTGACCGGGAACCGTGGGGGTCTGGTCTACGTTCTACACTCTGCGCGCGCAGAGTGTAGAACGTAGACCAGACCCCATTCCCTTGACACCCCGCTTCGGGCGCCCCACATTCCTGTTGTCCTAGTTCACTAGGACACACGATCATGAAGAGCGCGCCCGTCCCCTTCCGGCTCGACACCGCGTCCGGCGTCCCGTTCTACCGGCAGGTGATCGACCAGGTCCTCCTGGCCGTCGCCGACGGACGGCTCACCCCCGGGACTCAGCTCCCGACCGTCCGCCAGCTCGCGGTGGACCTCGCCGTCAACCTGAACACGGTGGCGAAGGCGTACCGGGAGATGGAGATCCGCGGGATCGTCGAGACGCAGCAGGGAACGGGGACGTTCGTCGCCGAGAGGGCCAGCCCCGGCGGCGCGGCGGAGCGGAAGCGGGCCCTCGGGAGGCTCGTCGACGAGCTTCTCGCCAAGGCCGGCTCCCAGGGATTCGACGTGGACGAGGTGGCCGACGCCGTCGCGGCTCGCACGGCCGGCCCGAGGAGGAGGTAGGAAATGTTCCCAGGCATCGCGGTGTCCATCGCGAAGAAGAAGGCTGCGGAGCAGGAAGACGAGGCCCGGAGCCCCCTCGACTCGAGGGCGGAGAGGAAGCAGAGGGTCCGGGACCGGGCGGCGAATTCCCGCCGCGTCGTCTCGGAGATCGGCCTCCTCGCGTTCTTCCTGGTGCTCGCCGCCAGCGGCCTCACCGCCGCGTTCAGCGGCTCTCCCGTGCCCGTCGCGACCGGCTTCCCTCTCGCCTTCTATCTCCTGTTCGCGTTGAAAGTCGCCAAGCAGTGGGAGCGGGCGGTCGTCCTGCGCTTCGGGAAGTTCCAGGGGCTGAAAGGGCCGGGCCTCTTCGTCCTCATTCCGGTCGTCGACGTCATCTCGCACCTCGTCGACCAGCGCGTCCGCGTCTCCGACGTCACCGCCGAGTCGGCCCTCACGCGCGACACCGTTCCCGTGAACGTCGACGCCATCGTCTTCTGGACGGTCTGGGACGCGCAGAAGTCGATCCTCGAGGTCTCCGACTACGTCGACGCCGTCCTCTTCGGGGCCCAGACCGCCCTGCGCGAGTCGATCGGCAAGCACATGCTCGCCGAGATGATCACCGAGCGCGACCAGCTCGGGAAGGAGCTGCAGAAGATCCTCGACGACAAGACGAACCCGTGGGGGATCACGGTCAATTCCGTCGAGATCCGCGACGTGAAGATCCCGCCCGAGCTCGAGGACGCGATGAGCCGCCAGGCCCAGGCCGAGCGGGAACGGCAGGCCCGGATCATCCTCGGTACGGCCGAGACCGAGATCTCCGAGCGCTTCGTGAAGGCCGGCGACGCGTACGAGGGCAAGCCCCTCGCGCTCCACCTGCGCGCCATGAACATGCTCTACGAGGCGCTCAAGGAGAAGGGCTCCATGGTCATCGTCCCGTCGAGCGCCGTCGAGACGATGGGGCTCGGCGGACTCGCGGGGCTGACGGCCCTCGGCAAGGACTCGCTCACGAAGAGCTGACGGGCTCCCCTCCCGCCCGCCCCGGCGTCAGCTCGGCGGGACGGACACGCCCCCGGCCGCTTCCGGTCTCACGAGGCGCAGGCGCGTCCCCTCGTCGACGACGTAGACCTTCATCCGCGGAAGGACCTCCTCGAGCGTCTCGAGGTAGAGCCGTGCCCTGAGCGGCCCCGGCGCGAGGCTCGCCTCCCGCCGGAGCGACTCGAAGCGGGCGGCGTCGCCGTGCGCTTCCTCCACCCGCCGCTGCCGCTGGCTCACCGCGGACGAGACGAGCGCGCCCGCCTCGCCCCGCGCCCGCGGGAGCGTGTCGTTGGCGTAGCTCTCGGCCTCGTTCACGTAGCGCTCCCGGTCGCTCTTGGCGTTCTGGACGTCCTGGAACGCCGCGAGGACGGCCGGGGGCGGATCGACCGACCGGATGGCGACGGAGACGATGCCGACGCCGCTCTGCCAGTCGTCGAGAAGCCCCTGCGTCCCGCGGCGGACCTCCTCGAGGAGAGTCAGCCGCCCGGCCGTCAGCGCCTCGTCGACCGGGAGCCTCCCCATCGCGTCCGTCACGACCGACTCCGTCGCCCGCCGCACCAGCTCGCGGGTGTCGCGGCCGTTCACGACCCACTCGACCGGTTTCGCGACGCGGTACTGGACGGCGAGCTGCACGGCGAGGATGTTCGTGTCGCCCGTGAGCCACTGTCCCTCGTCGGCGGAGAGCGTGGCCTCGAGGCCCCCTTCGGCGGTCCGGAAGCCGATCGGGACGGTCTCCGTCTTCGTCACCTCGACCTTCACGACGCGGTCGATCCCGCGGGGCACCCAGTGGATTCCCGGAGTGAGCGGGATGGGGCGCGGGACCCCGAGCCGGAGGACGACCCCCTGCTGCGACGTGCGCACCGCGACGATCCCCGAAAGGAGCCAGACGGCCGCGAGAAGCCCCGCCGCCGAAAGGGCCGCTTTCCGCCCGGCAGGGCTCAATTCGGTCCCTTCCTCGAAGGCGTCGCGGGCGCGGCGCCGTCCGTCAGGAGGCGGAGGACGTCCGAGTCCCCGGGCAGGACGAGCGTCGTCTTCTCGTCGAGGATCTTCTCGTAGGCCTGGAGGGTCCTGAGGAACTTGTAGAGGTCGGGGTCCTGGTTCGTCGCCTTCGCGTAGATCCGCGCGGCCTCGGCCTCCCCCGCTCCCTTCTCTTCCTGGGCCTTGCGGTACGCCTCGGAGAGGAGGCGCGTCTTCTCCTTGTCGGCTTCGGCGCGGATCTTCAGCGCCGCCTCCTCGCCTTCCGACCGGAAGCGCCGCGCGATCCGCTCCCGCTCCGAGCGCATCCGGCCGAAGACCGAGAGGAGGTTCTGCTCGGGGAAGGCGATCCTCTTGAGCCTCACGTCGACGACCTTCACGCCGTAGTCGGCCGCGGCCCGGGCGCGGACCCGGTCGCCGATCCCGGCCACCACCCCCGCCAGGTCCGCCTCCCCCGCCGTCGCGGAGACGAGACGCGTGAACGGGACGGAGCCGAGCGCGGCGCCCGTCTCCGAAGCGACGAGGTCGGCGAGCCGCGCCTCCGCACTCTCGCGGGTCACGAGCGTCTGGAGGAAACGCAGGGGCTTCTCGATCCGCCAGAGGACGAACGGAGTGACGACGATGTTCTTCTTGTCGTTCGTGAGGAACTCACCCGAGGGCGGGTCGAAGTAGAGGAGACGGGCGTCGAGGCGCACCACGGCGTCGACGAGCGGCACGCGGGCGTGGAGCCCCGGCGTCGTGACGACGGAGACGGGGCGTCCGAACCGCGTTCTCACGGCGAACTCCGTCGCCTCGACGACGTACGGCACGCGGGCGAGCAGCAGGAGGACGGCGATGCCCACGGCCCACGGTGCGAGCCGGCGGAGGAGCGGGGATCTCGGTGTCTCGGGCACTTCTTCCATGTCGTTCTCGTCAGCGCTCCGCAGCGGGGATGTCCGGAGGCGGCGTCGGTATCGGGTTGACGAAGCCGGAGAGCCCGGGAATCGGGGCCGATCCGGCCGCCGGGTCCGTGGTCCCGGAGCTGCCGTTGGGGGTGATCCAGAGCTCGAAGCCCGGGGCCCGCCGCGCGTCGGGGCGGATCAGCTTGGGGACGCCGGGGAGGACCCTCTCGAGCGCCTCCAGCTTCAGCCGCATCCGGCTCGTCTTCGGCGCGGCCGCCACCTCGCGCGCCAGCGGGACGAACGCGGCCGCATCGCCGTGGGCGGTCTCGACCAGGCGCGTCCTCTCCGAGTCCGCCTCCGCAAGCGTCCGGGCGACCTCGCCGCGGGCTCGTCCGAGAGCCCCCTCGGCCTCCACGAGCGCCTTGTTCTGCGCGGTCTTCCGGTCCTCCGCGGCCGAGGCGATGTCGCGGAATGCGCCGTGAACGTCGTCGGGGGCGTGGACGAAGAGAAGCCGCAGGTCGACGGGCGCGAGCCCCGTCTCTTTCAGCGCCGGCGACTGCCGCAGCGCCTCCAGGACCTTCCGTTCGACCGCGCCCCGCTCGGACGTGTAGATCGCGTCGATCGGCGTCCGCCCGACCTCCTCGACGAGGAAGGCTCTCGCGAGGTCCCGGAACGCCGGCTCGGCGCGGTCGACGCCGAACCGGTAGAGCGCCGGGTCGGCGACGCGGTAGTGGACGACGGCCGCGACCTCGATGACGTTCTCGTCGCCCGTCAGCAGCTGCGCCTCGTCCGGAACGCGGGACGATTGCGTCGGGACGAAGACCCGGGCCGTCAGGGGCGCGGACGCGGGCGCGGCGACGCGGTACCGGAAGCCGACCTCCACGGAGCGCAGAAGGCCGGTCGGGACCGACTCCGCGTCTCCGAACGGGAACGGAGGAACGACGTGAAGGCCGGGGCCGAGGTCGGCGGCCGTCACCCGTCCGAGAGTCCTCACGAGCCCAGTTTCTCCGGGGCCGACGACGAGGACCGCGCTCCTGGCCCAGATGAGGAGCAGGAGCGCCGCGCCAGCCAGGACGAGAGCCCTGCGAGGGAGCCGACGCGTGAAGGGGACCCGGGCGAGCTCGCCCAGCGCCCTCCCGTGCTCCTTCAGCTCGTTCCAGCCGGGGCGCAGGCCGCGGCGGTGCAGGCTGAAGGCCATGAGGGCGAGGAAGCCGAACGCCCCGAGGAACCTCACGACGGCCCAGAATCCACGCGCTTCGACCTCAGGCGCGAGCGGAGCGGGAACGAGGCCGGCCCCGATCACCGCGTTCAGGAGCAGTCCCGCCCCGATCGCGACTCCGAAGATCGCGGCGAGGTAGAGGGCCACGAACTTCCGGCCGAACATCCGGGCGACGACCGCGATCGTCGAGGCGTTCGTGGCCGGGCCCGTGAGCATGAACACGAGCGCGGAGCCCGGGTCCAGGCCCTTGCCGATCATCGCGGCGGCGATCGGCGTCGAGGCGCTCGCGCAGACGTAGGTCGGCACCCCGACGATCGCCATGACGACCATCGAGAGGAGGGGCCAGGGAAGGAAGCGGAGGAAGAAGTCCGCAGGCAGGAGCGCCGCGAGAAGCCCCGTGGCGAGGAACGCGAGGAGGAGCCAGAAGGCCAGCTCGTCCATCATGGTCACGAAGGCGTAACGGGCGATCCCCGCCACGCGCTCCCTGAGCCCTCGCTTCTGGACCTCCGCTTCGACGGGCGGTGCGCAGCTTCCGTCCGCGCAGGCCGTGGAGCCCTCCCCGGGGACGACGGCGGCCCCGTCGCCCTCCCGGGCCTCCGTTCCCCCGTCGCGCCCGCCGGCGACGAGGGAGAGGAGCCCCGCCCCCACCGCCGTGGCGATGGCGGCGAGCGGCCGCACGAGGGCCATGACCGGCCCGAGGAGGCCGTAGGTGATCAGGACCGAGTCGACACCGGTCTCGGGCGTCGAGATCAGGAAGGAAACGGTCGCCTCGCGGCTCGCACCTTTCTTTCGAAGCGCCACGGCCGTCGGGAGGACGCCGCACGAGCAGAGAGGAAGCGGGGCGCCGACGAGCGCCGCCGTCAGGATCGACTTCAGGTCTCTTCCGCCGAGGATCCGCCCGATGCGCGCCGTGTCGACGAACTCGTGGAGGATTCCCGCGAGGAAGAATCCGAGGAGGATGAAGACGCCGCTGTCGAGGACGATCCGGTACGTCTCCTCGAAGACGCCCACGAGCAGGTTCATGACGCTCCGGGGGGCAGGGCGGGCGATTTCGTCACGGCTCGGAGTATCGCCCCTCCGCTCAGCCGTGCGAAGGGACCGGCGATCCGGCCCCGCGCCGCTCCCCGGGAGCCGGGGCGAGCCACGGGTTGACGGCTGTGCCGCACCGCACTAGAACGGCGGGCGCGGTGGCCCCACCGCACGGAGGACGCGATGAAACCGGTGAGAGACGCAGAGGAGCTCGCGCGAGCCTTCGAGGAACCCTGGGCCCTCGTCTTCAAGCACTCCACGCGCTGCCCCGTCAGCACCGCCGCGCACCGCGAGGTCGCCGAATTTCGGCGGAGGCACCCGGAGGCCCCCGTCTACGTCGTCCACGTCGTGGAGCAGAGAAGCCTCTCGAAGGCCGTGGCCGAGCGGACGGGAGTCCGGCACGAGTCGCCCCAGGCGATCGTCCTGGCCTCCGGCGCCGTCGCCTGGTCCGACTCGCACGAGGGCGTCACGGCCGATGCCCTCGAGGCCGGCCGGCTGAAGGGATAGAAAGCAGAAGAGCCTGCGTCGGCAGGCCCTCGTCGCTCGCCGGCTCCCGGGCGTCTAGGACGTGAGTCGCGAGAGGATCGCGGAGAGCTCGGCGACATGCTTGCGCTGGCGCGGGATCAGCTCCAGCGTCACCAGGTCGCGGGCGTTCCCTTCGAGGCCCCTGGTGGCCTCCTCGTACATCTGAAGGCTCAGCTCCTCGCCCGCCAGGAGCTCCCGGACCGTGGCGGTGTCCCTGAGGAGGGCGAAGGCTCCCGACGTGGCCGCCACGCTCGCGGGTTCGCCGCCGAGCTCGAGAACGGCCCCCTGGAGGGCCGCGACCGTTCTCTGGTGCTCCGAAGCGAAGCGGAGGATCTCCGAGGCGTCCACCGTGGCCCGGCCCTCGGCCGACCTGAGGGCGCGCTGATAGGCATGCACCGCGGCGAGCTCACCCCGCAGGAGGGAGTTGAGCTCGTCGTTCCCCACTACCTCTCTCCAGCGTGTTGCGGAACGGATCGCTTGTTCATGGGTTTGCCCTCGGTCCGGCCTAAGCACGAGTCGCGCCAGGAAGAACGGGCGTCGAGGCCCGCAGTCTGGACCCGACCGTCGCGCCGGGGGCCGGTCTCCGCCACCAGGCACCCTTGAAAAGAGTGGAAACCGGATCGCAAGGTTTTCAACCGCCCGGGCGCGACATCGGCCGCGGCACGACGGACTGACGAGTCGGACCCGGTCGCGGCGACTTCCCCTGCCGACGGGACATCGGCTGCGTCCGTGGCACGTCCCATGCGTTTTCTTCACGCAAAGGAGACGCAGCCATGAGAGAGCAGGAGATCAAGGGGAAAGTGAAGAAGGCGAAGGGAAAGGTGAAGGAAGCCGTCGGCATCCTCTCCGGGAACAAGAAGATGGAACGCGAAGGCTCGGCCCAGCGCGCCGCGGGCGCCGTGCAGGAGGGGCTCGGCAAGGCCCGCACGGAGGTCGGCAAGGCCCTGAAGAAGATCGGCGATGCCATCAGCGGATAGCCCGCTTCCCGGATGACCGAGGTTCCCGAGAGCCGGGTCCGGTCACGGGCCTGGTTCTTGCGGCGCATCACCCTTGAAAACTGGAGGAATCCCGATGAAGAAGCTCGTTCTCGTCCTCGCTCTCGTGGCTGCGACGTCGGTCGCGGGGCGGAGCTCGGCCGAACCGCAGAACCCCGCCACCACGCCGATGGGCGCCACCGCGAACTCCGCGCTGGTGGACGACATCACCCGGCTCTGGAAAGCCAACCTCTCCGAGGAGTTCATCAACAAGTACTTCGCCCGCACCGATCTCGCGCGCGACCTGACGCCCGACGACGTCGTCCGTCTCCGCGAGGCCGGCGTTCCCGAGAGCCTCATCGCTTCGCTCACCCTTCGTGAAGCGGTGAAGAGCCCGTCGTCCCTCTCCCCCGGCCCGAACGACTCCCGCCGCTGGGACGGCCTCGCCCTCCGGAACTCCGGGGTCGTGCTCCTGAAGAGCCGATGGGACTCGGGAATGCTCGAGTTCCGGGAAGCGTCGCTCCGGTGGGTCGACTCGAAGCGGACCGAGAAGAACCTCCTCATCCCGATCGAACAGGTCACCGAGCAGCAGCTCACGTGCCTCAAGAAGGCGGGAGGAAACGAGTGCTTCGAGTGGGTCGTGAAGACGCGCAGCGAGGAATACCGCATCCGCGACGCCTCGTGGAAGCAGGGCGACAACACCAAGGTCCAGGAGCTCTACGACTTCTTTCGCAGCGCCTACCCGAACCTGATCTCCTCCCGCACGCCCGTCGACGAGAAGTGAACCGGTGGGTCGCCTCGAGCCGGTGACGGCTCCTGCGGGGTCCCCGGACAGGATGAGACCGGCCGCCCTCGGGGCGGCCGGTCTCTCTCGCAGGAACGTCCGGGACGAGAAGGCCAGGGCCGGCGGGACGCCAGGCCCTGGCCCGCTGGTCTGGCCCCCGGCCTCAGAAGGGCGTCGCGAGCTGGAACGTGCCGTCGTTCGACGCGTTGTTCACCTCGACGCCGTAGCAGACGGCGTTCTGGGACGCCTGGATCTCGACTCCGCCGTTGAAGAGCGGGCTGCCGTAGGCGAACTGTGCCCAGCCCCAGGCCCGGAGCGTGAAGCTGAAGGCCGAGCCGACGACGTCGCCGAAGCGGTCGAACGCCCGGAACGTGATCGTCTGGTCGAAGGGAGAGTTGCTCGCGCAACCGATGTTGGTCCTCGAGGACCCGTCCACCGAGACGCCCACCACGTACCCCGGACGGGACGGAGTGACGGCGCCGAGGTCGTCCGCGAACTGGACGGACGTCGTGTATCGGCCCGAGGATGTGTCGACGTAGACCTGGGAGCTGACGACGAAGACGTAGTTGGCGTTGCTGCTGTCGAGGTCGATCGCACCGGCCCCGGAGTAGCCGAAGATGTCCTGGAGGAAGTTGTTGAACGTGACGGTCTCGTACGGAGCGATCGTCAGGTACCGCGCCTCGATCTCGCCGGTCCCGTCGCTGAGGCCGATGCGAATCTGGTACGTCGCGTCGACCGCGTTGTAGATGCTCACCTTCGTCTTGTAGACGGCCCCGTAGGCGCCGTTGGCGTTCGCCGACGTCGGCAGGAGAAGGTGCGAAACCGCACCGACGGCGAGGGCGCGCGGCCCGGTGGCCGAGCGGACCCCGGATCGCGACTCGGCGCCGAGGGCGCGCCGCTCGAAGCGGGCATCCTGCGAGAGCGCCGGGAGGGTGACGAGCGTCACGACTCCGGCAAGGGCGAGGCGGAAGGCTGCATTCATCGTTCTGTTCCCCTTTCGTTGCAAAGCGCGTCTGCGCTGCCTGCGACGTCGCAAGGCGCTTGCCACGGCGGACGCCGACGCGGAGGTTCGACGGGCCCCGTCCCTCGGCCGGAGGCCGGCGCGTTGACGTTCGCCACCACCGGGTCGATCCTGTACAGGAGAACGCCATGATCGAAGCCCTTCCCCCAGAGCCTTCCTCCGGAGTCGCTGGTGCTCTGGGAACTCTCCGGCACGCCCTGGCCGACCCGCTCTCGGCCGCGGGCCTGAAGCTCGAGCTTCTCGAGCGCCGCCTCGCGGCGGCCTCACCCGGCGAGCCGGCCCTCGCCGAGAGGGTCCGCGGCGCGAGCTCGGACCTCGGCCTCGCCGGCCGGCTCATCGACCTCCTGCCACGCCTCGCGGCCATCGCGGGAGAGGAGCCGTCCGCGATCGCGCTCGACGAGCTCTGCCGGCTGGCGGGAGTCCCCCTGGGAGAGGACGGGAAGCCCCGCCCGCACCTGCTCCTGCGGCGCGTGGCGGCCAGCGACGCCCTCCGGACCCTGTCGGGGTGCTTCGGCGCTCCCGAGCCCGCGGGCGCGTCGCCCCGCGCGCGCGTGGAGGTGGAGATCGCCGCCGGCCGCGTGTCCCTCCGGATCGAGGGACCCGGGGCCCTCGGCGGGAACCCCGAGCGGCTCTTTCACCTGCCTCGCGGCGAGGAGCGTGCCGAAGAGCTCTTCCTGGCCCGCGCCGCCGTCGAATCCGACGGTGGCACTGTCGCGCTCGCAGACAGGGGCGGTCTCCTCGCCGCGTGTCTCTCCTGGCCCCACCGGGCGGCAACGGCGGACGAGGGCCCGGCATCGTGAAGGTCCTCGTCGTCGAAGACGAGCCCGGGGCGCGCGAAGCGCTCGTCGAGCTCGTGAAGGACCTCGGCTACGAGGTGACCGCCGCGCCGTCCGTGGCGGACGCCGCGGCCGCGCTGAGCAGCTTTGCTCCGGACGTCTGCATCACCGACCTGGGCCTGCCCGACGGCGACGGTCTCGACGTGGTCAGGGCGGCGAAGGCGGCGGAGCGCGACTGCGCCGTCCTCGTCCTGACCGGGAAGGGCTCCGTGCGCTCCGCGGTCGAGGCGATGAAGGCCGGTGCCCACGATTACCTCCTGAAGCCCCTCCGCACCGCGCACCTCAAGACGACGCTGGCCCAGCTTTCCGAGCAGCACGAGGCGGCACGCGGCGTGCTTTCGGCGGTGCCTCCCGATCCCGCCGCAGCCGGGGGCCTCGCCGGAATGGTGGGCCGCTCCGCCCCCATGGTGGAGGTGTTCCGCCTCCTCACCCGCGTGGCCCGCTCGAACGCGCCCGTGCTGATCACGGGGGAAAGCGGCACGGGAAAGGAAGTCGCCGCCGAGACGGTGCATCTCCTGTCCCGCCGCGCGGCCCAGCCCTTCGTCGCCCTCAACTGCGGGGCGATCTCGCCCATGCTCGTCGAGAGCGAGCTGTTCGGGCACGAGCGAGGAGCGTTCACCGGCGCCGAACGGCGCCGGGCGGGAACGTTCGAGATGGCCCACGGCGGGACGCTCTTCCTCGACGAGGTCTCGGAGATGCCCCTCGAGGTGCAGGTGAAGTTCCTGCGCGTCCTGGAGACCCGCACCTTCCGGCGGGTCGGCGGAACCGAGGAGCTGGACATGAACGTCCGGCTCGTGACGAGCTCCAACCGGGACCTCGCCGACGCGGTGCGCCGCGACGCGTTTCGCTCCGACCTCTTCTACCGCCTGAACGTCTTTCCCCTCCGCCTTCCGCCGCTGCGCGACCGGAAGGAGGACGTGCCCCTCCTCGCGGCCCACTTCCTCTCCCAGATCGAGGAGAAGGAGCAGCACGGCTTCTCGTCCTTCGAGCCCCGCGCGCTCGAGGCGTTCTCCGGCTACGGATGGCCCGGCAACGTGCGCGAGCTGAAGAACGCCGTCCACAGGGCTTACGTCCTCAGTGACCCGCCCGCGATCCAGGCGGAGGCAGCGGAAGCCGTCCTGACCGACTCGGGCGCCGCCGAGCTCCACTCCATCGCGGGAGGCGACGGCGCCTGGCCCGCGGTGCCGATCCGCGTCGGCGAGACCCTTCAGGCGGTCGAGAAGAAGCTCCTCACCGCCACGCTCCTCGCCGTGAGCGGAGACAAACGCATCGCGGCCGAGCTTCTCGGCGTCAGCCTGAAGACGATCTACAACAAGCTCAAGGAGTACCAGCTCGAGCCCTAGGCCGTCCGGGCCTGCCGTTGAAAAGCGTGCACGCCCGGGCGCAGGGTTTTCAACGCCCCCAGGCTCCGGGAACGGAGCCGCCGGCGTATCCCCGTGTACGACCGGGAGTCGCCCTCCTCGTGCCGTCGCCAGGGCCCGGGCCCCGGGTGGCACGGTGCATGCGATCGCTTCCTCGAAAGGAAGTCAGATCGATGATCTCCATACCGGGTCTTCTCCTCCTCCTTCTCATCGCCGCGGTCTGCGGGGCCATCGGCAGCGCCATCGGTGGCGGGAGCCGGGGCGGGCTCCTCGTCTCCATCGTCCTCGGGTTCATCGGCGCGCTGCTCGGCTCCTGGATCGCGCGAGAGATGAAGCTCCCCGAGCCGTTCGTCCTCCGGGCCGCAGGCCAGGCCTTTCCGATCCTCTGGTCGATCGTCGGGTCCGCCCTGTTCGTCGCCCTCGTCCACCTCTTCAGCCGCCGGCGGTGAACCGGCACGACGATCCGGCGCCGGCGCGCGCCGTGCGGGATCGCCCAGGGAGATGACATGAACGGGCAGCTCCCGAAGCCGACCGACCACCTGAATGCCCTCCTCCGCGTGGAGCTGGCTGCGGTCCTCGCCTACCAGCACGCGCTTCGTTCGGTGGGCGGTCGGCTCGGGGACGACTCCGGCAGGCTTCGCGACCTGGCCGACGGCCACCGGCGAAACGTCGCGGCGCTGCAGGTCTGCATTCGCAGGCTCGGGGGCGTACCGGACCTCGCGTCGGGCGCGGCCTGGAGCTCCTTCACCCTTCTCCAGGACGAGCTCTCCGTCCAGCAGCTGCTCGACGCCGAGGAGTGCGGCCTCGCCGACTACAACGCCGCGCTGCCCGCCCTCGAGGGCGACGTCCGCGAGCTGGTCTTGAAGGAGCTCATCCCGCGACAGCGGCTCCACGTCGCGACCCTCTCGCGACTCCTGCTCGACGTCTGCGCGGCCTGACGGGCAGCGCGCTCCCGTCCCGCGGTCAGGCCTCCGGCCGCAGCCCGTCCGCGAGCGCGAGCAGCCGCTCGAGCGTCGTCGCGCCGACCGGCTTGGCCAGGTGGTGGTCGAACCCGGCGTCGCGCGATTGGACGAGGTCCTCCGGCTGGACCCAGCCGGAGAGAGCCACGAGGAACAGGCCCGCGAGGGACGGATCGGCCCGAAGGCGCCGCGCCACCTCGAGTCCGCTGAAGCCTGGAAGCCCGATGTCGAGGATCGCGACGTCGGGTCGAAGCCGACGGGCGCTCTCGACCGCCGAGGGACCGTCGTGCGCGACGTGGGCCTCGTGCCCGTCCAGCTCCAGGATCTCGGCGAGAGTCCTCGCGGCGTCGACGTTGTCGTCCACCACCAGGATACGTCGCGGCGTGACGGTTGCCAGGGGCGCCGGCGGCGGATCCTCGTGATGCGTCGCGGCGCTTCCCTCCAGGGGGATGCGCAGCGTGAACGTGCTTCCCTTGCCCGGACCGTCGCTGGCCGCGGTGAGCGAGCCCCCGTGGAGCTCCGCGAGCTGCTTCGCGAGCGCCAGGCCGATTCCGAGCCCGCCGTGCTCGACGGCGGTGACCTGCGCGCCCTGGCCGAAGAGCGTGAAGACGTGCCCCAGCGCGTTCGCCTCGATGCCGATGCCGGAGTCGATCACGCGCACGGCAACGGTCTCTCCCTCGCGGGCCGCCTCCACGCGGACTCTGCCACCGGGCTCGGTGTACCAGGCCGCGTTCGACAGGAGGTTGGTGAGGATCTGCGTGAGTCGTATGGGGTCGCCCTGCAGGTATACCGGCACCTGGGGCAGCGCCACGTCGAGCGCGTGCCGCCGGCTGGTCAGGACCGGGCGCGTGGACTCCAGCGCGCTCTTCACGACGTCGCTGATGGCGACGCGCTCCGGCCTCATGCCGACCTTCCCGTGCGAGATCCTCGATATGTCGAGGAGGTCGTCGATGAGACGGACCATGTGCGAGACCTGTCGCTCGATCACGTGCCGGGCCTCGGCGGCGCGCGCCTGGTCCTCGTCCCCGTTTCCCACGCGGGACAGGATCTCCGTCGCGTGCCCGATCGGCGCGAGGGGATTGCGCAGCTCGTGGGCGAGCGTCGCCAGGAATTCGTTCTTCCTGCGGTCGACCTCCCGGAGCTTCTGCTCGGCCTTCCGCCGTTCTGCCACCTCGGCGGCGAGCGCGGCGTTCATCGTCTCGAGGCTCGTCGTGCGCTCGTCGACGCTCTCCTGGAGCTCCTCGCGGGCGTGCCGCAGCACGACCTCCTGGCGACGGGCCTCGACGGCGTAACGGATCGAACGCTCGAGGAGGTCGGGGTCCATCGGGCCGACGGCGAGGAAACCCGCGGCTCCGTTCTCCATCCCCCGCAGGTCCAGGGCCCTGTCGTCGGAGGTTCCCACGAGGAGGACGGGCGCCACGCCCCCGGCTTCGTTGTAGCCACGCATCAGGTCGATGCCGGACCGCTTTCCCAGATCCTCGCCCACGAGGTGGACGTCGTACCGGGTCGAGGTCATCCGGCTGAAACCGGCGTCGAACGAGTTCGCCCAGTCCACCTCTATCGGAACCGGCATCCGAGCGACCAGGTCGCGCAGCCGCATGACGATTCCTTCGTCCATTGCGACGAGAAGGGCCCGGAGAGGCCTGGGCTCTCCTGCAAGCGAATGGTGCGCCGTCACGCTGGAAGTCTCAGCCCTGCGCAGAGAGGAGTCAAAGAGCGCTGTCGCTCCCGCGCGCGTCTCTGGTCGGCCTGCTCCTGGCCTGCCCCGTCGTCTGCCTCAATACTGCCGCCGATCATGTGAGGACTGAGTCTGCCCTCTGCCTGCCGGGAAGACGCGCCGGGAGGCCTCGTTCAGAACAGCGACTCGGTCGTGATCAGGTAGACGGGCCCGCCTCCACGATCGGGAAAGGCCACCTCGAAGCGGACGACGCGCACGCCCGACGTACGGGTGAGCTCCACCAGGAGGCCCGCCCCGACGTCGCTCCGCCACCCTTCCGTGGAGGGCCCGACGCGCTCTCCCCAGGTCTTGCCGCAATCGGCGAAGACCGCGAACCCCAGCGCCGCCAGGGACAGCACCTCGCCGGTGAGGCGCCGGCGCCACTCGACGTTCGCCACGACGCGCGAGGTGCCGTCGAACGTGTTCGGGTCGTACCCGCGCAGCCCGGTGTCGGCCCCGAGCGTGAGCTGCCTCTCGCCGTCGAGGGCGTAGCCGAGGTCGGCAGCGACCCGGCCTCTCAGGCCCGCCGTACCGGTGACGGCGCCCCCCACCTCGAGGTGGCTGATCGCATTGGCCAGGCTGCGGCTCTCGACCCGTCCCGAGAGACCGACGCGCTGCCAGGTGTAGACCCGCCCCGAGAGCTGGCTCGCGTCGAACGCGGCCTCGTAGCGAAGGCGTGCCTCGTCGCCACCGAAGAGAGGCAGCGAGATCCCCGTCACGACCTTCCAGTTGGGCCCGAGCGCGAGGTCTTCCTGCCTGAACCAGGCGCGGAAGCCGCTCACGACCTTCCATCGGAAGGTCGTGCGTTCCCAGCCCAGCTCGGGACCGACCAGGTCGCGGTCCTCTGGCTGCGGGTAGGCCGGGCCGTACAGGCTCCGCCAGTCCCGGAAGGAAGCGCTCTCGCTGAAGGCTCCCACCAGAAGACGGTTGACGCGCACGCCGCCACCCGGCAGGCGAAGACCTCCGTAGACCTCCCAGGACGTCGTGTTCGCATCACCCTCGACCCGCCGATCGCCGTCCGACCAGAGGTATTCCCTGGATTCTTCCCGTCTCCACTCGACGCCACCGGCGCGCGGAGTGGACTGGGAGAAGAACGGGTACTCGAACCGGAAGTGATCCGCCGACCCGTCGGTGGACGCCCGGTGGTCCAGCTCCAGCTGCCAGCGCGTGCCGAGGAACGTGATGTCCTTGTAGCGGAACGTCGTGGAGGTCCGTTCGGGGTCGTCCGTGACTTCGAAGAAGAGGCTCTTCCCGAATCCGATCACGTTGTCGTCCGAGACCCCGAAGGTGGCGGACTGGCGGTCCCCCTCCACGCCGAAGCTGAGGTTCACGGCCAGCGTCCACTGGTCGTGCGTATCGACGATCACTTCTGCCCCGCCGGCAACCGGCCGCGCCGAGATCCTCACCGGGTTCAGGAACCCGGTGCCTCGCAGGATGATCTCGGTCTCCTCCAGCCGGGCCGGATCGAGGACGTCGCCGACCTTGAAGAGCAGCAGGCGGCGGATGAAATCCTCGCGGGTGAGGATGTGCAGGGCGTTGGCCCAGCGATACGGCCACGACGAGGTGGACGGGTCGTCCAGGTCGAAGACGTCGTGCCTGTCGATCTGCACCGCCACGATGGTGGTGCCGGGAGCCACGTCCTCCACCATCGCGCCCCGGGCGCCGGGCCCGAAGAGAACGAAGACGAGGCACAGGGCAGCGCGCCGCAGAAGGCCCCTGCAGGCGGTCACGAACCCGGGACTGATCCAGACCGGCCCGTCCTGGGCCGTGGTACGGGACGTGCTAGGCGACAGGCCATGACCTCCGGTCGAAATATACCAACCGGTCGCGTCCCCCCTTCCGATGAATCAAGGAGACATGCCATGGGTTCACTGTCGACGAGAGACGGCACGCAGATCCATTACAAGGACTGGGGCACGGGCGCGCCCCTGGTGTTCAGCCACGGCTGGCCCCTCAGCTCGGACAGCTGGGAAGCCCAGATGCTCTTCCTGGCCTCCAACGGCTACCGCTGCATCGCCCACGACCGCAGGGGTCACGGCCGTTCGAGCCAGCCGTGGAACGGCAACGACATGGACACCTACGCCGACGACCTGTCGGAGCTCATCGAGACGCTCGACCTCGAAGGCGCCACCCTGATCGGCTTCTCCGCCGGCGGCGGCGAGGTGGCCCGCTACATCGGCCGCCACGGCACGAAACGCGTCGCCAGGGCCGCCCTGGTCGCCGCCGTCCCGCCGCTGATGCTGAAGACCGACGCCAATCCCGGGGGCCTCTCGCGCGAGGCGTTCGACAAGATCCGCCTCGGCTGCCTCGCCGACCGCTCGCAGTTCTACAGGGACCTCGCGAGCGGCCCGTTCTTCGGGGCCAACAGGCCGGGCGCGAAGGTCTCGCGGGGGATGATCGACGCGTTCTGGCTCCAGGGGATGCAGGCCGGCCACCGGAACACCTTCGAGTGCATCGAAGCTTTCTCCGAGACCGATTTCACCCGGGATCTGGAAAAGTTCGACGTGCCGACGCTGGTCATTCATGGCGACGACGACCAGATCGTGCCGATCGGCGCTTCCGCCCTCCTTTCGTCGAAGCTCGTCCCGAAGGCGACCCTGAAGGTCTACCCGGGTGCGCCGCACGGCCTCGCCTACACCCACAGGGACCAGCTGAACGCCGATCTGCTCGCGTTCCTGAGGTCGTGAACGAGCGACGATCCGGAATGACGAAGCTCCCGGCGCCCCTTCGTCTCGCGCAACGGTCTCTCAAGGTCGCGCTCCCCCTGGTGCTGCTCGTCCTCGCAGCGTCGTTCTTCGTGGACGAACCCCTCCGCCGCAGTATCGAGCGCCGGATGAACGACAGGCTCCCGGGCTACGACGTCCGCCTTCCGAAGCTGCGCGTGCACGTCTTCTCGTTCTCGATCGCGCTCGAGGGCCTCACGGTGAGGCAGAAGGCGCACCCCGAGCCCCCGGTTCTCCACATCGAGCGCCTGACGACGAGCATTCACTGGCGCGCGCTGCTTTCGGCCCGTCTCGTAGCGGACGTCCTCCTGGTACGGCCCCGCGTCGACATGGACCTCGTCCAGCTGCGAGAAGAGGTGAAGGACGGGGTCCCCGTGAACGAACGGGGCTGGCAGGAGGCGCTCCAGGAGGTCACCCTCCTGAAGATCGATCTCTTCCGGGTCGAGGACGGCACGGTCACCTACGTCGACGCCGACGCGGCTCGTCCCATTCGCCTGACCTCCCTTCGGATACGGGCAAACGACATCCGGAACGTGAAGTCGAAGCCCGACGTCTACCCGTCGCCCATTCACGCCGAGGCCACGCTCTTCGGGTCGGGCCGCGGCACTCTCGACGGTCACGCCAACTTTCTGGCCGAGCCCTACCCGGGCTTTCGCGCCCTCTTTCGCCTCGACGCGGTTCCTCTCGACGCGCTTTCCCTGCCGGTCCGATCGCACACGTCTTTCGTTCTCGCGGGCGGAATCCTCGCCGCAGCAGGGGACCTGGAAACCTCCCCGGCGGTGCGGAATCTCCGGCTCTCGAAGCTCTCGCTGTCGGGCGTGACGCTGGACTACGTGCAGGCGAAGGCCGGGTCCGCCGAGCCGAGCGCCGCGGCGACGCCTCCGCCCGCGACGGCGGCGGCGAAAGCGAAGGGGCCGCCGCCGCCGGAGCCGGAGTGGGCCATCCGGATGGACAAGATCCTGATCTCGTCGAGCGAGCTCGGCTTCGTGAATCGCGCGACGGACCCGGGGTACCGCGCGTACTTCTCCCGGCTCGACGGCTCGATCTCGGACCTCGGAAACCACGCGTCGGGGGCTCGGGCGTACTACGACCTCAGGGGGCGGTTCCTCGGAAGCGGAGAGACCAAGCTCACCGGGTCCTTTCGGGAGGGCTCCGAGAACCCCGATTTCGACGCGAACCTGAGGATCGAAAGCACCGACATGACGCTCATGAACGACCTGCTCCGGTCCTACGGGAAGTTCGACGTGGTCGCCGGCAGATTCTCGTTCTACTCCGAGCTGAAGGCCCGGGACGGCAACATCGAGGGCTACGTCAAGCCGCTGTTCAAGGGAATGGACGTCTACGACCGGAGGCAGGACCGGGACAAGTCGGTCTTCCGCAAGGGCTACGAGATGCTGGTCGGCGGCGTCGCCGGGCTCCTGAGGAACAGCGAGAGGAAGCAGGTGGCGACGGTGGCGACCGTCTCCGGGCGCCTCGACGAGCCGGACACGAGCGGCTGGCAGATTGCGGTTCGCCTCGTCGGGAACGCCTTCTTCCAGTCGATCCTGCCCGGTTTCGACCGCGAGCTGGAGCGCCTGCCGGCCAAGGGGAAGAAGGATGAGAAACGTTCCGCTCCCGGCGCGCCCGTTCCCGCCGCCGGGACGCCGTCGCCCGTTCCCGGATGATGGGAATGGCCCGGATCGTCCTCGTCGTCTTCGCCGTGCTGCTGGCCTATGCCGCGTTCCGGGCCCGTCAGGGCTGACGCTCCCTCCCTCGTGCCGGAGGGAGGACGGCCCGGACCGTCTCACTCGTACCGGAGAGCCTCGATCGGGTTCAGCGCCGCCGCCGATCTGATGGGCCTCGCGGAGGAGGACGCGGATCTCCTCCTGCGCGGCCGGGAGGTCTCCCTCGGAGGCGGTGCTCGCCAGGATCTGCGGAATGCGCGGCCTCAGGGTGAGGCGGGTGGCCGCGGTCGTGTACGGCACGAGGATCACGTCGTCCGAGTCGCTGCCGCTCGCGGTCTGGCCCTTCGGCGCGAGGACGCCCATCACCATGAAGAGCAGCGCCGCGATCTGGCCCGAGACTGGGTGCCAACGCTCACGGTCGTGAGCCGGAACCCGGGCGGGGACTTCCGGGAGGCGACGCGGTAGATCCCGAAAGCCGCGCCGGAAGCCACCACCACCAGGCTTCAACCTTCGAGGGACTTTCTGTTCAGGAGCTTCTCTTCTCCTCGAACGCTGTCATCGATTCAGTCGGGTTCACGGCGTTCTCCGCTGGTTCTTACCGGGCCTTCTTTGCGCGAGCGGGATCCCAACCGCTCGGACCGTCCCTGGGGGACTCCCCCTGGTAATCCTTTCAAACGCACCCGGAGCCCCGTTCCTCCAAACCCTCCGTGCCGGGTCCTTCATCTCTGAAAGTCCGTGCGCACCGCCCCGGCACCGCTCCGCAACTCTGGCGCGTCACTTGCGTCCTTACGTTCGTCCATCCCGCGCTGCATCGCGGCGGGAGGGTGGATCGAAAGGGGCCCCCGCCCCGAGCCGGTCGAACCGGTACGAGAAGGCGCGCCATGAAGACCGAGAGTCCGGCCAGGACGCCCGACGGCACCCGAAGGAGACGACCATGAAAGCGTCTCCCGGTACCCGGGCTTCGTTGGCCGGAGCCGCCCTCATCGCGGCGCTGGTCATGGCGCCTGCGTTCCGGACGCACAAGGGGATGCAGGACGCCGCGGCGGCGCAGCAGGGAGCGGACTATCGGGCTCACGTACGCACGCTGATCGCCCTGATGGCCGCCGCCTCCCTGGGCACGGTGCTGTCGACCCTCGCGTTCGTGCACCTCCTCCCCAGGAGCGCCCTGCACCGCCCGGAGAGCACCGGCTCTCTCGAGACACGGAACCTGCCCGAACTCCAGGAGGAGACGAACAGGGCCCTGCGCAACACCAACCACGCCCTGCAGATCAGCGAGGCGAGGCTTGCCGTCACGCTCCACTCCATCGGCGACGCCGTCATCGCCACCGATGCCGAGGGTCGGGTGACGCTCCTGAATCCGCTTGCCGAAAAGCTCACCGGCTGGACGCAGGCCGAGGCCGCCGCGCGGCCGGCGGCCGAGGTCTTCCGCATCGTCGACCGCGACACCCGTCAACCCTCCCCGTTCCCCCTCGAGGAATCCCTCGCGCATGGCACGCACCAGCGCCTGGCGAAGCACACGGTCCTGATCGGGCGAGACGGGAGCGAGCGTCCGATCGCGGACAGCTGCGCACCGATTCGCGACCCTGCCGGTCAGGTGGTCGGCGCCGTGCTGGTGTTCCGCGACGTCACCGAGGAAGCGGCGGCGCAGAGCGCCCTTCGGGACAGCGCCGGTGTGCTCCAGACGATCCTGGATACCGTCGCGGACGGCATCATCACCCTCTCGGCCGACGGCGGCGTCGTCGAGACCGTCAACCCCGCGGTCGAGCGCATGTTCGGCTACGCCGCCGACGAGCTCCTCGGACGCCACCTCAGCCTGCTGATCACCGAGCTGAGCCGCGACCACGACGGCCGTCCCCGGGAGCGCCTCAGCGCGATCGACGAGGCGTACGCCAGCGGTCTCGGGCGGGAGGTCGTGGGTCACCGAAAGGACGGCAGCCTCTTCCCCGTGGACATCACCGTCCGCGAGATGTCGCTGCGCGGGAAACGGTGTTTCGCGGGCATCCTGCGTGACCTCAGCCGTCGCAGGCAGGCGGAGGACGCCCTGCTCAAGGCGGGCGCGCTGCAGAACGCCATCTTCAACAGCGCGAACTTCTCCAGCATCGCCACCGACGAGAAGGGCGTCATCCAGATCTTCAACGTCGGCGCCGAACGCATGCTCGGCTATGCGGCTGCCGACGTCCTGAACAAGATCACCCCGGCCGACATCTCCGATCCGCTGGAGTTGATCGCCCGCGCCGAGTCCCTCAGCAAGGAGCTCGAGACGCCGATCCAGCCGGGATTCGACGCCCTGGTCTTCAAGGCGTCCCGCGGCATCGAGGACATCTACGAGCTGACCTACCTCCGCAAGGACGGCAGTCGCCTGCCGGCCGTCGTGTCCGTCACCGCGCTCCGCGACGCCCAGGACGCCGTCATCGGCTACCTGCTGATCGGCACCGACAACACCGCGCGCAAGCAGGTGGAGGCGGAGCAGGAAAGGCTCGGTCAGCGCCTGCGCGACCACCAGTTCTACACGCGCTCGCTGTTCGAGGCCAACATCGACGCGCTCATGACGACCGATCCCGGCGGCATCATCACCGACGTCAACAATCAGATGGAGGCGCTCAGCGGTTGCACGCGCGAGGAGCTGATCGGCGCCCCGTTCAAGCGTTACTTCACCGACCCGGCCCGGGCCGAAGCGAGCATCAAGCTCGTGCTGAGCGAGAAGAAGGTCACGAACTACGAGCTCACCGCGCGCTCGAGGGACGGAAGGGATACGGTCGTGTCGTTCAACGCGACCACCTTCTACGATCGGGACAGGAGGCTGCAGGGCGTCTTCGCCGCTGCCCGCGACGTGACCGAGCGCAAGCGCCTGGACCAGGCGCTGCAGGACAAGAACGTCGAGCTGGAGAGCGCCCGGGCCGTGGCGGAACGGGCCAACCTCGCGAAGTCCGAGTTCCTCTCCAGCATGAGCCACGAGCTGCGCAGCCCGCTCAACGCGATCCTCGGTTTCGCGCAGCTGATGGAATCCGATTCGCAGCCGCCCTCCCCCGCCCAGACGGAAAGCATCGCCCAGATCCTCCAGGCGGGTTGGCACCTGCTGACGCTCATCGACGAGATCCTGGACCTCGCGAAGGTCGAATCCGGCCGGGTGCCGTTGTCGCGCGAGCCGGTGTCCCTCGCGGAGGTGTTGCTCGAGTGCGAGGGCATGCTCGAGCCGCAGGCGCAGCAGCGGCACGTCCGGATGACGTTTCCCCGGCTCGACGCGCAGGTCTTCGTCTCCGCCGACCGGACCCGCGTGAAGCAGGTCCTCATCAACCTCCTCTCCAACGCGATCAAGTACAACGTCCGGGAGGGCACGGTCGCCGTGACCGTCGCCGGATCGGCCCCGGGCCCCATTCGCGTGAGCATCGGGGACAGTGGCAAGGGACTGACCCCGGAGCAGCTGCCGCAGCTCTTCCAGGCATTCCAGCGGCTCGGCCAGGAAGGAGGCGCCGAGGAGGGCACGGGCATCGGTCTCGTCGTCGCCAAGCGGCTCGTCGAGCTGATGGGAGGCACCATCGGCGTGGAGAGCGAGGTCGGCGTGGGAAGCGTCTTCTGGTTCGAGCTGGAGTCCGCCCCCGCGCCGCACTTTCACGCGGCGGCGGCGGACGCCGCGCCGCCTGAGAAGCGGACGGACTCCGGCACCTTCCGGCTGCACACCCTGCTCTACGTCGAAGACAACCCCGCCAACCTGAAGCTGGTTCAGCAGATCATCGCGCGCCGTCCCGACATCCGTCTGCTGACCGCCGTGGACGGGTTGAGCGGCGTCGCGACGGCGCTCTCGTCCCGCCCGGACGTGATCCTGATGGACATCAACCTGCCCGGCATCAACGGTTTCGAGGCCCTGGACCTCCTTCGCTCCAACCCTGGCACGGCCTGTATCCCCGTCATCGCCCTCAGTGCGGGTGCGATGCCCAGCGCCGTCCGGCAGGGCGAGAGCGCCGGGTTCTTCCGTTACATGACCAAGCCCATCAGGGTCCGCGAGTTCCTGGCGACGCTCGACCTGGCGCTGGACCTCGTCGCGGCGCGCTCTGCGGAAGGGCCGTAGGACTCTGCAGGGTGCGTGGTGAATGACTCGGACGTTCTCGGCGGCAAGCTCCTGATCGTGGACGATCAGGCCGTCAACGTCCTCCTGCTCGAACGGATGCTGGGTGGCGCCGGCTATTCCTCGATCGCGTCCACGACCGACCCCGCCGAGGTGTGCGCCCTTCACCTGAAGAACCATTACGACCTGATCCTGCTCGACCTGCAGATGCCCCTCATGGACGGATTCCAGGTCATGGAGGGGCTCAGGGAGCTCGAGCCGGACGGCTACCTTCCGGTGCTCGTCGTCACGGCGCAGCCGGGCCACAAGCTCCGCGCGCTGCAGGCGGGCGCGAAGGACTTCATCAGCAAGCCGTTCGAGCTGCCCGAGGTGCTCGCGCGCGTGAGGAACATGCTGGAGGTGCGCCTCCTGCACCAGAGGCTGCACGCGAGCAACGACCTCCTGGAACAGCGCGTCCGGGACAGGACGGCCGAGGTCACCCAGAGCTACCTGGAGCTCATCCTCACGATGACGCGCGCGGCGGAGCACAAGGACGAGAACACCGGCGCCCACGTGCGACGCATCAGCTACTACAGCCGCGAGCTCGCCGGCGCGCTCGGCCTGAACGGCGAGTTCGCCGACAGGATCTATGTCGCGAGCCCCATGCACGACATCGGCAAGATCGGGATACCCGACCACATCCTCCTGAAGCCGGGGCCGCTGACGGCGGAGGAGTGGGTCGTGATGAAGGGGCATACGACGATGGGAGCGAGGATCCTCGGCTGCAGCAAGTCCCCGTATCTCCAGATGGGCGCCGAGATCGCGCTCGATCACCACGAGCGCTGGGACGGCGGGGGCTACCCCAACGGCAAGAGGGGCGAGGCCATCTCGATGGCCGCGCGGATCATGAACGTCTGCGACGTCTACGACGCCCTCCGGAGCGCCCGGCCCTACAAGCCCTCCTTCGACCATTCCAGGACCGTCGGAATCATGACGCGCGGCGACGGCCGGACCCAGCCGGAGCACTTCGACCCGGCCCTTCTCGCCGCGTTCCAGCGAGACCTCCCGGCGTTCCGCGAGATCTTCGAGACCTACGCGGCCTAGCAGCGTCCGGCTCGGCACGCTGTTTGCGGTCGTCATCGGCAGGAGGTTCCAGCGATGAGCAAGACCAGGACCAGCGGACCGGCGACCGCCGTGATGGCGGAGACGGCTCCGAATCCCGTTCCGTTGAAAGCTTCCCCGGGAAGCACCGTCGACCCGTCCAGCGAGAAGGACTACTGGCACGTGAACTACATGACGCGCCCGTATTACAAGGAGGGCATGAGCTTCGGCGACTACGAGGCCGCGTACCGCTACGGGTGGGAGAACGCCGGGATGCCGGAAGAGATGACCTTCGAGATGGCCGAGAAGGCGCACCTCGAAGGAGGCTGGACGGCCGTTCGAGGCACGTCGCCGCAAACGTGGACGGACATACGCGAGGCGGTTTGCGACGCCTGGACCCACGCTCGCCGAACTCCCTGACCCTGCCCTGCCTCATACGCGGCAGACCTTCACGAAGGCTTCCACGACCTCCGGGTCGATGCCGATCCATCGCGAGGCGGTACCGGTCCTCGCGTGCGCGCCGGGCCCCGGCTCGACGGCTGATTCCGGTAATTGCTGCACCGGAGACGGCACGCTTTTCAACCCGGCAGACCACGGGCGCCAGCCCCCGGTCCCTTCCGCTCCGACCCCGCGAACCCGTGTGCGGCCGGGGTCGTTTCGCGTGGCCGGCCCTGCCCCGCACGCGACTGGCACCGTTCCTGCTCGGGCGGGCCAGGAGATTACTCATGCACATCACGAAGCTCGCCTATCTCGTTCCAGCCGGACTCCTCGTCTTCGCCACCGCCTGCGGCCCGAAGGCCGACACCATCGAGAAGAAGTCGGAGTCGACGACCCAGACGTCCGAGGGCACCGTCAAGACGACGAACGAATCCACGCAGGTGGGTACGACCCTCGAGGCGAAAACGGAGACCTCGGTCGACACGGCCTCCGGCACCGTCAGCTCGACGACCGAGACGGTCATCGGGACGATCACCGTCTTCGAGCCCGGCAAGAAGCTCGAGGTGATGACCGGCGAGAAGAAGATGCACACCTACTCGCTCGACGACAAGGACATCGTCTTCTCCCTGGAGAGCCCCATTGCGGTAGGAAAGCGCGTCACCGTGGTCGAGCAGACCGGCGACGACAAGGTCCACCGCGTCACCGTGAAGCTGGAATCCTAGAGATCCAGCCTTCCACGCCGCCCTCCCCCACGCTCCCGCCGAAACAGGAGAGATCGCGATGAAATGGGTCAACATGTACTTTCTCGGATACGTCATCCTGCTCGCGGGGATCGTCGCGGCTCTCTGGAAGGTCGGTGCGCTGGAGCAGGTCGGCGCCGGCTGGACGGCCATCGGGATCGTGATCGCGATCGGGATCGGGATCATGGTCTCCGTCGCCAGCAGCGGAAACAAGGAAACGGTCCAGATCGAGAAGTGATCGCCGGGCGCCGACCGGGAGCAGGAGGCTCAGATGGGATACGTGGAGAAGAACCTGCTCGCGGGTGAGGAGGTCCTTCTCCGGCCGCGTTATCACCCGGTCCGGTTCCTCTCCGGCGCTCTCGGCGTCCTCCTCGGCGGGCTCGTGGCCCTGGCGGCTTTCGCCCTGCCAGGGGCCACGGGGTACTCCGTCCTCACCGTCGCCGCGGGCGCCTTCATCGCCGTCGTCGGTCTTTTCGCCATGGGCCTGCGCGCGCTCGTGGATTCCTTCGACGAGTTCGCGATCACGTCCGTCCGCATCATCAAGAAGACCGGCATCCTGACCCGGCGGGTCTCGCAGATACCGCTCGACAAGGTGCAGGACCTGAGCCTGGTCGCGACGCTCTGGGGACGGTGGCTCTCGTACGGGGACGTCGAGGTCCAGTCGGCTGCCGAAGAGGGGCCGATCGCGTTCCGGCGCATCCGCGATCCCGAGGCGTTCCGCAACGTCGTTCTGAGCCGCCGGGCGGCACCGCCCGCCGCCCCGGCGTCGCGCCTCCCGACGGCGGAGGAAAGGCTCGGGAACGTGGAGCGGCTCTTCGCAGCCGGCACCCTCACCGAGGCCGAGTACAGGACGAAGCGGCAGGAGCTGATCAGCGAGCTCTGACGAGGAGCGGGTACGGGTTGACCGGCGTGCCGCCCCACCACTTCTTGTCCGCGTCGAGGATGTTGACCGCGAAGTGGAGGTGGGGAGCGTCCTGACGCGCGTTCCCGGTCGCCCCGACGAAACCGACGAGGTCTCCCCTTCGGAGAAGCTGTCCCTCGTGGAGCCCCGGGGCATACCCGTCGAGGTGCGCGTAGTAGAAGCAGTACCGATCCCCCACATCGAACTGGTAGACGGTCAGGCCGCCCCGCACGCTCGTGAAGAGCTTTCGCACGACCCCGTCGTCCACGGCGAGAACGGGCGTCCCGCGCGGAGCGAGGATGTCGATCGCGTCGTGCGAGCGGGCGGCGCCCCGCGATTGCGTATAGGTGTCCTGGAGGTCGCGCAGATCCAGCCCCGCGACCGGAATCAGGAGCCCCCGCGGGAGCAGGTCGGAGCGCGCGTCGTCTCCCGCCGGACTCCCGGGTACGGCCACCGGCGCGGGCTTGGGGGCGCTGGCGGTCGGACGGGTCGGACGGGGCGTCCGGGCTCTCGGCGCCAGCACCGGCTTCCCTTCGGATACCTCGTCGCGTTCGGCCCGCACGAGGCACCAGGTCAGCGGCACCAGCAGCGCAGCCCCCAGCAGGAGGGGGATGAGCCTGGCGGATCTCACGGGCAGCGGCTTCATCCGGTCACCACCGCGCGCGCGACCCGCGCGTGTCGACGTGGACGACCGGCCCGTGCGCGGCCGTCGCCGGATAGACGCTGACCCCTCCCACGAGGTCGGGATGGGCCTTCTCCACCCTCTCGGCGGCCTCCGCCACGATGCGCGCATCCCCAGGACCCACGCAGCCGTCGCCGTCGAGGTCGTCGATGAGGCCGTTCCCGTCGTCGTCGGGATAGACGTCCGCCGAGTCCCCGTACATGTGGCGGGACACGGCCGAACGGCCGCCCGACCCGACCTCGCGTGCGTTGTACCGCGGCGTCCGGAACCCGCTCATGACGTGGAGCCCCTTCACGGGATGCCCGGACTCGCCCAGCGCCGCGATCAGGAGCTCGAGCTTGTCGACGAGCTTCAGGTCGAGGACGAGGTACTTCGGCCAGACGCCCGGCTGGTCCTTCGTGAGGAAGTCGCCGAGGCGGAAGTGCTCCGACACGCGGCTCGCGGCCGTCGCCCTCGTCACCTCGATGAATCCGCGCGGCAGGGCGTACGCCGCACGGCCGGCCGCATAGGCGGCGGCGGGAGACGCATCCGTCGCGCCGCTCTCGTTCGGCCAGCTTCCGAGAACGTACGCGCCGATGCGGCCGTCGCGCTTGTCCGTGAACGGCGTGAGCAGGATGACGCTCGCTCCCCTCTTCGCGTGGGCCGGCGGCCAGCCCGCGGGCCACTCGAAGGGATAGATGCCGGGCTTCTCGATGGTCACCCGGAGGCCTGCGCGTTCCAGCTCGTCGAGCCCCTCCCGGGTCTCGATGAACGCCAGCAGCTTCCCCGAGCGCCCTCCGATGTCCCGGAAACGCGCCGGAAGCCGCGCGTCGGGCGGTTCACCGGACGCAGCGCCCGGGAGGGCGAGAAGCGCGATCGCGAGGCCGGCGAGGACGCACAAGGGCGGCCTCACTTCACGAGATGCGCGGGAGCTCCCGGTGAGACGAGGCCGCCGAGCTCGCGGGCGTCCCAGTTCGTCAGCCGGATGCAGCCGTGGGAGGTCTTCCCCCCGATGGTCGCAGGCTCCGGCGTGCCGTGGATGCCGTAGTGCGGCTTGCTCAGGTCGATCCAGACGACCCCGACCGGGTTGTTCGGCCCGGGCGGGAGCTTCGCCTTCTCGTCGCCCGGCTCGGAATCCCAGAAGAGCTCGGGGTTGTAGTTGAAGCTCGGATCCGTGGCGACTCCGTTGATCTTCCACTCCCCGAGCGGGAGCGGATCGTGCTCGCTCCCGACCGTCGCCGGGTATCGCGCCAGCACGGCTCCGTCGGGACCGACGGCCACCGCCGAGTGATCGCTCTCGCTCACCCGGACGGTGATGCCCTTCGCCTTCTCGAGCGGGACCCTTTCGACGTTCGGAACCTGAATACTGGCGCCCGCGTCGAACGCGGCACCCGGGTTGAGCGCCCGAAGGAGCCCCGGGCTCGCGTGGAACCTTTCCCCGAGCGACTCGACGACCGACTCGAAACCGAGGGCGCTCAGCTTCGCCCGGTCGGGTGTCTCCAGCGGGAGCTTTTCGAAGGGCCCGACGACGTCGCCGGGGGTCAGGACGTACGGGACGACGACGGGCGCGGTGTCCCGGTTCAGGGCGGCCCAGGTCTTCGCATCCACCTTTTCACCCCCCCCGAGCCGATGCGCTTCGTTGAAGGCGGCCACCGCCCTCCGCGTGTTGCCCCCGTAACGCCCGTCGATCTCTCCCGGCGAGAAGTGGGTGCGGTCGAGGAGGACCTGGACCCTGAGGACGGACGAGCTCGAGGCGCTGGCCGGCGCGAGGCGCGGCGTTCTCGACGCGTCGTTCGCGCCGGACGAGCTGAGGCCCGACCGCGGGTTACGTGCGGCCTTGCGGGCCGTCGTGGCGGCGGCGGACTGCAGCGGGAAGACGCAGAGCAAAGCGAGAGCACAGGTCTGGAGGAATCTCGGGTCATTTCTCACGCCTCTCCTGGCGCAACACCGATGCCACCGGCGCCCGCGGACCATCGCGGCCTCCCGGGCGAGAGAAGACCCTCGCGGGCGTGGTCAGTGGCGCGGTTCGTGCTCTGAGAGAGACGGAGTGAGCTCGATGACCCGATTCGGACCGAATACGTTGAAATGAGAGCCCGAATGCTGATCGCGGGCGGCGCCGTCGCCCTCCTGGCCCTCGGCTGGGGAGGAGTGAACCGGCTCCGGAGAACTGCGGACGGAGGCGTCCCGCGCCGGCCGGATCCCTCGCTCACGGAGCACTTCGCCTCGAGGGTGACTGCGGCGGACCACGCGGCCGCGCTGGCGGCGCGCACGAGAGCGCCCTCGTCCGTCGTCTCGCCGGCGAGCCTTCGGACCGACACCGGCATGCTCAGAAGCGGTGCGGAAGCCGTCGTCGTGCGCCGTCCGCAGTCGCCCCTCGAGCTGCAGCGGTTTCGAAGCGTCACCTCGATGGAGATCCTGGGGCCTGCCGGGCGGGAGGGAACCGCCGTTCTCACCGATCTGAACCCCCGCATCAACGACGGATACGTTCTCGAGCTGATCTGGAGCGATGGCGAGGAGACGCGGCTTCACCTCGAGAACGCCCGTCCCGAGATCAACCGTCTCGTCCTCGATCCGGGCTTCCCCTCCGGCCTCGTGGTTGCCGGACCCGGCAAACCACGCCCCTGCGACCTCTGGTCGGCCCGGGTCCCGGAACGGATGCAGGAGCTCGAGAAGAGACGGCGGCCCTACACCGCGCTGTGCGACGGCGACGTCCTGCTCCGGCACCGGACGCAGGGCTCCCGCACCTCGCGGGAGTGGGCGGCCGATTTCCTGCGCAGCAACGTGCCCGGCGGCGAGGGGCTGACCGCCCTCGTGAAGAACACCCTCTATGCCGACGCATTCCTCGAAGAGGCCCAGCTCGCACCCGGCGCGGCCCCCGTCCGGGAGCCGCCCGACGGTCCGGACTTTCCCCGCGCAGCGCTGGTGAACCCGCTGCACCGGACGGACCGGCTCGTCTCGCGCGAGCTGGGGATCACGATCGCCGAAGGCGGCGCGCCCGTCGTCGGAAGGTGGTACCCGGCGACCGCCACTCCCGGCGTCTTCGTGAGCCTGATGACGCCCGGGCGCGTCGCGGGAGAGGTCCTGGAGAAGAGCCCCGTGCGCGCCCTCGACGCCACCGAGTCCGGCGCGCTGGTCTACCTGATCGCCTTCGACCTCGAGCGTTTCGATCTCGGGTTCGGACTCGGCACGGACCACCCCGACGTCGGGTGGTCGGAACGCGCGCTGCCCGCCGTACGGACGCCGGCCCGGCCGGGACCGGACGGCTTCTCCGACCTCGTGCCGCTGGAGCCGACCGGGTTCGTCCCGCCGCAGGTCGCCGACAGGGTGATCGCGACGTTCGCCGGCGGCTTCAAGCGCGCTCACGGCGCCTTCCGCTCCGGCGCGCTCGCCCGCGTCAACGCGGGCAGCCACTACGGTTTCGTGGAGGGAGGTGTCGTGATGAGCCGCCTGCAGCCCGGCCTCTCCACGCTCTTCGCGCTCGACGACGGGAACGTCGCGATGAAGACGTGGTCGCGCGCGGACGACGCCCTTCTCGAACGCGTCCGCTCCGCCCGGCAGAACGGCGTGCCCCTTCTCGAGGTCGAGCCCCGGACGGGCGAGGTGGTCGCGGGCGCGCTCGTCGGACACTGGGGAGAGGGCAACTGGGGGGGATCGCAGGACTCCAGGCTCAGGTCGGTCCGGGCGGGCGCCGGCATTCAGGAGTGGAACGGGCGGCGGTTCCTCGTCTTCGCGTACTTCTCCAGCGCCACGCCGTCGGCCATGGCCGTGGTCCTGGCCTCGTACGGCTGCCAGTACGCCATGCACCTCGACATGAACGCGCCCGAGCACACCTACCTCGCGCTCTACCGGTCCCGTCAGGGCCGTCTCGACGTCGAGCACCTGGTCCGCGCCATGAGCGTCCTCGACAAGACCTCTGGAGGCACGACCATCCCCCGCTTCCTCGCGGTCGCCGACAACCGGGACTTCTTCTACCTGATGAGAAAGCGCGCAGGGAGGCCGGCCGAACCGCCAGGCGCGGCGAGGGCCGAGGCCTCCCCTGCCACCCCGGCCGCTCCGGCCGCTCCGGCCCCTCCGACATCCATCGTGGCGAAATGAACCGAGGACCCCGCTCCCCTCTCGCCTGGCGGGTCCACGCCGTCCTGGCGGCCGTCCTGCTGCCGGCGTCGTTCGCGGCCGCGACGGTCCTCGAAGACCGGAACGATGCGATGCTTCTGAAGCTCGAGAAGTCCCACGGGTACACCTCGAGCCAGATGACCGCCGTTCGGCGCATCTTCGAGCGCTCGCGTTTCGCCGGCCAGGGCAACCCCGCGATCTCGAAGCATCCGCTCACCCTCGAGGAGTGCCGGGATCGACGCGCCGCCCAGGCCGTTCCCGACGTGAACCCGCTCTTCGCGAAGGTCTGTGGCGGCCCCTTCATGGCGCCGCTCTTCGACCCGGCCAGGGAGACCCCGGAACAGGCGCGCTCCTGCATCGACCAGTTCGAGTTCCCCGACATCCCGTGCGAGGTCCCGGTCGTCTGGATCCGCGCCGGCGAGGCCGCCGAGGTCTGCGAGGCGCTCGGCAAGAGGCTCTGCGACGCGCACGAGTGGGAAGGGGCCTGCGCCGGCGCGCTCCTGGCGCCCGACTATCGATTCGGCCCGGACGCCGGAGGGGACGCCGGGGCGGCCGTGGGCCGGATGCGCGCGACGCACAACCGGGCCCGCCACGCCGGACAGGTCCTGGTCCTACGGTCCCGCCTTCCGGAAAGGCGTCTGCGGAACGTCCAGTCACAAGACCCCGGGTTGCCCGGGCGGCGGCTGGGAGCGGTGCGGCTCGAACACGTTCCCGGCAGGCTCCTTTCCCGAGTGCCGGAGCTCTCTCGGCGTCTTCGACCTCCACGGCAACGCGGCCGAGCACATGAACCTTCCGCTCGACGAGAGGCAGATGTCCAGCCGCGGCAGCCGGACGCTGGGCGTGACCGAGATGAAGGGAAGCTGGTTCGCCTTCGACGACTTCAGGGCGCACGAGGACTGGTGCCGGTGGCGCGCCCCGTTCTGGCACGGGACGAGGGTCCTGGACCCGAGGAGCCACGCGAACTACCACCTCGGCTTCCGGTGCTGCAAGAGCCTGCCGCCGCCCTGAGGGGCCGCAGCTCAGCTCGGACCGAGGAGGCGACGGGCGTTGGGGTCCGGCCCTTCGTCGCTCAGAAGACCCGCCCGGGACGGATCTTCGAGGACGTCGAACACCGATCGCGCCTCACCGTCCACCAGGACCGTGCTGCTCACGAGGCGGATGCCGTGGCTGTAGTCGGCGTACCGTGCTTCGTGAACCGTGCTGAGAGGCTGGATCGCCTCGCCGTCGGGACGCAGCCAGCCGTAGATCGCCACGCGTCCCGGGTACGACGCGAGGCGGGGCGTGATCACGACGTCCTTCTTGGTCCCCGAGACGAGCGTACCCGGCGCGAACCGGCGCTGCTGGCGATCGATCGTCTCGTTGTGGGCCTTGAAATAGGCGACGGAGGTCATCGCCCTGCAGGCGGGCATGGGATGCGGATCCAGCTTCGCCTCGGCCTGGACGTGGATGGTGTTCACGATCTTGCGGGTCGGCAGGGTGAACCCGAACTTCCGGGCGACGGCGAGGGCCTCGGGGAGCCCGAGCGGAACCCGGACGAAGTCCTCGTCCGAACCGACGGCGAGGTAGTCGGGCATGACCCACACGACCGCCCTCACGAGGGCGCCGGAGGGACCCGGCGTGCTCGTCACCACGGACCGGAGCTGCCGCAGGGCGCTCGGGATGTTCCCCTCGAGGAGCTGCTCGACGAGCACGCGCGACCGCTCCTCCCGGCTCGACGACGCGAGGCGCGCCATCAGCTGCGAGCCCGTCAGAGCGAAGGGGGTACGCGGGGGAATCGAGGCGACGAGGTCCACCGGGAACCGGGCGGCGGGGGCCGCGAGTGACGTCTTCGCAGGGGCCCCGACGAGGGCGAGCGCGGCGATGCCGACGAGTCCGCCCAGGGTCAACCGCCTCCGACACGCCATCGGCCTTGCACCGTACGCGCCGCGGACCGTGAAAGCAATCAGCCGGTGAGGCGCTTCACCTCGGTGCCACAGCGTCAGGCGCGCCCGAGAAGGCGCCTCTTCATCTCTTCTTTCGGCGGATGCGGGCCGACGTAGACGAGGAGGAACGCGTCCGCGAAGTCCTTCCCTTCGAACGCGGTCGTCGTCCCGTCCGACATCCTGATCGTCGAGCCCTTGCCGGGCTCGTACGTGAAGGTCATCCGGTCTCCACTCTTGAAGTCCTTGATGGCCAGCAGCATCTTCGCGATCTGACCCCGGGCCCGCCTGCCCTTCTCCCCCGCGTTTCTCGCGAAATCCTGCTCGAGCGGCGTGACGAGCTGTTCCCGGCTCACCGCCCGGAGGAACTGCAGGATCAGGACCTTGGGAACGTCCGGGCCGACGACGGCCTCGGTCTCGTGGGCCGGCACCGGAAGGTAGAGAGCCACGACGTAGACCCGGATCACGAGCTTCTTCAGGAGGGCCGTACCGTTGAGCTTCAGCTGCCGGCCACCCGCCTCGACCGTCTCCGGCAACGTCACGCCCGCGATCCGGGCCGCCGGAAGCGGCCGCGCCATCAGGAGGCTCGCCAGGGAGGTGGCGAGCCACAGCGCCGGCCGCTTCCGGATGCCGATCATGCCTACGGGAGCCGCCGGGCGATCTGGATGGCCGGGTCGTTCGTGATGTTGTCCGCGACCGTCGCGTAGACGAAGGCCGAGCCGGAGGTCACGGTGACCGTGACGCTCTCGTCGCCCGTGAAAGTGATTCCTTCGAAGAACTCCGCCGCGGACCGCTGGATGTAGTAGGTGGCCGGGTAGTTCTGGGTGAACTTCTTGAGCTCGCTGCCATAGGCGTCGCGGAGCGTGAAGGTCAGGGTCGCGCCGGAGTCGAGGGTCCTGAGACCGACGCTGAAGCGGAACTTCTGGAAGTCCGACGGCGCGAGGAGGACGCCGGAATCCCCGCCCGACAGCGCGTCGCCGGGAGGAAGGCCGTACTCCGTGACGCCCGTCGTGCCCAGCGACCCCGCGTCGTTGTAGACACGAGCCCTGATGACCGGGGTGGCGCCGCCCTCGGGGACGACGTCGAGGCTCCCGTTTCCGGTGGTGCCGATGAGGCCGAGCACGTTCGGGAACTGGAGGGTCTGGCGCGGCTGCAGCGTATAGCGGACGAAGGAGTCGCCCGCCGAACCGCTCCGCTCCTTCGGGTGGTAGACGAGCCTGCCGAACGCGAGGCTCCCCGACGGGTTGCTGAGCTGCACCGCCGTCCGGTAGAAGGCGCCGTTGAGACCCGGCGAGGAGACGACGGTCACGATCGTGGCGGCCACCTCTCCGGGGAGCGGGCTCGGCGTGACGATCACCTGGACCCGGCTCACGGTGGCGCCGCCGAGACCCGTGACCGTGAGGGTGTACGTCGTCGTCGTCATGGGGTGAACGACGACCGAACCGGAGGTCGGAACCGGTCCGACACCCTGGTCGATCGACGCGGAGTCGCCCCCGGTCGTGGACCAGCTGAGGGTCGCCGCTTCACCGGGCGCGACCGACGCGGGGCTGGCCGAGTAGAAGTTGACGATCGGGAGCTCCGCGCTGGAGCCGCTGACGGTGACGGTCACGGTGTTCGAGTAGATCTGCTGGGTCGTACCCTGGTTGAACGCCCAGGCCCTGTAGCTGTAGGTGCCGGGAGCGAGGCCGAAATCGATCTCGGAGAGAACGGTTCCCGCCGGACAGATGTCGTAGAAGTACTTCGTGTCGATCTGCCGGAAGTACCCGTCGGCACCCGCCCTCTCGAGGACGACGGCCGCGGTGCGCGAGTCCCCCTGCGTGAGCGACAGGGTGACCTGGTTCGCCGCCGTTCCCGATATCGCGATGACGGGAGGCGACGGGGGCACGACGAACGAATCGTCGAGCCAGGACCCGGGTGCCGACACGTCGCAGTCCTTCACCCGCACCCAGAACTGGTAGACGCGGTCGGCCGTCTCGAGTGTGACGGTGTGGATCCTCGAGGTCGTCTCCGCGATCACCGTGAACGCGGAGAAGGGCGAGCAGTAGTCGCCCGCCACCGCGCGCAACACCTGATACGTCGTGTCGGCGGCGGCGCCCGAAGGGGCGTCCCACGCGTACGTGACCTGCCGCGGGAAGTCCTGCGAGCTGTTCACGAAGCGGAAGTTGGGAATCGTCGTGCCCGGGGGGCAGGGCTGGGCCGCTGCCGCTCCGGCCACCAGCAACGCCAGGACGAGAGAGATGCGGGTCACGGGGCTGAGGAGCCCCACCCGTCCCATAGCTTTCATCGGATCCTCCTCGAAACCGCGCATGCGGCTGTGTCGCGCTCGCGCAAGGGTCGTGCCGGCATCACGGGGCGGAGCTTCTCCGCCCCGGCCCGTACGTCGACTACCCTCGCCGGCCCCTCCAGTAGAAGCCCCCGCCCCCGAACAGGAGAATCAGGACGACGATGATGAGGATGGTGTTCGTGCTCATGGGTATTCCCTCCTATGTCGACGAGGCTGGAGCACGGAACGTGCCACGACCAATGGCACGTGGACTGCTTCGAAGGGCGGAGGGAGCAGCGAGCACAATGAGCACGACAGTCCCCACAGAGCGTTCCGTCGAAGTTCTGAACTCCCTTCTCCGGGGCGAGATCTCGGCCCAGGAGGCCCACGAAAAGGCCCTGGCGCTCTCGGCCGACATGACGGCGAACGAGACCGCGGAGATCCGGCGCATCTCGGCCGAGCACACCCGGTCGGCGGAGGCCCTGCGCACGGAGGTCTTTCGGCTGGGAGGCCAGCCGGCCGGCTCCGCCGGGGCCTGGGGCGCGTTCGCGAGGGCGTTCCAGTCGTCCGCGAACATGCTGGGGGTCTCCACCGCGTTCTCGTCCCTGTGCGAGGGTGAAACGCACGGCCTGAAGGAGTACGAGGAGGCGCTCGAGACCGCGTCGGGGCCCACGAGGTCGCTCCTTCAGGACGTGCTGATACCGAACCAGAAGAGGCACATCGCCGCCCTGGACGTCATCGGCAACCGCCGCCGCGCGGGCTGACCTGGCGTCGCCCCTCCCGCGCGCGCCGTCGGGGCGGCCGGCTGGAGGAAGTGCAAAGGCCCGGGCAGCCTTTTCAAACGCCCGCCCATGGCAGGGGAATAATGGTGTCGATGCGCTTCCGCGTCATGACCTACAACATCCACCGCGCGATCGGCATCGACCGGCGCTTTCGTCCGGAGCGGGTCACCCGCATCATCGGGACCTACGAGCCGGACATCGTCCTCCTGCAGGAGGTGGACGACGGCGTCCCGCGCTCCCGCAGGCTGAATCTCGGCCTGGAGCTGGCGCAGAGCACGGGGTATCCCTACCTCGCCATCGGGCACAACGTCACGCTCCGAAAGGGCCGCTACGGCAACGCCACCCTGAGCCGGCATCCGATCCTCCTGGAGCGCAACATCGACCTGACCATCGGCACCCTGAAACGGCGCGGCTGCCAGCACACGGCCATCGCCCTCGGCGATCCCGGGGGTCGCACCCACCGCCTCGAAGTCTTCAACCTGCATCTCGGTCTCTCGGCCCGCCAGCGAGAGCTTCAGGTGGCGCTTCTCGCCCGCTCCCGCGAGCTGGCGTCCCTGCCGCCCAGCGCGGCCTGCCTCGTGGGGGGCGACTTCAACGACTGGCGCTCGCAGCTCACTCCCGTCTTCACCGGACCGATGCAGTTCCGGTCCGCGACCGAGAGCACGGCCAGAGGCGAGAAGACGCTTCTGACCTACCCGTCCTTCTTCCCGAGGGGTCCCCTCGACCGCATCTACTACCGAGGGCCGCTGGCGCTCTTCGCGGCGAAGCGTTGCCGGCTGCGGATCTCGCGGATCGCCAGCGACCACCTTCCGATCGTCGCCGACTTCGAGATCCGCTGACTACAGGCGGAAGCTCGCGAAGAGGCGCCACTCGGACTGCGTGGCGGTGCCCTCGTGGAAGGCGGAGTAGGTCGTTCGGCGGCTGTACCACGAGTATCCCGCGCCCATGCCGAACGAACCGGTGACCGGGAGGCGCGCACTGGCCCGGAAGAACTGCAGCGTGTTGCTGGACGAGGTCCCGTTCGCGGTGTGGGCCCAGGCGAGCCCGTAGCCCAGCCGGAGGATCTCCCGCTCCTTCCGGTAGAGACGGCCCGCCACGCGCAGACCGCCGCCGGGCGCGAAGTCGTAGGTCCGTCCGGTTTCGGGGTTCAGGAAATCGGTCGTCTGGATGGCGGCGAGCGGAAACGCGATCGCGGTGACGTCCGTCCCCACGTGGAGGTTCGTCCCCACCTGGTACCGCGACAGCAGTCCGGCGCTGAAGATCTGCGCCGCGAAGACCTGCGACTCGTTGTTGAAGTACTCGTACTCCTGGAAGACCCCGAGGATGTGCCGCAGACGCCCTGTGTGGTCTCCCAGCTCCCACCCTCTCAGGATTCCTCTCCCTTCGATGCGTGTGATGCCCGAGCCCGCCGAAGCGATGTCGGCCTCGAGCCAGAACGAGTCGAACGGCTTGCGGATCTCGCCGGCGAAGGGATCGCCGTAAGCGGCAGAGACGGAGATCACCGCCTGGTTCGGGCTCTCGGCCTGGTTGCTGATGTGCCGGTATCCGAGGTCGCCCACGACGTTGAAGCGGCTCGGGAAGCGTTCGTCCGGGTTCGGGTAGGAGCCGGACATCTCGCCGTGGACGAGGCGGTTGAAGGCGCCCATCGGGTCCACGATCGCGCCTCCGAGCTCCCGCCAGAAGCGCTCCGAGCCGCGCGCCCGGTTGTCGCGGAGCATTCCGCCGATACGATGGGCCATCTCGCCCCGGGACATGCCGCCGAGGGTGGTGTTCACGAGGTCGTTGAGAGCGGGCTGGGTGTTCTCCATGAAGAACTCCCACGCCAGGCTGCCGAACATGGTGAACGCGCCCGACTCCCAGTAGCTGTAGCCGTTCGACCGGGCGGCGTTGAAATAGAGGCTCCCGTGGAACGGGTGCATGGACTGGTTCATGTCGAACGAGTCCTGGTCGAAGCCGAAGCCGTTCCTGAAGTTCTCCTTCACGGTGTCCATCGAGATGTAGGCGAACTCTTCCTCGGTGACGTAGCGGCTGAAGGCCCAGGGAAGGAGCTCGGCCATGACGATCTCGCCCGCGGCCGCATAGAAGCGCTCCGGCGGGATCGGGCGTCTCGACGGCGCCGCCAGGACGGCGGAGGAGGTCGTCGACGCGGGCGCGGCCGGGAGATCCCCTATGCGCGGTCCCCCGAACCGGTACGACAGGCCGCCCGTGACCTCGGCGCTCGAGTAGAGGTCGCTGCTGGAGCCGTAGCACCCGAGGCTTCCACAGACGGCCGTGTCCGTCGCGGGACTGGCGCTTCTCCAGCGGTACCGGCCGTCGACACGCAGGGCGAGGCGCTCGCCCAGGTAGAGCTTTCCGCCAATCGCCACGTTCGCAACGAACCCCGTCTCCGCCGTGCCGGCAACACCTGGAAGGTCGGGGTGCAGCGTCATGGCCCCCGCCCCGAGGCCCATGTAGCCGCGCATCCGGCCCGCGCCGAACCCGTAGAGGCCGTTGACCTCCCAGGTCGTGACGCCGACCGGCGCCGACGGCGCGAGGGACGCCCCCGTCGTCGGATCGCTCGCTTCCAGGCGCGGGGTGGCCCGCGACAGGGTCAGCTCGAGACTGAACCTGCGATCGATGCTGTACGCACCCCGCAGGCCGTACGCGGTGCCCCGGCCGATCGCGATGTCGGTGCCGGGGTCCTGGTAGATACGGGTCCCGTAAGAGCTGCCCGCGAACGCGCCGATCTCCCACCGGCCGTCATCCTGTGCCGCTGCCGGACACGCGACGAACGCGGTGCCCGCCAGGAGCGTCGCGGCGAGCCATCGTCGCAGCATCGGGGTCATTTCTCTCCCTTGCACGTGCACCCGCCCTTCAGAAGTCGAGCGTCGCCGACACGCCGTACGTGCCCGCGCCGACGACCGGAAGCAGGGTGAGACGGGCGCCCGTGATCTCCGGCTCCCTCTCGCCGGACCGGAGCCTGCGGTTGAAATGGACGACGGAGTGGCCGACGAGCGTCCCGATGGCCGCCCCGGCCACGACGTCGGTCGGGAAGTGCTTGCCGCGCCGAACGCGCTCCCAGGCCGTCATCGTCGCCAGGCCGTACGCCGCGGCCTTCACCCAGAACTGGTCATACGACGTCGCGATCACCGATGCGACGGCAAACGCCTGGGTCGAGTGGCCCGAGGGAAAGGAACGTCCCTCGAAAGGCTGGAAGGAATATGCACCCTGCTCTTCCGTCGGCCGCTCGCGTCCGACGAGGGTGCCGATGACCGGAGTGATCATCCCGGTCGCGATCAGGCTGGCCGTCAGCCCGTCCAGGCAGACGTTCTTCGCCTTCGAGTCCTTTCCGATCATCCCCGCCAGGTAGAACCCCCCGAGGAGCAGGATGGAGCCTCCCCCACCGATCTGGTCGTACATCTCGCCGGCGAAGCCGGAGCTTGGCCCGCGCTCGCGTGCGGAGTCGCTGAGCGTCTCGTCCGCAAGGGACAGCGTGGCGAGGGCCGCCGTGGAGCCCGCGAAGACGAGCCACTCGCGGCCCCGCCAGCGCGCCGGCGCCGACAGGACGTGCCCCGTGTCGAGGAGCACCATCTTCAGAAACGCCGGCGGACGGTACGGGGGCCGTCGCCTCCGGCGGCGAATCGGGCGACGCGGCTTCGACGATCGGTTCCTCGATCGCCGGAGCGGGCTGCTCGACGAAGGCCGTCCCGGCCGCGGCTCCGGAGGTGCTGACGGCTTGCGCCTGGGCGAGCGACGCTGCCGTGCAGACGGCGGCGGCAAGGAACGTCGCGAGCACTGGGACTCTCGCTGGTCGACGGCATCTCATGCCTGCGGACCTCGCACGAACCGTGCCGTGTCCGTCATCCGGGATTTCGGGCCGGAAGCGTCCCGGCGCTGGTGGCCCCCGGAGCGGGGGTCACGGGGCGCTGCCTGTATCGACTCGAGTAGACGGCCGTCAGCTCGGCGCCCAGGAGCAGGATGAACGACTCGTAGTAGACCCACAGGAGGACGACGACCAGCGAACCAGCGACCCCGAACTGCGCCGCTGCGGTCGTCCGCGCGAGATAGAGGCCGATCAGCCACTTCCCGACCGAGAAGAGGAGCGACGTGACGACGGCGCCCAGGCCGACGTCTTTCCACTCGAGGTTCGCGTCCGGCAGGACCCGGTAGATCAGGCCGAGAAGAACGGCGAGCACCAGGAACGACAGGATCTCGTTCGCGAAGGTCACGAGCGCCACTCGAAGCGGAATGTCCGCGGAGAGAAGGTCCGTGAGCGCCATCAGGCTGGCGCTGAGCACGAGCGAGACGAAGAGGAGAAACCCGACGATCAGGACGAGGCCGAAGGACACCAGCCTCTTCTTCAGGAGCGAGTGGAGGACGGATCCCGGCCTCGGCGCCACCTCCCACACGCGGTTCAAGGCCTCCTGAAGCTGGATGAAGACGGCGGTGGCCCCCAGGACGAGCAGCACGACCCCTGCCACGCCGAGGGAACCTGCGCCCGGACCTGGCCCGGTCGCCTTCACGAGAAGCGCGGCCACGGCGGTCCCCGTCTCGGGACCCATCACACCCTGCAGCTGGCGAATGATCTCCCGTCGGGCCTGCCCTTCGGCGAGGTAGCGCCCGGCGATCGAGAGGATGACGAAGAGCAACGGTGCCAGCGCGAACAGGGAATAGAACGCGAGGGCGGCGCTCTGGGTGTCGATCGCGTGCAGGGAACAGCGACGGAAGGTCTCGCCCAGGAACGCCAGGATCTCGCGAACGGCACGCCGCATTCGTCTCCCCTCTCCGGCTCGGCAGGGCCCGTCCCCGGCCCGTGCCCGTCGCCCGCCGGTGCGGCCGCCCCGCCTCGACGAAACGACCCCCCTCGAGAGCGCAAGTCCCCTGCCATCACCTCATCGTCCCCTTCGATCCGATCGGCTGGAGGACGGTCGGACACGGCACGCCTCTTGCGCATGTACCAATCGAGGTATTTGCAGTTGAAAGTCCTCGGTAAGTCCATCGCCGCAATGTCCTTCTTTCTCCTGTCGTCGATGCCCGCATCGGCCCAGGTGCACTTCCGGTTCGACATCCCGCTTCCCAGCCTCGAGGTCCGCGTCGGCCACCGGGCGCCACCGAGGATGCGGAGTGAAAGGAGGCCTCACCGCCCGGGCCGCGACTATGTCTGGCTCGCCGGCTCGTGGGACTGGCAGGTCAACGACTGGGCCTGGATGCCGGGACGCTGGGAGCGCCCGAACCACAGCAGCAACCGCTGGGTGAAAGCGCGTTATGCCCGGCAGGGGAATGCCTGGCGCTACGAGCCGGCCCACTGGTCGCACCAGCGCGTTTTCGAAGGAAACGACTACCGCGAGTGGAAGTCGAAGAACGACCGGAACCGGGGACGCGCGAACGGACACGACCACGACCGCGACTGACGTTCGACGACCCGCCCCGCGCGCCTTCCGGTCCCCACGGCCGTCAGTCGGCGAACTCGCTCGACCAGCTCAGTTCCGCGCTTTCTTCCGGGTGGCGGTCTTCCCTTCGGCGGTCCTGCGAGATCTCGGCGGCGATGCCGGCGGCCTGCCTTGCGCCGACGCCGTGCGTCCGGCGCTCGTACTCTTCCTCGGCGCGCTCGTCGCCCTCCCGGAGGCTCGTGTCCGCGGGCCTCTCCTGCTCGCCGGGCAGGTCCACCCGGAGCTCCTCGACGAGCATCATCACCGTGGCCGCGACGGGAAGGGCCAGGAGAGCACCGAGGATGCCCATCAGAGTGCCTCCCGCCAGGAGCGCGAAGAGGACGACGGACGAGGGAAGGCGCAGCGCCCGGCCGTAGATGCGGGGAATCAGCACGCGGCTCTCGAACTCCTCGTACGCGGACATGGCGACGAGGACGACGACGACGATCACGGGCCCCCGCGGAAAGGCCGCGAGGACGGCCGGCCCGACGGAGAGGAGGGGTCCGATGTACGGCAGGACGTCCGCGAGGCCGGCGAACACCGCGAGGGCCAGGGCGTTCTCCACGCCGCAGGCCTTCAGGAGGACGAACGTGAAGACCGACATCAGGAGCGACGTGATCATCTGCCCGCGGATGTACGAGCCGACGATCGTCTCGAGGTTCATGACGATGCGGGAAAGGCGTATGTGACGCGAACGGGGAACGACGGCGAAGAGCCCTCCCCGAAGGCGATCGCGGTCCACCATGATGTAGAGCGCCAGGAAGAGGGCGCTCAGCCCGTACGCGACGACCTCGAAGGCCCGCATCGAGAAGGCCAGGGCCCTCGCTCCGACGGCGCTCGTCAGGGCGTCGGGCGGGAGGCCCCGAAGCCAGGTCGCGAGCGGGGCGGTGAGGCGGGAGGCCTCCAGGTGACCCGCGAGCTGCGCGCGCAGCGCGGGCTCGTGCTCGATGAGGCCGGTGGCCTGCGCCACGAGCGTCGGGATCGTCAGGGCTGCGACGAGAACCGCGAGGACGAAGAAGACCGTGAAGGCGATCGCGATGCCCAGGCCACGTGCGACCCGCTTCTCCTCGAGCCAGCGCACGGCCGGGCTCAACGTTCCGGCGACGACGAGAGCGGCGACGAGAGCGAGGAGAACGGGCCAGAGCCTTATCAGCAGCCAGAGGCCGGCGGCGACCAGGATGAGGGCCCCCACGGACTTCGGCGTCACCTCGAACCGCACGGGACGGTCCGGATCGACTGATGCGCCCGTCACTCCCGCTTCGAGCATGGCCGCCCTCCGTTCAGTCGGTGAGCCGGGAGGCTCGCACGATGAAACGGTTCGGTGCGCTTCCCACGTAGCCGAACGGATAGCAGGTCACGAGAGTCAGGACGGGGGCTGCGGAGGGAGCGAGGACCCTCAGCTCCTCCGGTTCGACGACCTCCGTCGCGTCCACGCGGTACTCGTATTCCCGTCCGGGGGTCCGGAACCGGATGACGTCGTCGACCCGGATGTGCCGGAGCTCCCGGAAGAACGAATCCCGGTGGCCGGCGAGAGCCATGTTCCCTCGCTCGCCCGGACGGGCCGTGCCGGGGACGCGTCCCACCGCCACGGACAGGGTCGCGTCGTCGTCCCCCTCCCGCACGATGGCCGAAACGCCGATCCGGGGGATCTCGATCCGGCCGAGGACGAGTGGATCGAGGCCGGGCGCCGTCCTCGTCTCCACGGAAGAGACGAGGACAGAAGCCGGAGCCGGGCCGGCCGCCGTCGCGATGCGCCCGTCCAGATCGGAAAAGGCGCGCCCCTGGCGCGCCTGGTAGACCCGGGACCGAACGGTCGCCGCGGCGGCTCCGCCGAGGAGCGAGAAACCGATCACGCAGAGCGCGATCTCGCCTCGGCGAAGCCACAGCACGGTCCTATCTCCCCGTCACGCCGCCCGGATAGCGAGAGCGCGGAGGCCGAAGGCCCCGACGAGCGACAGCAGACCCAGCCCGGCGAAGAGAGGAATGCGGCTGGCCGTCTTCGGCAGCTGCTCGGAGGGACGCGCTTCGGCAACCGCGACGGGAGCGGGCTTCCTCGGGGTCTGGGCGGCCATCGCGTCGTACGGCTTCACGGTCCGGTCCGGGGTCACGACGAGGAGGGGGGCCGTCTTGTATTCCGTCTCCGTCACGGCGTCCGGAATCGCGATCACCGACTCCTTCGCCGCGGCCGCGAGCTCGATGGCGCGACCCTGCGGGTAGACGATGTCGTGACCGGTCGTCCGGTCGCCGGAGAACCACGTCTTCAGTGCCCGGGGCTGGCCGGGGGTTGTCGCCCACACGACGTAGCGGCTCTCAGGCATGACCTCGTCGTCCAGGATCACGTGCGGCCTGGAGAGGACCGTCACGAAGACCTTCGACCGGTCGGTCGTCGTCACCTGGAGCATGTCGCGGTTGGAGTCGATCAGGACGACCCTGATGAGATAGGTGCCCGGCTGCAGGGTGACGGTCCCGACGTCGAGCGGTTCCGTCAGGGTAAACGTCCCTTGCTGCGGATCGCTCTGAGCGAAGGCGGCGGGAGCGGTCGCCACCGCGAGGAGCATTGCGCACGCGCCCAGGGCGAGGCAGGACATCAGCTTCTTCATTTCGAGACCTCTTCTTCTTCCTCTGTAAGAGGAGAGACGTTGGGGGGACCGGAGACGGTCCGGCCGCCGGTGTATCGATGACGGTCGCCGGGTCGACCGCGATCCCGGAACGTGACGGATCTGCCCGGTCTGTACGGACATGCCAGCGCAAGTCCGCTGCCAGCGTGGGAGCGCTTCCTCGGGGGACGCGGCTCGGCTGTGGAGCGTCCTCCGTTCGCGCGGCGTGGAAATCCTCCCATCCGTTTTGAAAATCGTTCCCGGCCCGGTGCCACGATCGTTCCCGCCGACGTCGAAGGGGCGGGCCGCCGCCGATCCGAGGCAACGAGCGACGTTGGCACGCAACGTGCGCCGCAACCCGGAGGCACGGTGCGGACGAGCCCGTGCCTTGCACGGGATTCGAGGCTGCATCGGAAAGGCGGAAGGCGTGGACTCGATGCCGCGACCACACCGGAGGAAACACGGAGAAGCGACTGGCGGCCCAGCCATCCCGTGGCGAAGCCCGCCTCGGACCACCCTCGACACAGCGAGATGCGCATGACACCGAAACCCAGGGACCTGAAGCGACACGCCCCCGCCAGGAGGGCCTCGATCGAGCACGTCCTCGTCGAGAACGAGAAGATCAAGGCGTCCGTCGAGAAGGCTGCCAGCGACCTCACGCTGGTCAACGACGCTCTGAAACAGGACGTGATTCCTCCCCACGTCATGCGGCAGGCCCTCACCCGGAACGAAGATGCCGAGCGTGGGGTTTCGAAGGCCGCAGACGATCTGAAGCTGGTCAACGTCACGCTCGCCCATGAGATGGCCGAGCGCGTCGTCATCGAATCCGAGCTCGCCAGCGTGAGGACCGACCTGGCCGAGACGCGCTACGAGCTCCTGAACGCCGAAGCGAGAGGGAAAGCAGCGCAGGAAGCAGCGCTGAGCGACACGCTCACCGGCCTCCCGAATCGTGCGTCCTTCGAGCAGGGTCTCGAACACGGTTTGATCCAGGCGACACGGCACGGCTGGAGACTCGCCGTCCTCTTCATCGACATCGACGATTTCAAGACCATCAACGACACCCATGGTCACGGCCTGGGAGACCGGGTGCTGGTGACGATGGCGGCGCGTCTCAGGTCGTTCTTTCGCGATGAAGACATCATCTGTCGCTGGGGAGGCGACGAATTCGTGTGTCTCCTGATGGAGGTCCAGCAGGATGACGCCGTGGTTCGCCTCGCGAAGCACTTGTGCGAGCGGATCTCCGAGGCCTGCACCTTCGACGAAGTGACCCTGGTCATGGAGCTCAGCATCGGCATCGCCGTGTTTCCACAAGGCGGCGCGACCGCTGACGTACTCATCAGGAACGCCGATATCGCTATGTACGAAGCCAAGAGAACGGAGACGAGGGTCGTGCTGTTCCGGGAGACTGGTGAGCGACCAGCGGGCTAGCCCGGATCGATCGGGAAGCCCCGAGGGACGGGCTTCGACGGGGGCGCGACATCGTGGCCCGGGCGACGGCATTCCCGGAAGCCCTCCGGGCCTGCGACTCGCAATGACGTCGCCGAGACCACGGGATCAACCTTTCCAGGGAATCGTCAGGAAGCTCGAGGGTTCTCCGTCAATCGTGTCGTGGGAACCGGGAGCTCTCGGATGAGCGACTGTCGCGGGCAGAGGGCTTCCAGGGCCTTTGTCGCCAGAACGGATGAAGGCCGGCTGGCCCTAACCGAATACGAGTTCTTGCAGAGATCGAGGAGGAGCCGCAGATGTTAAAGACGAAGGGCCTGAGTCTTCTGGCCACAGCGGGAATCGCCGTGCTTCTTGGCGGAGGCTCGCCGGCGGCGGCCCAGACCGCGCCGCCGTTGGGAGTCGTTCAGCAGTTTTCGGTCCTGGGCAACTCGGGAGTGACCGGCTCCACCGGCACGGGCACCGTGGTCACGGGAGATGTCGGTTCCTATCCGACCCCCACGATTACGAACTTCCCGCCGTCGAGCGTGGCCCCTCCCTTCACCCTGCACACCACGAGCAACGCGACCGTGCAGCAGGCTCACTCCGACGCCATCGCCGCCTACAACTTCCTGGCGCTTCAGGGACCCGGCACGGTGCTCCCCGCCCAGCTGAACGGACAGGCGCTGACCTCGGGCATCTACTCCTTCACGGGAGGAGCGGCGGACCTGGCGAACAACGGAACCCTCACTCTCAACGGTGGAGGGGTCTTCATCTTCCAGGTGGATACCTCGCTCACCGCCAACACCGGCTCCAACATCGTCGGTACGGCAGACCCCTGCAACGTGTACTGGAGGGTGGGCACCTCCGCGAGCCTCCTCGGCACCAGCTTTCGTGGAAACGTCTTCGCGGATGCCAGCATCACCATCGGCTCCGGCGCCAACGTGACGGGACGAGCCATTGCAGGAACCGGGGCGACGGGGGCGGTGACGATGTCGGGCTCCGGGGGCAACTCGATCAGCGGCTGCGCCCGGCTCGCCTGTCCGCCTCTGACGATCCTTCCGGCCACCCTTCCCAACCCGGTCGTGGGCACTCTCTATAGCCAACCGATCACCGCCAGCGGCAGCACCCCCGACACGTACGTCTATACCGTAACGGCTGGCGCGCTGCCCCCGGGCCTCGGGCTCGATTCGGTCCTCGCGGTCAAGACCGTCAATCTGACCGGCACGCCGACCACCCCCGGCTCCTACTCCTTCACCATCACGGCCACCGACGCGAACGGCTGCGAGGTGAGCCAGGCCTACTCGGTCGTGGTCGCTCCGGCCGGCTGCCCGACGGTCACCGTCCTCCCCGCCACGCTCCCCAACCCGGTCCTCGGCGTTCTCTATGCCCAGACGATCTCGGCGACAGGCGGCGCCTCGCCCTACGTCTACAGCGTGTCGGCCGGTGCCCTTCCGCCGGGCCTCCTGCTCAGCCCGCTCACGGCGACCCCGACGGCCAGCCTGTCGGGCACCCCGACGGCGACCGGTTCGTTCAACTTCACGATCACGGCGGTCGACGCGAACGGCTGCCCCGGAACCCGGGACTACACGGTCTTCGTCGACCGCGCCACGGGCGTACCGACGCTCTCCACCTGGGGCCTGCTCATCCTGATGGCGCTCACGGGGCTGGTCTCGACCTGGTACCTGAGGAGAGCCGCCTGACCTGACCCGACGACACGACCCCGCTTCCGTCGAAGCCCTGCCCGCCAACTCCGGCCGGCAGGGCTTCTCTCCTTCGAGGTCGCCCGGAAACAGAAACGCGGCGGCGGGGTCCCGATCCGGGAATCCCCGCCGCCGCACGAGCCCGCGTCCCGGGCCCTTTCTGTTCCTATCCGGTGTCTAGAGTTTCCCGGTGCCGACCGTGAGCTCGTTGTTCACGTCCTTGACGCCCTTGGTGCCGCGCGCGATGCGCTCGGCGTCGCTCTTGATCGTCGACGAGCTGACCCGCCCGATGAGGGTCACGACCGACTGCGAGGAGCTCACGTCGATGTCCCCGGCCTTGATCTCGGAGTTTGCGATGAGCTTCGACTTGACCTGCGAGCTGATCATGACGTCGTCGGTCCAGCTGCCGACCGTCCTCTCGCCGACCGTCAGGTCGTTCACGACGCCGTTCACGTCCGCCGTGCGCCAGGAGATCCGTCCGGCCTCGCGCCGCGCCTCTTCCGTGTCCACGACGCCGGTCAGGTAGACGACGCCCTCCCGTGTCTGGACTTCCACCTGGCGCCCTTTCACCTTCTCGCTGTTGCTGAGCGTCTTCTCGACGGCAGACGTGATGGCCGAGTCCGCCTGCCGCGTGTCCTTGGTCGTCATCGAGGAGGCGCACCCCACGGTCATCGCGATCGAGGCCGCGGCGAGGAGGCCGGGTACGAGGAATCTGAGATGGGATTTCGTCATTGTGGTCATTCCTTTCGAGCGGCCCCCGGGGCCGCGGGTTCGTGCGCCATGGGGAACTCCGGCGCGGATTCGGGCGCGGCTACTTCTTCGTGTTGACGAAGAGCAGAACCCCGCCGGCCACTACTGCTGCGATGCCGGCCCAGACCGGCACGTTGACGGTTTCCTTGTCCTTGATCGAGAACGAGAGCGGGCCGAGCTCGGCCTTGTGGGTCTTCTTCGTGTACGTGAAGCCTCCGTAGACGAGCGCGAGCGCGCCCGCCACGAGAAGGATGATCGCGACACCCTTGATTCCGTTCATTCACATTCCTCCTTTCGGATCTGCCTCGCGCGTGCCGGGCCCGCGCCCGGTTCCGCCGCGAGGGCGTGTTCTCGCTTTCTGCAAACCCGCCCGGCGCGTCGGTCCAAAGGACGACCGGACACCGCGCAGGAGCGACCGCCCGATCCCCGTGGCGACCAGCACGCCGCCGATGACGATCGCCGCGGCGACGAAGGGGTGCCTCGCGATCTGCCGACGGAGATCGAATGCGTTCCGGGCCCGGGTCCTGGCGTCCAGGACGTCCCATCCGATGGCGGTCCTGAGGCCGTCGCCTCGCCGGGCCATCCGATCGAGCTCTTCGGCCCGGCTGCCGGGCCGCTTCGTCACTTCAGGAGGGTTCTGATCCATCGCAGATCCTCCCTGAGCGCCTCGAGGGTCTTCTTGAGGAACGGCGCGCTCACCCAAGAGCGCGCGGCCAGCAGGAGGGCCGCCCCCGCGATCAGGGCGGCGGCCGAGACGACGAGCGCGGCCAGCCATCCGGCGAGCACCGTCGCGAGGGCCAGGAAGCCCGAGACCACGAGAAACTGAAGACCGAAAACGACCAGCAGCATCGCCCCGGCGACTAAGGCGATGCGGCGGAAGCGGACTTCGAGGTCCTGCGCCAGCTCCGTGCGCGCCATGAGGAACCGGGTCGCGGCGAGGTCCGTCCCACGCTCGGCGAGCCTGTCCAGAAGCTCTGCCAGCGGTACCTCTCTCGGCAGATCGGAACCCGATCGCGTCTCACTCACCACCTTTGAAGCGCAAGAGGGGTGCCAGCGCGGGGGACCCGCTCCATCCCACGCCTCGCGCCGGGATCCCGATCCGCCGCGCCACGACCTCGAGCGGGGGAAGCGGGCGAGGATGTAGTCCTTTCAACGCAGCCGGAACGGTCTGCAAAACGCGACGAGCCCCCGTGCGGCCCCTCTCATCGTGGCATCCCGATTGCGCAGGGCTCGGCACGGGCGGCCGTGCTCGCCGGCCGCAAAGAGGAAGGAGACCCTCATGACGACCACTCTGATGGAAGTTCGACCCAAGCTCCTCACCGCGTCGACGCTCAAGGGAAACGCCGTCAAGAACCTCGCCGGCGAGAGTCTCGGCACCATCGAGGAGTTCATGATCGAGCTCGAGACCGGGCGGATCGGCTACTGCGTCCTCTCGTTCGGAGGGGTGCTCGGGATCGGCGACAAGCTGTTCGCCATTCCCTACAAGGCGATGACTCTCGACACCGTCACTCACACGTTCACCCTCGACATCTCGAAGGAGCGCCTCGAGAGCGCGCCCGGCTTCGACAAGGGCGCCTGGCCCGACATGACCGACCGGGCCTGGGGGGAGAGGATCTACGGCTTCTACGACGTCCAGCCCTACTGGATGTGAGGAACCGGCAAGAGGCGGCGCATGCGCCACCTCTTGCCCTTCCTGCCCTCTCAGTGGCACTGGCGGGGGCGGAAGAGAAGAACGCGATCCCGGGTCTGGCTCGCGATCCGAGCGACCTGGAACTCCCGGAACTCGGGGCTCGGATCGGTCGATGCGTCGTGAACGGGACACCGGATGCCGGCGACCCTCACGACGTCGCCTGCGCCGAGCGGCATCGCGACGCCCGCGGCCGACACCCATGCGGAGCCCTCGCCGACGACGACACGCGTGTCATCTGCCCTGCCGACCTCGATCCGGTATTCCCCGGCACGCTCGACCGTCAGCGAGGCGTTCGGGGTGTCGACCCCGAACGACTCCTCGGGCAGGAGCCGCCCGACCAGGAACGAGGCCTCCCCGCCCCAGACGTAGAAGCGCTTGACCTCGTGCGTGAGCTCGACCGCCTCGAGCCCCGCCCCGGCCTCCAGGTGGATCTCGAGACCCGCGGAGTGGAGCCCGAGCCGCGCCCCTCTTCCGGCGTAGAGACGATCGCCGGTCGCCACCGACAGGCCGAGGGACGCCGGTCGCCAACCGTCCGGGTCGCCGCCGCGGTCGTAGGAGGCGCCCCCGGAGACGCCCGCGACCCTGAGGACGACCCGGCCCGTCCCGACGCCCGGGCGCGGCCGGGTCTCTCCCCGTGGCGCGATCGCGACCGTTCCGAAGGTCGACTCGTGGGTGCGGCCCAGATCCCCTGCGCTGCTCATGTCTTCAGCCCACCCTTCGCCCCTGGAGAATCCGCATCGGCACGTGACCGCTGCGTTGCGTCGCGCGCTCGGACCGGGTACCGCAATCCCGCTGCCAGCGCCGCGGAGGGCCCGGGATCAGCGCGCAGCCATCCGTCGAAGAGCCAGCTTCCAGACTTCGACGACGACGAGGATCGTGAGGCCGGATCCGAAGGCGATGAGCAGGTCCCGCGCGCCGAGGGGGGCGGTCTTGAAGACCTTCTGGAGGAACGGCACGTAGACGACCGCCACCTGGAGGCCGATCGTCGATACGAACGCGCCGACCATCAGCGGGTTCGTGAAGAGCCCGAGGCGGAAGAGCGAGGTCCGCTCGGACCGGACCTCCAGCGCCAGGATCACCTGCGAAAAGATCAGGGTCGTGAAGAGGAGCGTCTGCCAGGCCGGGTCGCCGCTGCGGAACGCCCAGAGGCCGATGCCGAGCGAGATCAGGCTCATCACGACGCCCATCACGGCGACGAACGCCACGAGGCCGCGACCGAAGATGCTCTCCTCCGACGAGGTGGGAGGCCGCTTCATGATGCTCTTCTCGGCCGGTTCCACGCCCAGCGCCAGGGCCGGCAGCCCGTCGGTTACGAGGTTCATCCAGAGGATCTGGAGCGGCAGGAGCGGCAGAGGCATGCCGAGGAGAGGCCCCAGGAGCATCACAGCGATCTCGCTGGCGTTGCAGCTCAGGAGGTACTTGATGAACTTCCGGATGTTGTCGTAGATCTTCCGGCCTTCCTCCACGGCCGCCACGATCGTGGCGAAATTGTCGTCGAGGAGGACCATCTCGGCCGCGTCCCTGGCGACGTCGGTTCCCGTGATCCCCATCGCCACTCCGATGTCGGCCTTTCGGAGCGCGGGCGCGTCGTTGACGCCGTCGCCCGTCATGGCGACGACCAGGCCCTGCTCCTGGAGGCTCGAGACGAGCCGGATCTTGTGCTCGGGCGCGACGCGGGCGAAGACGGAGACACGGTGGACGCTCTCGCGCAGCTCTTCGTCCTGCAGCCCGTCGAGGTCCTGCCCGGTCAGGAACTCATCGCTCTCGGTGATCCCGACCTGCCTGGCGATGTGGCCGGCCGTCAGCGGATGGTCGCCGGTGATCATGACCGTGCGGATGCCCGCCTCCCGGCAGCGGGCCACCGCCTCGGTGACCTCGGGCCGGGCCGGGTCGAGCAGTCCGAAGAGCCCGACGAGGATGAGGTCGGTCTCGAGGCCGGACAGCTCCGGACCGGTCGGGACGTGATCGACCGGGCGAACGGCCACACCCAGGATGCGCATTCCCTTCGCCGCGAGGTCGTCGTGCGCCTTCATCACGCCGCGACGCCGGTCGTCGTCGAGCGGCACGAGCGCGCCGTCCACCCAGACGGACCGCGTCACCTCGAGCAGCCCGTCGACGGCGCCCTTCGTGACGGCGAGGAAGTCGGGCGTCGCGACGTCCTGGCTGCGCCGCGCCCAGAGCGGCCCGAGGACGGCGGGCACCTGGGCATCCGCCACGGGCATCCGGTGAACCGTCGTCATCCGCTTGCGGACGGAGTCGAATGGAAGCTCGGCCACCCTGGGCAGGGCCCCGTCGAGGTCGTCCTTCCTCGCGCCGTACTCCGCGGCCGCCAGGACGAGCGCGCTCTCGGTCGGGTCGCCCACGGCGTGGAAGCCCGCGGCGGGATCCCCGTCCGGCGCGAGGACGGCGTCGTTGCACAGCGCGCCCCCGACGAGGAGGAGGTCGAGAGCCGAGACGTGCGCGCCCGCCTCCTCGGCCGAGCCGGCACGCTTCAGGGTGAGATGCCCGCCGTCCTCCCTCTGGACGAGGTCGATCCGCCGGTTGGCGATGTCGATCGCCGTGACCGTCATCCGGTTCTGGGTCAGGGTGCCGGTCTTGTCCGAGCAGATGACGCTCACGGAGCCGAGGGTCTCCACGGCCGGGAGCTTTCGGATCAGCGCCTTGCGCCGGAGCATGCGCTGCGCCCCGAGGGAGAGGGCGATGGTGACGACCGCGGTCATCGCTTCCGGAATGGCCGCGACGGCGAGGCTGACGGCGGTGAGGAGAACCTGCAAGACCTCCTCCCGCGTCCCGGCCGTCCGGATGCCGAGGAGGAAGACGACCGCGACGAGGACGCCCGCCGCGATGGCCAGCCCCCGGCCCAGGCGATCGAGCCTCTTCTGGAGCGGGGTCTTCTCCTTCACCACGGACTGGATCAGGCCGGCGATCTTCCCCAGCTGGGTGGCCATTCCGGTCGCCGTCACGACGGCTTCACCGCGTCCATAGGTGACGACGGTCCCCGCGTAGACCATGTTGCGGCGCTCGGCGAGCGGCTTCTCGGACGTGAAGACGAGCGCGCCGTCCTTCTCCACCGCCTCGGACTCGCCCGTGAGCGCCGACTCCTGCGCCCGCAGGTTGACGCTGGACAGGACGCGCGCGTCGGCCGGCACGACGTTCCCCGTCTCCAGGAGAACGACGTCGCCCGGCACCAGCTCGCGCGAAGAGATCTCCAGCACCCGCCCCTCGCGCCGCACCTTCACCGTGGGAACCGACATCCGCGCGAGCGCGGCCATCGACCGCTCGGCGCGGTGTTCCTGGGTGTAGCCCAGGACCGCGTTGAGGACCACGATGACGAGGATGACCACGGCCTCGATCCAGTCTCCGAGCACCGCCGAGAGGGCCGCGGCGGCGAGGAGAATGAAGGTCATGACGTTGAAGAGCTGCTCGCGCAGGATGGCGAGCCGGCTGCGACCGGCCCGCTCGGTCAGCTCGTTTGGTCCGTGCTCTTCCAGGCGTTCTGCCGCCTCGGCAGCGCCGAGGCCCGCGACGCCGTCACTCGCATGACGCTTCAGCACGTCCTCGGCACTCCGGCGCGAGGCGTCGGGCGAAGGCTCTTCGGACGCCGCAACCCCCGGCGGCACGGAATCGTTCCGCCGGGGGTCCGGGGCTTCCAGGGCAGAGCCCATCGGCGTCAGGCCATCAGTCGTTCTTCTTCACCTTTTCGCCGTCGTGATCAGACCGGCGTCGGGGTGGGTGAGGGCCTCGCCTGGCGCTTACTCGGTTGGACCTGATTCTGTTCGTTCTTCTGCGGTTCGTTCTTCTGGGGCTCGGTCCTCTGCGGCTGGGCCCTCCGCGGCTCCGTCTTTTGCGGTTCGGCTTTCTGCGGCTCGGCTTTCTGCGGCTCGGCCTTCTGCGGCTCGGCCCTGTCGGACCGTGCAGGGGCCGGCTGCGAATCGGTCCACTCGCGCCGGGTCTCCGTCGCGGGCGGCCTCGCCGCCGCTGGCGTCGGAGGAGGAGCGGGCCGATCGACGGCCCTTTCCGGCGGCCGCATCGGCGTAGCGGCACGCATCGGCGGCGCTTCCCTCGTCAGCTCGGGCTCGGGCGCCGGCGCACGATCTCGCGTCGGAGGCGCACCCTGACCGTTGCCACGACGCGGCGCCGCGGTCGGGGGCGCGGGCTGCGGCTGGGTTTCCGGCCGGGGCTCCCACACCCGCGGCTGAGGGGTCTCGTCGCGTCCGAGCGGCGAACGCTCGGGCGTCGCCGGGACCCGGGTCGAGGAGGGCGGCAGCGGCTGCGGCTGGCGCGAAGCCTTCACGTCGCCGCGGGGGGCCAGCTGGACTTCCGCGCGGGCGGCCGGCCGGACCGGCTGGCTGCGCGTCTCTCCACGGTTCTGTTCGACCGAGAGGCGGCGCGAGACGTCGGCGGGGACGGGCTCGCCTCCCCTTTCCCGGATGACTTCGAGCTTGCGGTCGAAGGACGGCGGCGCCGGCGGCGGGGCCGTCCGGGTGACGACCTCACGCTGGGCGATCCTCTGCGGCGGCTGGATCGAGGCACGCCCCTGGACGGAGACCGCGCTGACGCGGATCGACTCGCGGGTCGGGATGACCGGGATCGGGCCGCGTACGAGGGGTGCCCTCGAGACGTCGCGCAGGACTCTCGCGTCGCTCACGAAGGCCCGGTCGACCCTTCCGCTCGCGACGAAGACGTCGCGGGAGACGACGGTCACCCGGTTGCGGTAGGCGTAGTTGAATCCCGCCACGTTGACGTTCGAACGCGAGCGGTGCCACCACGGGTCGAACGGCTCGCGCGGACCGAGAGGGAACCAGCCGACGAACCCGCCGATCGAGATGGAGAAGGACACGCCTCCCCCGCCTCCGCCGACGAAGCCGACGACGGCCGGCGAGTACCCGGGGTACTGGTTGCCAGGGCCGACCGGAACCCAGCCCCAGCGGCCCCGGACGACGGCCCAACGGCCGTAGTGGTAGGGCGCCCAGCCCCAGGGCTCCGAGGAAAGCCACGTCCAGCCCCACGGGTCACGCCAGATCCAGCGTCCGGCCCGGTACGGCTCCCAGCCGGCGGCCATTCCCCTCGGGTACCAGACGGAACCGTACTGGGCGTGGTTCTCCCAGGAGCCATACGCATCGAGATCGTTGATGCCGTAGATGTCGGGGTGGACGTACGACACCGAGCCGACCGAGCGATACCGCCGGGCGCGCTGCTCTACCCAGCGATCCCAGCTGTCCGTGCGGCCGATGCGGACGAGGTCGTAGTCGGGACGGTCGATGCCCCAGACGCGGATCTGGTCGCCGCGGTCCAGGTCGATCTGGCCCCCGGCGGCGGCTGCCCAGGCCCGGCCCTGGAAGACCGAGACGCGGCTGTTGCCGTCTTCGTCGACCTGGACGCGGTAGCTGCCGGGCCGCTCGAAGGTCACCGATACGTTCGGAGTGGCCACCTCGAAGATCTCGTCCCGATCGAGGCGGTTGATCCGGATGGACGCCGTCCCGAGGCTGAGGGAAAGCTGGCGGACGTCTCGCGCCAGGTCGAGCGCCGCCAGCTCGGTCTGGGCCGCGAGGTAGACCGTCGCGCCGCGCAGCTGGAGCTCCATCCGCCCGTTCCGCCCGGTCCAGATCCGGTCGCCGAGCGTCATCGGGTAGTTGACGGTGGCGGGCTGCCAGTCGTCCGGCGCATCGCCGCGATTGAACGACACTTCACCCTCGAAGTACGACACGCGGGCCACGGACTGGCGGATTCCGTCGTCGTACTGGTCGTCGTCACGTTGGGCCGCCGCGGGTGGGAACGTGAGAAGGACGGCCGCAAGTACGAGCAGGGTTCGGAGACCAGGTCGGAGTTTCATATTCCCTCCATCGCGAGCCCCCTTGCGAGGGTCGTGCCGTCCCATTGAGAGGCCGGTACGCCGCCCGGACCATCCGCGGGACGCGGAGATCCCTGGCTGGCGCCCTGTACTCCTTTCAACGGGAATTGAACTCGTTTCCACTTTCGCCATTCTCCCCCCGCTCTCACCCGGCAGCTCCCCGCGAAATCGCCCTCCGTCGCCGCCGGGGAGGTGGCACTCGGCTTGCGCTTCCTTCCGGGCAGAACTGGTCCGGCTGCGGCGGGCCTCCGTCCCTGCCTCACGACTTCATCGGCTGACGGAGAGAAGGACATTCCATGTGGACAATCGCCGTCATTCTCCTCGTTCTCTGGGCTCTGGGGATGGTCTCGTCCTACACCGTGGGCGGTCTCATCCACATCCTGCTGGTCGTCGCCATCATCGTGGTGCTCATCCGCGTCATCCAGGGCCGACGGGTCCTCTGAGGACGCCGGACGGGCGGCTTCCACGAGCCGCCCGTCACGAGATTCGGCGCTTTGGGCTATGAGACGCGGCCTGCGGGCTGCCGGGTGGGCGGTGGCCGGTCTCCTTGCCTTGCCGCTCCTGCCCGTCCTCGCGACGAACGTCCTCCTCAGGACCAGCCTCCTCCGGAGACTGATCAATGCGGATCCGGACGCGCTCACCGTCGACTATCGAGGGGCGTCCTCCTGGCTGCCGGGACACCTCGCGTTCGAATCGATCGCTCTGCGCAGCAGAGACCAAAACGTCGAGTTCGAAGCCGCTCTCGGGGACGTGAGGCTGCGCGTGTCGCTCGCAGACCTCGTGAAGCGCCGGTTTCACACGACGCGCCTGCGGGCCGGCACGCTCCGGTTCCGGCTGCGCGAGCGGCTGACGCGCCAGGAGGCCACGGCCGTGCGCCTCGCGCGGTACCCGCGCATCGAAGGATTCGCCGATCCGCCCCTCGTGCCGGCGTCGCCCTCCGTGCCGGCGACCGGGCCTGTGCCGTGGCGGCTCGTCATCGACGACCTGGCGGTCGCGAGAGTCGAGGAGATCTGGATCGATTCGTGGAAGTGGAACGGCAACGGAAGAGTCGCGGGATCCTTCGAGCTGCTGCCGGGCCGGGAAGCGCGGGTCGGTCCCGCCCGCCTGGGCGTCGACTCGGGTGCGCTGCGGCGTGGCGATGCGCAGGTGGCGAACCGGACGCGTGGAGAGGTCTGGTGCGAGCTGCCGCGGTTCGACTCCGAGACCCATCCGGGGAACGAGGTCTGGAAGATCCTGTCCGGTGGCTCGGACCTGCGGGCCGACCTCGCCGGCCTCGAGTTCCTTTCGCCGGACTCTGGCGGCGCCGACGTGTCGGGAGGCAGGGGATGGATTCTCGCGCGGGTCGCGCTGAAGCACGGTGCGGGCGGGATTCGCGTCTCGGCCACGGCGCGCGACGCCACGCTCCGGACCCCCAATCGGACGTTCAAGGCAACGGCCAGGCTCGACCTCCTCGTCCCGAGGGTCGACTTCCCGCGGGGCGAAGCGTCTCTCGCCGGGACGAAGGTCGCCTTCTCCGACGTAACGGTCAAGGGCGCGCCGGGCCGTCCCTGGTCCGCGACGTTCTCCGCTCCGAAGGCGCGCCTTCGCCTCGGGGACGGCTCGCTCGACGCCGGCCTCGCCGGCAGCCTCCTCGACGCCCGGCCGATCGTCGCGTTGATGCCCTCCGGCCTGCCCAGGTGGATCGCGAAGGTCCTCGACCTGGAGAACCTCGTGGTGTCCGGCCACGTGGCGGCCGGACCGTCACGCCTCGCCCTGACGTCACTGGAGCTCTCCGCGGGCGACTTCTCGCTGGCGGGTGACTACCGCTCCAGCCCCGGCCGGGAGCACGGGAAGTTCCGCGCCACGAAGGGCGGGTTCTCGATCGATTTCACCGTCCCGAGCGGAGGCTGAAACCGCATGAGGCGCTTCCTCTTTCATCGCCGGCCCCGGGGGGAGTCGCAGCCGCTGCGCGGAGAGCTGCTGAGCCTCGAGAGCCTCGAAGAGCGCGCGAAGTCCCTCGCCGGCGTCTTCACGCTGGCGCGGGAGAGCTCGAGGGGCGGGTACGACGTCCTGCCCCGCCTGGACGCGAACCTCCGTTTCCTCCGCGAGTCCTACAGGATGCTGGCCGACGACGTCCACCGGGGGGTTGCCGTCCCTCCGGCCGCCGAGTGGTTCCTCGACAACTTCCACCTCGTCGAGTCGGAGGCGCACGCCGTCCGCCACGACCTTCCGGTGCGGTATTACCGGAAGCTCCCCAAGCTCGCCGCGCGCGACTTCTCCGGCAAGGCCCGCATCCACGCGATGGCGCTGGAGCTGATTCGGCACGGCGACGGTCGTCTCGACCCCGAGCGCCTCGGACGTTTCGTCCACGCCTTCCAGACCGTGGCGCCTCTCACGATCGGAGAGCTCTGGGCGTGGCCGAGCATGCTGAAGCTGGCGCTCCTCGAGAACCTGAGAGTCCTGACGGAAGGGATCCTCGCTGGCCAGGACGCGCGGCGGCAGGCGGACGCCGCGCTCTCGGCCCTCTCGGCCGGACACGCGCACGAGGCGCTTCCGGAGCCTCTGCACAGCGCCTTCGTCGCCCAGCTCAGGCACCGGATGCGCGAGCGCGACCCCCGGGCCTCGTCTCTCGCCGCGAGAGTGGAGAAGGCTCTGGAGGCCCGCGGGACCACGCCCGAGGACCTGGTCCGCGCCGAGAACCAGCAGCAGTCCACGGACCAGGTTTCCACGGGCAACACCGTCACGAGCCTGAGGCTCTGCGCGACGCTCGACTGGAGCCGATTCGTGGAGAAGGTCAGCCTCGTCGAGCAGATCCTCATGCGCGACCCGGTTGCCGTCTACGCCCGTATGGACTTCCAGAGCCGCGACCGGTACCGGCACGCCGTCGAAGAGCTCGCCGAGCCTTCCGGCGGCGCGCAGGTGCGCGTGGCCCTGCGCGCCGTGGAAAGCGCCCGGCAGGCGGCGGAGAAGAAGGGGATCTCGGACCGGACCGCCCACGTCGGCTACCACCTGATCGGACGCGGCCGCCGCGGGCTCGAGATCGACGTGGCCCACCGCCCGACCCTCCTCCGGCGTGTGCAGCGGGCCCTTTTCGCGCGCGCGACCGGGCTCTATCTCGGCGCCATCGGTCTCGTGACCGGGCTCGGCGCCCTCGGCGCATACACCTACGCGGAGGCGTCCGGCAGTCCCGCACTGGCCCTCCCCGCGGCGCTCCTGGCCCTGGTCCCGGCGAGCGAGCTGGCCGTCCTCGTCGTTCAGCGCCTCGTGGCCGCGCTCGTTCCCCCGAAGCGGCTCCCCCGGCTGGAGCTCGTGGAGGGAGTTCCCCCGGGCGCACGCACGATGGTGGCCGTGCCGACCCTGCTCGGGAGTGTCGCGGGCGTCGAGCGGCTCCTCGAGCACCTCGAGGTGCAGGCCCTCGGGAACCTCGAGTCCAACGTCCACTTCGCCATCCTGAGCGACTTCCGGGACGCGCCGACGGCGACCGCGAGCGGGGACGAGGAGATCCTCGCCGCCGCCGTCGAAGGGATCACGGCGCTCAACCGCCGCTACGCGCCGGAGACGATGGACCGCTTCTTTCTCTTTCACCGGGATCGCCTCTGGAACCCGCAGGAAGGCGTCTACATGGGCTGGGAGAGAAAGCGCGGGAAGCTCGAGGAGTTCAACCGGCTCCTGCGCCACCCGGACGATCCCGCCTTTCGCGTGAAGGTCGGAGACGTCTCGATCCTCCCGTCGATCCGGTTCGTCCTCACGCTGGACACCGATTCGCGACTGCCGAGAGGAGCGGCGAGGAGCCTGATCGGGATCCTCTTCCACCCGCTCAACCGGCCGGTGGTGGACCCGGTCGAGAAGAGGGTGACCGAGGGTTACGGCATCCTCCAGCCGCGCGTCAGCGTCACCCACTCGAGCGCGGCCGGCTCCCTGTTCGCCCGGGTCTACGCCGGACACACCGGCGTCGACCCGTACTCGACGGCCGTATCGGACACGTACCAGGACCTCTTCGGCGAGGGGATCTTCACCGGGAAGGGCCTGTACGACGTGGATGCCTTCCGCGCCACCGTGGACGGCCGCGTGCCCGAGAACGCCCTCCTCTCCCACGACCTGTTCGAGGGTCTCCACGCGCGGACCGCGCTCGTCTCGGACGTCGAGGTCGTGGACGACTACCCGGCCAGCGTCCTCGCCCACGCCCGCCGCCAGCACCGCTGGGTGCGCGGGGACTGGCAGATCCTCGCCTGGCTCCTTCCTGTCGTGAAGACGGCGGACGGGTTCGCGAAGAACCGCCTCCCGCTCATCAGCCAGTGGAAGATCCTCGACAACCTGAGGCGCAGCCTCGTGGCGCCCCTGCTCCTCGTCTTCTTCGGGGCGGCCTGGACGTTCCTGCCCGGGAGCCCGCTCGCGTGGACCCTCGCCGGCCTCGCGGTCGCCGCCTTTCCGCTCGTGACGTCCTTCTCCCGCCTGCTCGAGCGATCCCGGTCCGAAGCGCCCGTGCACATGTACGTCCGGGGAGTCTTCGAGGAGCTCAGCACGGCGGTGGCCCAGGCGCTCCTGACCCTCGTCTTCCTCCCCTACCACGCGTGGGAGATGCTGGATGCGATCGGCCGGACGCTCGTGAGGCTCGCCGTCACGCAACGTCGCCTCCTCGACTGGGAGACGGCGGCGTCCCAGGAAAGGCGCGCCGCGGGCCAGCTGAAGTCCGGCGTCCGCACGTTCTACCTCGAGATGGCCGCGAGCCCCGTCGCGGCGGTCGCCCTCGTCGTCCTCACCGCCGCCGTCAGGCCGCACGCCCTCGGGCTGGCCTTGCCGTTCGCCGCCCTCTGGGGAGCGGCGCCCGGGATCGCGTTCTGGCTGAGCAGGCCCACCGCGCCCGCCCGGCGCGAGCTGACGCCGGAGGACCGCGCGCTCCTCGCCGGGATCGCGCGCAAGACGTGGAGGTACTTCGAGACGCTCGCCGGACCCGACGACCACGGCCTCCCGCCGGACAACGTCCAGGAGGGTGCGGACCCGGGCGCGGGCGCGACCGTCGCGCACCGGACCTCGCCGACGAACGTCGGGATGGGGCTCCTTTCGACGCTCGCCGCACACGACCTCGGACTGCTGACGGCCGAAGAGATGGTCGACAGGACGGACCGGACGCTGACGACCGTCGAGGCGCTCGAGAGCCACGAGGGACACCTCCTCAACTGGTACGACACGCGAAACCTCTCGCCCCTCCTCCCCCGCTACGTCTCCACGGTGGACAGCGGCAACCTCGCCGGGGCTCTCCTCACGCTCGCCGAGGGCTGCCGTGAGCTCGCGATCGCGCTGCCCGCTCTCGCTCGCCGGCTCTCCGAGCTGTCGCAGCGCGCCGACGCCCTGGCGGACCGGATGAGCTTCGGGTTCCTCTTCGACCGCGAGCGCCAGCTCTTCTCGATCGGCTACCGGCTCGCCGACGCCGGCGGGCCCGGCCGACGGGACCCCTCGTTCTACGACCTCCTCGCCTCGGAATCGCGCCTCGCGAGCTTCTTCGCCATCGCCAAGGGCGACGTCCCCCAGAGCCACTGGTTCCGGCTCGGCAGGCCCGTCGTGAGCGTCGGCGGCGTCCCGACGCTCGTCTCGTGGAGCGGCACGATGTTCGAGTACCTGATGCCGCTCCTCCTGATGCGGACGTATCCCGGAACGCTCCTCGATCAGACGTGCCAGAGGGCCGTTCTCCGGCAGGTCGCGTACGGCGGCGAGCGGCGGGTCCCGTGGGGAATCTCCGAATCGGCCTACAACCTCGTCGACCGGCTCGGCAACTACCAGTACAAGGCCTTCGGCGTCCCGGGCCTCGGGCTCAAGCGCGGCCTCGCCGACGAGCTGGTCGTCGCTCCCTACGCCACGGCGCTCGCCGCGCTCGTCGACCCGGGCGAGGCTGCGCGGAACTTCCGGCGCCTGACGGCCCAGGGCGTGGAAGGCTCCCTCGGGTACTACGACGCCGTCGACTACACGCCCTCGAGGCCCACCGACGCCGACGCCGTGGCCGGCGAGAGGCTCACGGCCGGGCCCGTTGCCGGCGTCGTCGTGACGAACTACCTGGCGCACCACCAGGGGATGACGCTCGTCGCGCTCGCCAATGTCCTGGGCGGGGACCTCATGGTCGGCCGCTTCCACGCGGACCCCCGCGTCAAGGCGACCGAGCTCCTCCTGCAGGAACGGATCCCGCGGGAGGCCCCCGTCACCGATCCCCGTCCCGCCGAGGAGACGCACGTGGCGCCGGCCGCGCCACCGCGCACGCCCCGCCGGATCCACTCGCCCCACACGCCCTACCCACGCGCCCAGATCCTCTCGAACGGCAGCTACATCGCCATCGTGACGAACGCGGGCGGCGGCGCGAGCCTCTGCCGCGGCCGTGCGGTGACCCGGTGGCGGGAGGACCGGACGCGGGACCCGGGGAGCCAGTTCGTCTACCTTCGCGACGTCCACACCGGCGAGGTCTGGTCCGCCGGGCACCAGCCGATCGGGAGGGACGCCGGGACCTTCCTCGTGGAGTTCCTCGCCGAGAAGGCGATCCTCGAACGGAGCGACCACGAGATCGAGACCCGCCTCGAGGTGGCCGTCTCCCCGGAGGAGGATGTCGAGGTGCGGCGCGTCTCGCTGACGAACCGCAGCGACCGCCCCCGCGAGCTCGAGCTGACGAGCTACGTCGAGATCGCTCTCGGCTCTCTCGCCGAGGACGTGGCCCACCCGGCCTTCGGGAAGCTCTTCATCGAGACCGAGTGGGTTCCCGAGAGCACGGCGCTCGTCGCCCGGCGCCGGCCGCGCAGCGCGGGCGACCCGGAGTTCTTCGCCTTCCACGTCCTGGCCATGGACGGGCGGGCGCAGGGGCAGGTGGAGTGGGAGACGGACCGGATGCGCTTCCTCGGCCGCGGACGCGGCCCGGAGAACCCCGTTGCCCTCGACGGCCGTGCCCTTTCGGGAACCACGGGGGCCGTCCTGGACCCGGTCCTGAGCCTCAGGACCCGCGTCCGCCTCGCGCCCGGCGGCTTCGTCCGCCTCTCCTTCACGACGGGCGTCGCTTCGGACCGGCCAACGGCCCTCGGGCTCGCCCAGAAGTTCCACGACTTCGGCTTCGCCGCGCGGACGTACGCACTGGCCTACACGAATGCCCGGATCTCGCTCGGGCACCTCGGCATCTCCGCCGAGGAGGCCCAGCTCTACGAACGGCTCGGATCGCGCGTCTTCTTCTCGGACGCCTCGCTGCGCGCCGACGCCCGGACCCTCTCCAGGAACTCCCTCGGGCAGCCCGGACTCTGGGGACACGGCATCTCGGGCGACCTCCCGATCGTCCTCGTCAGGGTCAGCGCCCCGGAGGACCTCGCCCTCGTGCGGCAGGTCCTGAAGGCGCACGAGCTCTGGCGCCTCAAGGGGCTGAAGGCCGACGCCGTGATCCTGAACGAGCGGCTCACCAGCTACCGCGACGAGCTGCACGAGCAGCTCGTCCAGCTCGTCGCCTCCGGTCCCTGGAGCGCGTGGAGAGGGACTCCGGGCGGGGTCTTCCTCCTGCGCGCCGACGCCATGCCGGAGGCGGAGACCATCCTCCTCCAGGCCGTGGCCCAGGCGGTTCTCGCAGGCGACCGCGGCAGCCTCCTCAGCCAGCTCGACCGGCCGGAGCCCGAGAGCCGGGTCCTTCAGCCGTTCGTTCCGACCGGCGCGCTCCCGGAGGAGGGAACTCCGGACGAGCCCGTGGCTCTGCCCATCCTCACGATGGACAACGGGCTCGGCGGCTTCACGGAAGGAGACCGCGAGTACGCCGTCGTCCTCGAAGGCGACAGGGAGACGCCTCTCCCCTGGGTCAACGTCCTCGCGAACCCGCGCTTCGGGAGCATCGTGACGACCTCGGGTGCCGCCCACACGTGGTGCGAGAGCAGCCGCGAGAACCGCCTGACCCCGTTCGCGAACGACCCGGTCACCGACCCGACCGGCGAGGCGATCTTCCTCCGCGACGAGGAGAGTGGTGACCTTCGGGGCGCGACGCCTTCACCGCTGCCGCGATCGGCGAGCGCGTCGCGCTGGGTGGTGCGCCACGGGGCGGGCGTGACCCGATGGAGCACCGTGGCGCACGCCGTGTCGCAGGAGCTCACCGTCTTCGTCGCCCGGGCCGCTCCCGTGAAGCTCTCGCTCCTTTCCCTGACGAACCGGTCCCGTCGCCCGCGGCGCCTCAGCCTCTTCTCGTACGCCGAGTGGTCGCTCGGGCCGCCGAGGCCCGGCCGCCCGGCCTACGTCGTGACCGAGCAGGACCCGTCCACCGGCGCCGTGCTGGCGCGCAACCCCTTCAACGAGCCCTATCGAGGGCACGTCGCCTTCGCCGGCAGCAGCGACCCGGTCGTCTCGGCGACGGCGGACCGCCAGGAGTTCCTGGGACGCAACGGCCAGCTGGGCCGCGCGGCGGGGCTCTCGGGCCAGACCCTGGGCGGCTGCTTCGGCGCCGGGCTCGACCCGTGCGCTGCGCTGCAGACGACGGTCGACCTCGCGCCCGGCGAGACCCGGCGGGTCCTCTTCTTCCTCGGCCAGGGCAGAGACCTCGAGGAGGTCCAGGAGCTGCTGGCGCTCTTCGCCGGGCCGGACGGACTCGCCGCCGCGGACGCGGAGCTCGCGTCCGTGGACGCGTTCTGGGACGAAACGCTCGACGCCGTCCGCGTCTCGACCCCGGATGACTCCTTCGACCTCCTCGTCAATCGCTGGCTCCTCTACCAGAACGTCGCGAGCCGGCTCTGGGCCCGATCGGGCTACTTCCAGTCGAGCGGCGCGTACGGCTTCCGGGACCAGCTCCAGGACGTGATGGCCCTGACCTTCACGCGTCCCGACCTCACGCGGGAGCACATCCTCCGGGCCGCGGCTCGCCAGTTCGTCGAAGGGGACGTGCAGCACTGGTGGAACGCCACGAGCGGCCACGGCATCCGGACGCGCTGTTCCGACGACCTGCTGTGGCTCCCCTGGGCCGTGTCGCGCTACCTCGAGACATCGGGCGACAGCGCGGTCCTCGAGGAGGGGATTCCGTTTCTCACGGCGCCCACCCTTCCGACCGGAGGGCCCGGTGAGCCCAGGGAGGTCGAGGAGTACGGTCTCCCCGAAGTCTCCCCCGAGACCGCCCCTCTCTTCGAGCACTGCGTGCGGGCCATCGAGCGCGGCCTCACGGCCGGGCCTCACGGCCTGCCGCTCATCGGAAGCTGCGACTGGAACGACGGGTACAACCGCGTCGGCCCCGAGGGGTCCGGCGAGAGCGTCTTCGTCGGCTGGTTCCTGCACGCCGTCCTGGGCGCGTTCGCGCCGCTCTGCCAGGAGCGGGGCGATCCCGGACGCGCCCGGCGCTACCGGGCCGAGCGCGAGCGGCTCGGCGCGATGCTCGAGCAGGCATGGGACGGGGAGTGGTACCGGCGGGCGTACTTCGACGACGGCACTCCGCTCGGCTCCGCCCAGAACGAGGAGGGGCGGATCGATTCCGTCGCCCAGAGCTGGGCGGTCCTCTCCGGGGCCGCTCAGGGCAAGCGTGCCGAGCGGGCGATGGACGCCGTGCGCACGCATCTCGTGAGGCGCGGATCGCGGGTCGTCCTCCTCCTCACTCCCCCGTTCGACCGGACGACGCAGGACCCGGGCTACATCAAGGGCTACACCCCGGGTGTCCGGGAGAACGGCGGCCAGTACACGCACGCGGCCCTCTGGGTCGTCCTGGCCCTCGCGCGCCTGGGCAGCGGGGACGAGGCCGTGGAGCTCTTTCACATGCTCAACCCCGTCAACCACTCGCGGACCCCCCAGGAGGTCCAGCGCTACATGACGGAGCCGTACGCGGTCGCGGGCGACGTCTACGACCACCCGGCCCACAGCGGCCGGGGAGGCTGGACCTGGTACACCGGATCGGCCGGCTGGGCGTACCGCGTCGCGATCGAGGGGATCCTCGGCCTGGACCGGTCCGGCACCTCCTTCTCCGTGAACCCGTGCATCCCGTCGTCCTGGCCCTCGTTCTCGATCGAGTGGCGGGTCGGCGCGACGCGCTACTCGATCACGGTGGAGAACCCCGAGGGGCGCACGCGCGGCGTGGACAGCGCCGAGATGGATGGGCGGCCCGAGGATCCGAGGGCGATTCCGCTCCTCGACGACGGCGGGACCCATCGCGTGAGGATCGTCCTCGGGACGGGGACGGCGGCGTAGGGAGGCGCGGCCGGGCAGGGCGGACCCTCGCGATCCCGGTTTCCGACGAATAGCGCTCCGCGCATGACCGGCGTCATACTCGAGCGGGCCGACCGGGCCTAGAACGAGCCTGTCATGCGGAAGAGCAGGTCGCGGCGATGCGCCGGGGCACTCGTGGCCGTTCTCGCGGCGACGCTGCTCCTCCCTCTCGCGGCCCTGGCGAGGATCGCCACCCCCTCCGCCGAGAAGCACGGCTGCCACTGCCCCGTGAAAATGGCCTGCTGCGAGGCCGGGCTCTGTCACGGCGAGATGGACACGGAGCCCTCCTCCAGCCCCTCGTGGTCGGGCTGCCGCGACGAGGCCCCGGACAGGACGGCGGTCCCCGTACCGCCGAACGCGTTCGACGGGGCCCTCCTCGCCGAATCCTCACCCGTCGCCGGGGAAACCGGCGCGCCGATCTCCTGCATCGTCCCTGCCACGGTCGGGGTCAGGGGCCCCGCCCCCGCGATCCCTCCTCCCCGAACCTCCATCGTCCCCCGCTGACGGCCCGGGGCTCGCCCCCGGCCCCGCCCGGCGCTCCGCGCGGCACGGTCGCACGGAGTTCGTTCGATGCACCCCGATGGAGCACCCATGAAGCTGAAGACCTGCGTCCTTCTCGCCCTGCTTGCGGCGAAGGGCCTCGCGGCGGACCCGGTCCCCGCGACGCTCTCGGGCTCGATCCTCGCCACCGACGGCAGCGGGCTGCCCGGCGCCCGCGTCACCGTACTCCCCGAGGGGCCCGACTCACGGCCCGCTGCGGTCATCGCTTCCGGCGAACGGGGCCTCTTCCTCGTGCGCGGACTCCCCGCGGGGACGTTCCAGCTGCGGATCGAGCTGCCGGGCTTCGAGACCCGAACGGTCGCGAACGTCAGGCTCGCTCCCGGCGACCGCCGCGACCTCGCCGTGACGCTGCGTGTCGCGGGGATCAGGGAAAGCGTCACGGTCGTCAGCCCGTCGCCCCGCGACGCCGTCGAGGCCGCGGAGATCCGCGAGAGCTCCGCGCGCGACGTCGGCGACGCGCTCGTCCAGCTCCCGGGCGTCTGGAAGCTCCGGAAGGGGGGCATCGCCAGCGACGTCGTCGTACGCGGGTACCAGAGCCGCGACCTGAACGTCCTCGTCGACGGCGAGCGGATCTACGGCGCCTGCCCGAACCACATGGACCCGCCCTCCTTCCACGTCGACTTCGCCCAGGTCGACCGCGTCGAGGTGGCGAAGGGACCTTTCGACGTGAGGAACCAGGGGAGCCTGGGCGGCGTCGTGAGCATCGTCACGAGGAGACCCGAGCCGGGCTTCCACGCCACCGCGAACGGCGCCGCCGGATCCTGGGGCTACGCCAACCCCTCGGTTTCGGCCTCGTGGGCCGGCGAGGCGTTTTCTGCCCTCGCCGGATACTCCTATCGGCGCTCCACGGCGTTCTCGGACGGCGACGGCCGCCGTTTCACCGAGCTGACGAACTACCGCGCCGACGCCGTGGACGGCGAAGCGTTCCGGGCGGGAACCGCCTGGACCCGCGTCGGGTTCGTCCCGGCCAAGGACCACGCGGTCACGTTCTCCTACACGCGGCAGGACACGTCGCACACCTACTACCCGTATCTGCAGATGGACGCCGTGTACGACGACTCGGACCGCTTCGGCCTGACGTGGGAGGCCACGCCCTCCGCCGTCGTGACGGCGGCGAAGCTCTCCACCTACTACGCACAGGTCGACCACTGGATGACCGACGAGTACCGGACCACCGGGGCGCCCGCGGCGCGCGGATGGTCGATGGGAACGGACGCCTTCTCGCGGACGCTCGGAGGCCGGCTCGAAGCGACCGCCTGGGGCGTGACGGCGGGCGTCGAAGCGTACCGGCGGTACTGGGACACGACGACGTATCTCGCCGGCATGCAGTACAAACCGCAGGCGTCGCTTCCCGGTGCCACGACCGACGTCTTCGGCCTCTTCGCAGAGCGGTCGTTCCGCCTCGGCGGGACGGTCATCCTCGACGCCGGGCTTCGGTGGGACCACGCCTCGGCCTCCGTCGACGGCGAGAAGGCCTCCACCGACCTGACCTGGGCTTACCACGGCACGCGCGCGACGGAGCAGGACGACGCGCTCGCCGGCGGGAGCCTGCGCGCCCGCTGGCAGGCCGCGGAGGGGCTCGAGGTCTCGCTCGGTGCGGGGACGGCGGCGCGGATTCCCGAGCCGCAGGAGCGCTGGTTCTCCCTGAAGCGGATGGGGACGGACTGGGTCGGCAACCCCGATCTCGCCCCGTCGCGCAACACCGCGCTCGACCTGTCGGCGTCGTTCCGGGCCGGGCGCGTCTACGTCTCGGCCAGCGCGTTCGTCAACGAAGTCGCCGACACCATCATCCTCGCCGACGTCGCCAGGGTGAACGTGGTCCCGGGCGTCATGAACCCGAAGGCCCGGACGTACGAGAACGTCGACGCCCGCCTCGCGGGCGGCGAGGCGACCGCCGCAGTGACGCTGACGGGCACCCTCTTCTTCTCGGGGGCGGTGTCGTACGTCAGAGGGACCCAGGACCCGCGCCCCGAGCTCGGGATCCTTTCGGAGTACGTCGCCGAGATGCCGCCCGTGACCGGCCGGGCTTCCCTGCGCTGGGACAACGGCCGCTTCTGGGGAGAGGCAGAAGGCGTCTTCGCCGCGGCGCAGACGCACGTCGACACGGATCTTCTCGAATCCACGACCCCGGGCTGGGGGATCGCGACCCTGCGGGCCGGTATCGCCTTCGGCGACGTCGGACTGAACGTCGGCGTCGAGAACCTCTTCGGGCGTCTCTACTCCGAGCACCTCTCCTATCAGCGGGACCCGTTCCGGTCGGGCGTGAAGATCCCCGAGCCCGGGCGGAACGTCTTCGTCAACCTCTCGTACCGCTACTGATCCCCTCCGGAGCCGGGACCGAGGATCGGCGGTCCCGGCTCCCCCCTTTTCATCGGCTCGTCATGACCTGCGTCATACCGGCCCTGCGCCGCCGGGAGGATTCTGCCGGGCACAGGGAGATTCGACATGCCGATCCGGGCTCGCATCCCGTCCTTGTCGGATTGGAAGGCGCAGGTCAAGTGCCAGTCCGGGTGTCCGGTATCCACCGACGCCGGCCGGTACGTCCAGCTCATCGCGGAGAACCGTGACGAGGAGGCCTTCCTCGTCGCCCGGGCGCCGAACCCGTTCGCGTCGGTCTGCGGCCGGGTCTGCGCCGCGCCGTGCGAGGACGCCTGCCGGCGAGGCGCGATCGACGCCCCCGTCTCGATCCGTGCCCTGAAGCGGTTCGTCACGGAGCGGTACGGCGTCGAGTCGATCCGGCCGAACACGCAGGACCGCCTCTTCGGCGAGCTCGTGGGAGAGGGGAACCGCTACGCGGGCCACCTCCCGGTCGTCCCCTCCCCTGCCCCGCCGCCCGCGTCGGGGAAGACGCGCGTTGCCGTCATCGGCGCCGGACCAGCCGGCCTCTCGGCCGCGCACGACCTCGCCCTCCTCGGCTACGACGTGACGGTCTTCGAGGCGGGCGGCGAGCCGGGCGGGATGATGCGGTTCGGGATCCCCGAGTACCGCCTCCCGCGGACGCTCATCAAGGCCGAGATCGACCGGATCCTCGCGCTCGGCGTCACCCTCCGGCTCGGGACGGCGCTCTCTCCCTCCTACGGCCTGGCCGAGCTGCGCCGCGGCGGCTTCGAGGCCGTCTTCCTCTCGGTCGGCGTCTCGAAGGGGCGGGACCTCGACGTCCCGGGCGTCGAGCTGGACGGCGTGGTGAAAGCCGTCGACTACCTCCTGAACGTGAACCGCGGCTACCGGATGGACCTCGGCCGGCGCGTCGTCGTCATCGGCGGCGGTTTCGTCGCCTTCGACGCGGCCCGCACCGCCCTGCGCGTCTTCAAGGAAGAAGAGGTCGACGCCCTCGCCGGCGAAGCGGGGGCGGCCGACGCCCGCGCGAAGGAGGCCCTCGACTCCGCCCGCGCGGCCCTGCGCGGCGGCGCGGCCGACGTGACGATCGTCTCCCTCGAGAACTTCGACGAGATGCCCGTCCTCCGGACGATGCAGGGGCACGAGGAGTTCGAGGAGGCGAAGAGGGAGGGGATCGTCTTCCTTCCCCGCCGGGGCCCGAGGCGCTTCCTCGGAGCGTCGCGCCTCGAGGCGGTCGAGCTCAGGACGGTCCTCTCCGTCTTCGACGAGAACGGACGCTTCTCCCCGCGCTACGACGACGCCGACGTGACGACGGTCCCGGCCGACGCCTGCATCCTCGCCGTCGGACAGAAGCCCGACCTCTCGTTCCTCAAGCCCGAGGACGGCGTCGACCTCACGCCCGGCGGGACCATTCGGGTCGACGCGGCCACGCTCGCCACCTCCGCGGCGGGCGTCTACGCCGGCGGTGACGTCGCCTTCGGGCCGAGGAACCTCATCGAGGCGGTCGCGAACGGGAAGAAGGCCGCCCGGTCCATCCACGAACACCTCGCGGCCCGTGGCGCCTCGGCCGGCCTCGCCCTCGAGAGCCACCTCGAGGTCGAGAAGCTCTTCACGCCGACCTACAGGATGATCGCGGGCTTCGAGCTGCACGACCGCGTCGCCCCGCCGACGATCGACGTCGGGCGGCGGACCGGGATCGCAGAGGTCGAGAACGGCTACGACGAGGCCGAGGCGCGCCTGCAGGGCGCCCGCTGCCTCGTCTGCCACGTCCAGACGATCTACGACCCGGAGAAGTGTGTCCTCTGCAGCCGTTGCGTCGACATCTGCCCCGAGTACTGCCTCGCCATCGTTCCCTTCGAGGAGCTGGAGCTCCCTGAGGAGGAGAGGGCTCTGCTCGCCGAGCGCGCGAACGGGAACGGGCTCCCCCTCTCGGCGATGGTCAAGGACGACGACAAGTGCATCCGCTGCGGCCTCTGCGCCGTTCGCTGCCCCACCGACGCGATGACGATGGAGCGATTCACGATCACGGAACGTCTCGTTCCGACCACGAGCGAGGTTTCTCGATGACGACGAAGACGGACCCCCCGGCCGGTGCCGAGGCGCCCTCCAAAGAGCCCAACAGCCGCCGCGACTTCCTGATGAAGGCCGGCCTCGGCGCCGGCGTCGTCGCCCTCGTCGGGCAGGCGGGCGCTTCCCTGCGCTCGCTCGTCCCGAACGTGTCGTACGACGCGCCGACGACGGTGAAGCTCGGTGCGCCGATCGACTTCCCCGACGGGATGAAGTTCCTCCCCGACGAGCGGCTCTTCGTCTTCCGCGAGGGAAAGACCTTCCACGCCATCTCGGCCGTCTGCACGCACCTCGGCTGCACGGTGAGGGCCGAGGCGCTCTCGAAGGTCGAGGAGGCCAGCGTCGAGGGCAAGCCCCTGCGCCTGACGCACCGCTTCCAGTGCCCCTGCCACGGCTCGAAGTACTCCGGCGACGGGACGAACCAGACGGGGCCGGCCCCGAAGCCGCTCGCCTGGTACCACCTCTCCGTCGCCGTCGACGACGGGCAGCTCGTGGTCGACCTGGCGCAGGAAGTGGGCCACGACTTCCGGCTCACCGTGGCGTGAGCGGAGCGAAGAGCCGTGAGCGCGAAACCCGGAACCCCCGCCCCTCCCACCGCCCCCGGGGTCCACCCGAAACCGTTCTGGAGCTTCCGCCCCCGCTCCGACCGCGAGGCGGGAGACGCCGTCGTCTCCAACTTCCTCCTCCACTGGTTCCCGGCCAAGACCTACAAGCCGTCCCTCGACTGGAACTACTCGTTCTGGCTCGGCACGGCCTCGGCCGCCCTCTTCTTCCTCCTCGTCCTCTCGGGCCTGCCGCTCCTCCTCCTCTACGTCCCGTCGGTCGAGCGGGCCTACGGGTCGGTGAAGGACATCGAGTTCGTCGTCACGTTCGGCTCCTGGATCCGCGCCGTCCACCGGATCGCGGCGCACCTCATGGTGGCGGCCGTCTTCCTCCACCTCGTCCGCGTCTTTCTCACGGGCGCCTACAAGAACGGCACGGGGCGCGGCCAGCGGCGCGAGTGGAACTGGGTGCTCGGCGTCGTCATGATCGTCCTGACCCTGTTCCTCTCCTTTACGGGCTACCTCCTCCCGTGGGACCAGCTCGCCTACTGGGCGGTCACCGTCGGGACGAACATCGCGAGCTCGGTGCCGTACGTCGGCCCCGAGATGCGCGAGCTCCTCATCGGCGGGCGGACGATCGACCAGGCGACGCTCCTGCGGTTCTACGTCCTGCACGTCATCTTCCTGCCGGCCGGGCTCGGGGCGCTCCTCGCGTACCACATGTGGCGCATCCGCAAGGACGGCGGCCTCGCGAAGGCCGACCGCTGGACGCTGGAATCGGAAAAGACCGAAGCCCCGCCCGCGAAGACGAAGACCTACTCGCTCCTCGGCGTCGCCCGCGGCCAGGCCCCGGCGATCCGGGCCGTGACGCTCCAGGCCGCCGACCGGACGGTCAACTCGGTGAACGACCTCGTCCGGAGGATATCGATCGTCGTCCTCGGGACGTTCGCCGTCGTGAGCATCCTGGCCTGCTTCATCCCGTCGCCCCTCGAGGAGCCGGCCAACCCGATGATCACGCCGAACCCGGCCAAGGCGCCGTGGTACTTCCTCTGGCTCCAGGAGATCGTCACCGACACGACGCTGAAGATCGGCTCCTTCACGATCAACGGCGCCTTCCTCGGCGGCGTGATCCTGCCGACGATCCTCCTCGGCCTCCTCACGGTCTGGCCCTGGCTCGACAGGAGCCCGGCGGGCGCGGCCGGGGTCTGGTTCCACGCTTCGAGGAGGCGGCAGAACCTCGTCTTCCTCCTCGTCGTCCTCCTCGTCCTCGCGTTCACGATCGTCGGGACCTTCCTCCGGGGTCCCTACTGGAACTTCTACTGGCCGTGGCAGGCCTGGCCCGAGCTCCCGACGAGGATCTGACGATGGAGCAGCGCACGAGCTCGCCCTACCCTGGCAAGGACCGACCCGTCCTCGCCGTCATCGGCGTCCTCCTCGTCGTCTCGACGGTCGTCTTCGCCGTCACGGATCACCGGAAGGACTGGCGCTGGTACCAGGCCGAGTTCCGGAAGATGGTGGCCGAGAAGTTCGGCGCCGAGAAGGCCGCCACCCTTCCGGCCGGGATGAAGCAGATCTGGGTGAAGGACCTCGGCCGGGCGGACCGCTGCATCACCTGCCACCAGGGAATCCTCTGGAAGGGGTTCGAGACCGCCGAACACCCCTGGAAGACCCACCCCGCCGAGCCGCTCAAGATCCACCCCGTCGAGGACTACGGCTGCACCGCCTGCCACGGCGGACAGGGCTGGGCCGTCGAGAGCGAGAAGGCCCACGGGCCGATCCACTTCTGGGAGGAGCCCGTCCTCGGCAAGGCGATGGGCGAGGCCTACTCGATCCAGGGGGACGACAAGGGCGCCCTGATGCAGATGAACTGCAACGTCTGCCACCGGTACGACCGCGAGACGAAGGGCGCCGACCTCATCAACCTCGGCAAGAAGCTCGTCAACGAGAAGGGCTGCCGGGCCTGCCACGTCGTCAACGGGCGCGGCGGGACGATCGGCCCCGACCTGACGTACGTCGGCGACAAGGCCGCCGAGCAGTACGACATGAGCCGTCTCGGCGGCCAGAAGACCGCGTTCGCCTGGCACGTCGCGCACCTGAAGAACCCGAAGGAGCTCGTCCCCGACACCGTCATGCCGTCCTTCGGCTTCGGGACGAAGGAGTCCCAGGCGCTCGCGGCCCTCGTCCTCTCGTGGCGCCGGGCTCCGGTCCCGGCGACGTACCGCCCCGGGGTCCCGCGGACCGACCCGCAGACCCCCGAGGAGATCGCCGAGGAGGAGCGGATGAAGCACGGGCCGGGCGCCTGGTTCGTGTCGACCGGCTGCTTCGTCTGCCACTCGGTCGCCTCCCTCGGCGTGAAGAGCGCCGCCCAGGTCGGGCCCGACCTCTCGACGGCCGTCGAGGACACCCAGAAGCGCTTCGGCAAGACCGTCGACGACTTCATCAAGAACCCGACCGGGACGATGTCCGTCGTCCTGTCGCGCCAGATCATCCTGACCGACGCCGAGAAGGAGGTCGCGATCCAGAAGCTGCGCGAAGCCTTCGCCGAGCACCAGAAGCAGAAAGCCGCGGCCCCCGCGGCGCACTGATCGACCGCGGAGGCCGCGCGCCGATCCCGCGCGGCCTCCGTTCACCGCAACGCAACCGATTCCGCCCCCGGCCAGAGCCGGGGGCCTCACAGGGAGAAGGAGGGGACCAGATGACGGAAAAGAAGAAGAGCGTCCTGACGTGGGGCGTCCTCGGAGCGATCGTCGTGGCCGGCGTTCTCGCGGGGCGCTGTGCCCCGTCGGGGCCGAAGGGGAAGAAGGCCCCCGCGTCCTCGTCGGACATCTCCGTCGCCGCGCAGAAGACCTACGTCGCTCCGGGCGACCTCGACGAGTACTACTTCTTCGCCTCGGGCGGCCACTCCGGGCAGATGTACGTCTACGGCGTCCCGTCGATGCGGCACCTCTCCACGATCCCGGTCTTCACGCCCTACCCGGCCACCGGCTACGGCTTCGACGACGAGTCGAAGGCGATGCTGAACGGCCTGACCTGGGGCGACGCCCACCACCCCGCCCTGTCCGAGACGGCGGGCGACTACGACGGGCGCTGGCTCTTCATCAACGACATGAACTCGCGCATCGCCCGGATCGACCTGCGCGACTTCAAGACGAAGCAGATCTTCGGGCCGGTCGCGAACGTCTCCGGGAACCACTCCGGCGCGTTCGTCACGCCGAACACCGAGTACGCGATGATGGGCTCCCGCTTCTCGGCGCCCGTTCCGAAGGCGAACGCCGTCGGGATCGACAAGTACGCCGCCGAGTACAAGGGCATCCTGGCCGCAATCAAGATCGACCCGAAGTCGGGCGAGATGTCCCTCGGGTGGCAGATCCTCACCCCGCCCTTCAACTGGGACCTCGGCGACGCCGGCAAGAAGGTCTCCGAAGGCTGGATGTTCTGGACCTGCTACAACTCCGAGCGGGCGACCGGCAAGCTCGAGGTGACCGCCTCGCAGGCCGACCGCGACTACATCGCCGCCGTCGACTGGAAGGCCGCCGAGAAGGCCATCGCCGAGGGCAAGGGCGACATGCTGGGCGGCGTCAAGGTCCTCGACCCGCGGAAGGTGCCGGGGATCATCTACCTGATGCCGTGCGGCAAGTCGCCCCACGGGGTCGACGTCTCGCCCGACGGCAAGTACATCATCGGCTCCGGCAAGCTCCAGGGCGTCACGACCGCCTTCAACTTCGAGAAGGTCCTGACCGCCATCCGGAACAAGGACTTCACGGGCGACGAGGACGGGATCCCCGTCCTGAAGTACGAGTCGATCAAGGACGCCGAGGTCGAGGTCGGCCTCGGCCCGCTCCACACCCAGTTCGACGCCGACGGCTACGCCTACACCTCGCTCTTCGTCGACTCGGCGGTGGCGAAGTGGAAGCTCGGGACCTGGGAGGTCGTCGACAAGATCCCGATGTCCTATTCCATCGGCCACCTCTGCGCGGCCGAGGGCGACACCGTGAGCCCGGACGGGAAGTACCTCGTCGGCCTCAACAAGCTGTCGCACGGCCGGCACCTCAACGTCGGCCCCTCGCAGCCCGAGTCGTCGCAGCTCGTCGACATCTCCGAGGAGAAGATGAAGCTCCTCTACGACGCCTTCACCGAGCCCGAGCCCCACTACGCCGTCATGGTGAAGGCCGACAAGCTCAAGCCGATCGAGGTCTACCCCAAGGAAGAGAACACGCACCCGCTCGCGATCTGGGACGTGAAGGACGCCGGCGTCACCCGCAAGGGGACCGAGGTCCTCGCGAAGGTCGTCCTCGTCAGGTCGACCATCACCCCCGAGCTCATCGAGGTGAACCAGGGCGACACGGTCAAGGTCGCGATGACGAACATCGAGCAGACGACCGACGAGCTCCACGGGTGGGGCCTCCTCGACTACAACATCAACATCGTCGTCGACCCGGGCGAGACGAAGGTCGTCACGTTCAAGGCCGACAAGCCGGGCGTCTTCGCCTACTACTGCACGAACTTCTGCTCCGCTCTCCACCAGGAGATGCAGGGCTACCTGATCGTCAAGCCGAAGGGCTGACGGCTCTCTCTCCCGGCGGGGCGGCTCCGCGAGGCGCCGCCCCGCCCCTCTTTCCCAGCTCCTCCGTCCGCGTCCGTCCCCGGGGGTGCGCCGCGGCCCGGCCCCGGACCCCCGACCGAGGGCACCGAAATGCGATCTCTCCTGGAAAAGAGCAACCGCCTCCTCGAGCAGCCGATCGGCCTCGCGCCCCGGCTCCTCCTCGTCGCGGCGACGGTCTGCCTGCTCGGGGCGTACCTCTTCCCGCTCTGGAACCTGACGATGTTCGCGCCGCAGTACCAGGACGGCCTCCGCCTCGACATCTACAGCTACAAGTTCGAGGCCGGAAACGACGGGCAGGACATCAAGGAGATCAACGTCCTGAACCACTACATCGGGATGAGGGACCTCGAGCCCGAGGACTTCACCGAGTTCAAGTGGATCCCCTTCGTCGTGGGGATCATGGGCCTCCTCTTCCTCCGCGCCGCGGTCTTCGGGCACATGGCCCACGTCCTCGACGTCCTCATGCTCTACATCTGGTTCGGGCTCTTCTCGCTCTGGTCCTTCGGCTACAAGATGTACCGCTACGGGCACGACCTGGACCCGAAGGCGGCCATGAACGTCGAGCCTTTCATGCCCCCGCTCTTCGGCGGCAAGCAGCTCGCGAACTTCGAGGTCTTCTCCTATCCCCAGGGGGGCTCCTACGCCCTCGGCCTCGCGGCTGTCTTTCTCGCCCTGGCGTTCTTCCTCGGATGGCGTGCGACGCGGAAGACCGCGGCCTGACGTGCGACGACCGGCGGCTGCCGCGCTCCTCCTCGCGCTCGCTGCTCCGGTGTGGGCCGACGAGATGGCCCCCGTCCTCCCCGGCGCCCTCGAGGGGCGTCCCGCCCCGCGCGACACGTCGCCGATTCAGCGGCTCATCGACGCCGCGGCGCCGGGGTCCACGGTCGAGGTGCCGCCCGGGCGATACGAGGGAGACCTCGTCCTCGACCGCCCCGTCCGTCTCGTCGGGCGCGGACGCCCTCTCCTCCTCGGCTCCCGCTCCGGGAGCGTCGTCCGCGTGAGGGCGCCGAACGTCACGGTCGAAGGCTTCGACATCGACGGGCGGGAAGGAGGGGACCTCGGGAAGGACTCCGCCGGCGTCCACACGTCGGCACCGGACACCGTCGTCCGCTCCTGCCGGATCCGGGGATCGCTCTTCGGCGTCTACGTCCGCGAGGCGAACGACGTCGCCGTCGAGGACTGCGAGATCCGGGGCATCCCCGGGAAGGACCCGGGCGAGAAGGGCTCCGGCATCCACATCTGGAACACGGTCGGCTTCCGGTTCTCGAGGAACGTCATCGTCGACGTCCGCGACGGCTTCTACATCCAGTCCTCCAGCCGCGGGCTCGTCGACGGGAACCGCGCGTCGGACCTCCGTTACGGGATCCACTACATGTTCTCGGACGACAACGTCTTCGAGGACAACGTCTTCGAGAACGGGGCCGCCGGGAGCGCCCTCATGTACTCGAAGCGGATCACGTTCCGGCGGAACCAGTTCCTGAGAAACCGGGGCTTCGCGTCCGTCGGGCTCCTCTTCAAGACGTGCGACGACGTCGTCGCCGAGGGGAACCTGCTCGCCGACAACGCCCGCGGCGTCTTCTTCGAGGACTCCTACCGCAACGTCTTCCGCGGGAACGTCGTGGCGTCGTCCGACACGGCGATCTTCCTCTTCGCGGGCTGCGGACAGAACCGGATCACGGGCAACTCCTTCGTCGGGAACCTCACCCCCTGACCCTCGTCGGCCGGCAGACGGACACCGTCTTCGACGGGAACTACTGGTCCGAGAACCGCGAGCCCGACCTCGACGGCGACGGCCGCACGGACCGCCCCTACCGCCTCGGAAACGTCTTCGACCACTTCCGGGGCAACCTCCTCGCCGCGGACCTCTTCGCCCAGAGCTTCGCGGCGGGGGCGATCGGCGTCGCGGAAGAGACCTTCCCGGTCCTCAGGCAGCAGATGTCGATGGACAACGCCCCCCTCGCCCGCCCGCCGCACCTCCCGGACGTCCCCAGGGCGAAGCCCCCGGCGCGCACCGCACACCTCCCGGCCGTTGCGGCCTCTTCCGTCACGTTCCTCCTCGGCACGGCGCTCCTCGTACTGGGGCGCCGGCTGCCGGCGGCATGAGAGAGTCCCCCGAATGATCCGCTTCGAAGGTTTCGGCAAGAGCTACGGCCGGCAGGTCGCCGTGCACGACGTCTCGCTCGAGGTCGCCTCCGGCGAGGTCGTCGCCCTCCTCGGCCCGAACGGCTCGGGAAAGACGACCTGCCTCAAGGCCGTCGCCGGCCTCATCCACGCCACCTCGGGGCGCGTCCTGATCGACGGCCGCCCCGCTTCGGAGCCTCCCGCGCGCCGGAGCCTTTCGTTCCTTCCCCAGAAGGTCGCCTTCCCGGACGCCCTGACAGGGCGCGAGGTCGTCGAGTTCTACCGCCGCCTCCGCGGCGTTCCCCCGCCCCGCACGGCCGAGGTCCTCCGGTTTGCGTGCCTGAACGGAGCCGCCGCGCGCGCCGTCTCGACCTACTCGGGCGGGATGGTCCAGCGCCTCGGCCTCGCCGTCGCCGCGCTCCCCGACACGCCGCTTCTCCTCCTCGACGAGCCGACGGCCGCCCTCGACCCCGAGGGCCTCTCCGCCTTCTACGCCCTCGTCGAGGGCCGCCGCCGCGAGGGAAGGACGATCCTCTTCACGTCGCACCACCTCGGCGACGTGGAACGTCTCGCCGACCGCTTCGCCGTCCTCGTCGAAGGGCGACTCGCCGCGCTCCTGTCGGCCGCCGAGCTGGCGGGAAGACTCGCCGACCGGGGCGTCCTCCGCCTGCGCCTCGACCGCGCTCCCGAGGGCGTCCTCGAGGCGATCCGGCCCGCCTGCCCCGGCGCCTCCACCTCGAGCGGGGAGCTCCTCCTTCCCGGGCCCGCGTCCGCCCGCCCGGCCTATCTCGAGGCCGTCCGCGCCGCGGGCGCGACGGTCCTCGCCCTCTCGTCCGACGAGGGGCGCCTCGACGCCCTCTACACCGAGCTCGTGGGAGGTCCGCGATGAGATCCGCGCTCCGGTTCGCCGCCATCCTGCCGTTCGTCCTCCTCGCCGCCTGCGGGGGCGGCGCCGACGGCCCCGCCCCGGTCGACACGAAGAACGACGCCTGCGCCTGGTGCCGCATGTCGGTCTCCGACCTCCGCTTCGCCGCCCAGCTGACGGCTCCGGGCCACGAACCGAAGCTCTTCGACGATGCCGGCTGCCTGCGCGACTGGCTGAAGGAACCGCGGGAGGCGGCCCCCTGGACCGCCTGGGTGAGCGACCACCGGACGAAGGAGTGGGTCAAGGCGAAGGACGCCGTCCTCGTGCGCGACCCGGCCGTCCAGACGCCGATGAACTCCGGTCTCGTCGCCTGGGCGAACGCCGCCTCGCGCGACCAGGACCCGGCCGGAAAAGCCGGGACTGAGGTTCCCGCCACCGAGGTCATCGGTCCCTTCCCGGCGGGGACGAAGTGACCGACTCCCCCTTCGTCCTCTGCGCCCGTCAGGAGCTCCTCCTCGCGATCCGCTCCCGCTGGACCCAGATCTTCGCCGTCGTCTTCGCGGGTCTGTCGCTCTCCGTGGCCGTCGCCGGCTACGCCCTCTCCGGTGGGCACGGCGTGCAGGACTTCTCGCGGACCTCGGCTTCGCTCGTCCAGCTCGTCCTCCTCCTCGTGCCGCTCTCTTCGCTCCTCATCGGGGTCCTCTCCCTGGCGCCGGAAAGGGGTGCGGCCGAGCTCCTCTTTTCGCAGCCCGTCTCGCGGACGTCGATTCTCCTCGGCCAGTCGACCGGACTCTGGGCCGCGCTGACGGCGGCGCAGGCCATCGGGTTCGGCGCCGCCGGGACCGTCGTCTTCTCGCACCGCGGCAGCGACGGCCTGGCCGGGTTCGCCCTCCTTTTCGCCGGCTCCTCGCTCCTGACGGCCGTCTTCCTCGGGATCGCCGCGCTCCTCTCGGCAGCGGCCATCGGCCGCCGCCGCACGCGCGCCCTCGCGCTCGCCCTCGTCGTCTGGTTCGTCGCGGTCGTCCTCCTCGACGTCGCGGCCCTCGGCGTCGCCTCGGTCCTCAAGTCGGGGACCGCCTCCCGCGTCCTCATCGTCAGCGTCCTCGTGAACCCCGTCGGGGCCCTTCGGACCGGCGCGCTCCTCGCCCTGCAGGGGACGACGGCCTTCGGCGCAGCGTCCCTCGCCTTCCTCCGGTTCACGAAAGGGACGACGGGAGCCTTCCTTCTGTTGTCGGGGTCGCTCATCCTCTGGACCGTGATCCCGTTCGCCCTCGCTGCGAGGCGGCTCTCGAGAACGGACGTCTGACGTGAGGGCGGGGGTCTGGGCCGCGGCATCGGTCGCCGGAATCCTGGCCCTCGGCGCTGCGGGAATCGCGATCGCCCGGACTGTCCTGCGGTCGCGCGCGGAAAGCGCCCGGATCGCACGAGGCGAGACTCGTCTCGAGATCCTCAACCGGACCGGGGCGTCCCTCTCCCTGCATCGGGCCGGGAAGACACTGGACGAGGCCCTCCCGATACCCCTCGGACCCGAGGCTCCGTGGCTCCCCGGAGGGAACTACTTCGTCGAGGCGCGAGCCGGCGTCCGAAGCTGGATGTACCCGGTCTCGCTGGCGGGGCTCGGATCAGGTCGCGGCATCAGCGGAGGATTCACCGTCACCGTCCGTTCGCCCGGATCGACCAACCCGCCTCTCCCGCCGGGCGGCTCGACCGGGTTCGCATTCATCCCCGCCGGCGACTTCCAGCTCGGAGAGCGCCGGAACCCGGCAGAAGCCCACTTCGCCTGGACGACCTCGTTCCACTTCGGGAGATTCGAGGTGACGAACGGGGAGTTCCGCCGCTTTCTGGACACCCCGGACGGCTATGGCGACAGGCGGAACTGGACGGATGCCGGCTGGGCCGCGCGATACCCGTCGACCCGCTCCACGGCGAGCCTGACGCCCGCGGACGCCGACTACCTTCGTTTCGGCAGGGACGATCTCCCCGTCGTCCTGGTGTCGTGGTTCGAGGCCAACGCCTACGGACGCTGGCTGACCCGAACGCTCGGCAGGCGGAGGTGGCTCTACCGGATGCCGACCGAAGCCGAGTGGGAAAAGGCGGCGCGAGGGCCGGACGGGTTCGACTACGGCCTCGGGACGGAGCTGAGCGAGCCCCAGATGCACCTCTACAACTGGAAGAAGAACCCCGGGGCGGAGGTCACTCTCGTCGGCGCCGGGGAGACCCCGGCCCGATACCGGGCGAACCGCTACGGCGTCTTTCACGCTTCCGGAAACGCCGGGGAGTGGACGCAGGGCGTCTCGCGTCGCTACTCGCGGAGGTCTCCCTACCGCGACGACGACCGGAATCGCGACGACGCTCCCGGCATGCGCGCCACGCGCGGAGGCTCGTGGTACAGCGCCACGACCTCACGGCTGGCTCTCGCCTACCGGGAGGAGTTCCAGCCGGAGCTCACCAGCAACGACCTCGGATTCCGGCTCGCGGCGTTCGCGCTGCCCTGAGCGCGAACGGACGCGCTCGCTTCCGCGGGCCGGGCTGGGGCGCCAGGCCACCGCGCCCAGCCGGCTCCGGAATCTGCGTCCCGTATGACGTCCGTCATGCCGGCCGGAGCCACGGAACCTCAATCTCCCTTCACGCTGCACCGGGGCCCCGAGCCCGGTCCGAGGAGGAGTCCATGAGGAAGCCCGTCGTCTTCCTGGCGGTCGCCGTATTTGCCGCCGTCACCGCTGCGCCAGCTCGTGCGCAGAACAAGGACATCGTCGACACCGCGGTCGCTGCAGGAAGCTTCAAGGTCCTCGTGAAGCTCGTGCAGGACGCCGGCCTCGTCGCCGTCCTGAAGAGCCCTGGCCCGTTCACGGTCTTCGCGCCGACGGACGAGGCGTTCGGCAAGGTGCCGAAGGAGACGCTGGACGCCCTCGCGAAGGACAAGAAGGCTCTCGCCGCCGTCCTCCAGTACCACGTCCTGACGTCGGCCTGGTCGGCCGACGACTTCAAGCTCGTGAAGTCGACGGGGACCGCCATGGGCAAGCGCGTCGCCTTCAAGGTGGAGGGCGGGGCGACGTACGTGAACGACGCGAAGATCGTCACCTCGGGTGTCGCCGCTTCGAACGGCGTCATCCACGTCGTCGACAAGGTCCTGATCCCACCGAAGTGAGACCGGGGAAGGCCCTTGATCAAGTCCGGGTCCCCGGCGCGAAGAGGCCTGTCAGAATCCGCACACGCTCACGGAAAGGGAAAGGGACACCGATGAAGAACCTGCTCGCCGCGTTCGCCGTCCTCCTCCTCCTCTCGTCCGCCACCGCATTCGCGGACCATCCGAAGGCCACTGAGCCCGCCAAGGTCGCCTGCTGCTCGCCCAAGTGCGAGCTGAAGGACGGCAAGTGCGCCACGCACGAGGCGAAGAAGTGCGCCAAGGACTGCGCCGCCACCTGCTGCAAGCCGCCGGCGACGCCCGAGCACCCCAAGGGCGAGCACCCGAAGAGCGAACACCCGAAGTAAGGCCCACCGCGGATAACGATCGTGACGTGCCGGGCCGGGGCCTCGCGGGCTCCGGCCCGGTTTTCGTCCCTCTCGTGGAGGCGCGCATGAACCGTTCCGTGTGTCTGTCGCTGGGATTTCTCGTCGCTCTCTCCGGCTGCGCCCCGGCAGCCCGCGAAACGCCCGTCGCCGAAGCGACGCCGCGACCGGCGGCCACGACGACCCCGCCGTCTCCGGCGGCGAACGTCGTGACGGCCGAGATCCAGGCGGGAATCGAGAAGCACGTCGAGGCGGAGGTCGCGCGCGGGGACGGGTACTTCTCCCTGCCCTTCGAGAAGAAGACCCTTCGCCTCAAGCTCGTCCGCGTTCACACCGAGTACCTCTCCAGCCTCGGGCCGACGCGGCAGTTCGCGTGCGTCGACCTGGCCGACGTGAGCGGAGACGTCTACGACGTCGACTTCTTCCTGGACGGCGGGGCGGGCGACATGAAGGTGTCCGAGACGACCGTCCACAAGCTGAACGGCCAGCCCTACTACGCCTGGGAGCAGAAGGAAGACAAGACGTGGCACCGCGTCGAGGTCACGGGCGCGGCGGACGAGCACCTCGGGGTCCTGAAGGGCACCGACGCGTTCGAGTTCGTCTACAAGGCCACGCTTCCACAGATCCCGGCCCAGGCCCGAATGTGGCTGCCGATGCCCACGTCGGATGCCTATCAGACGGTCGAGGTCGTGTCGGTTCGAGCGCCCGGCCAGAGCCGTACGCTGAAGGATCGCGCACACGGAAACGAGGTCCTCTTCCTCGAGCTCGGACCGGGCGATTCCGGCAAGACGGTGGAGATGCGGTTCTCGGTGAAACGCAGGGAGAAGAGCGCCTACGCCGACGGCCGCCCTCGCCCGGGCGAGTTCCTCGAGCCCGAGCGTCTCGTTCCGACGAGCGAGAACTTCTCGAAGATCGCAGCGGAGACTCTCGCCGGCAAGAAGGGCGAGCTCGTCCGGGCGCGCGCCCTCTACGACCACGTCATCGACCGGATGCGCTACATGAAGTACGGCGAAGGCTGGGGCCAGGGAGACGCCGTCCGCGCCTGCAGCGCGGCCTCCGGCAACTGCACCGACTTCCACTCCTATTTCATCGCCCTCGCCCGCGCCGCCGGGATCCCGGCCCGCTTCGCCATCGGCGCCTCCATCCCGTCCGAGCGCAACGAGGGCGGAATCGACGGCTACCACTGCTGGGCGGAGTTCTGGGCCGAGGGGAAATGGTGGCCGGTGGACATCAGCGAGGCCGACAAGTACACGGCCCTCTCGACCTACTACTTCGGCCACCACCCGGCGAACCGCATCGAGCTGAGCCGTGGCCGTGACCTCGTCGTCGACCCCGCGCCCGCGTCGGGGCCGATCAACTTCCTCGCCTATCCCGTCCTCGAGGTCGCGGGCCAGCCGAAGAAGGCGAAAGTGGAGTTCAGCTTCGAGAGAGCCCACCCCCGTCCGTCGGGGGCCCGCAGCTCCTGATCCTCCCGCCGGCACCGGTCCTCGCCCACCGACGTCCCGGCTTCACCCGAGGTGGGCGCGCAGGCGCTCGACGTCGGGGATGACGAACCCGTCACCCTCGGTCAGGACGAGCCCCTCCTTGCCCCAGCGGCTCATGATCCGGATCGCCGTCTCGACCGTCGTCCCGGCGAGGTCGGCGATCTCCTGCCGGGTGAGCGCGAGAGAGATCGATGCTCCCTGCGCCTCCGCCTTTCCGGAGGAGACGACGAGGTCGAGAAGCGCCTGGGCCACCCGCGTCTCGACCGAGCCGGTCATCTCGGAGACCCTCTGCCCCAGCTGCACCTGCCGGTCCATCATCAGCTTCAGGAGCTGGCGGAGGATCTCCGGGTGCCTGTCGGTCAGGGAGAAGAACTCCCGCTCGGGGACGTGGACGATCGTCGACGGCTCGACGGCGATGGCGGTCCCCGGGTACGGCCGGCCCTCCCAGGCCGCGACGATGCCGACGGGGCTTCCCGCTCCGACGATCCGAAGGATGACGTTTCGCGCCGGCGTCGCTTTGACGATCTTCACGGTCCCGAGGGCCACGAACGACATCTCCTTGGCCCGGGTCCCCTCGACGAAGACCGTGTCGCCTCTCTCGCAAACCTGGAGGCGGCACACCTCGGCCAGCGCCCTCGCTTCGGCCGGGTTGAGGCAGCGGAACAGGACGATCCGTTCGAGAAGGGCGTGGGTCACGGCTCGCGGAGCGTGAGGATATCAGCCGGTCCTCCCCCCGACCCGCGCCCGGGCGGGACGGGCGGGTAACATCCCGGACGTTTGAAGGACTTCTCCCGCTTCCTCGCCTACTTCTCGCGCCGTCCGAAAGAGTACGTCCTCGGGTTCGGGACGATGGCCCTCTCGGCCGCGCTCTTCCTGGCGATGCCGCGACTCGTGAGGCACATTCTCGAATCGCTCGAGAAGGACCCCTCGCCCCGGCTCATCGCCCTCTCCTGCGCCGTGATCCTGGGCCTCGCCGCGGCGGACTCGATCCTCTTCTTCTTCACCCGGCGGATCCTGATCGGCGCCTCGCGCGACGTGGAGTTCGAGATGCGCGAGGACCTCTTCGCGCACCTCCTGAGGCTCCCTCCCCGCTGGCACCGCAAGAGCCGCGTGGGCGACGTCATGAGCCGCGCCGTCAACGACCTCTCGGCCGTGAGGATGATGATCGGGCCGGGGATCATGCAGGCCGCGAACACGCTCGTCGTCGGGACGATCGCCGTGACGCTCATGGCGTTCGCGTCTCCGACACTCACCCTCGTGGCCCTCGCGATCCTCCCGTTCGTCGCCGTCGCGACGCAGGTCATGGGAAAGGTCACCCACCGGCGCTTCACGGCGATCCAGGAGTTCTTCAGCGAGATCTCGGCGAGCGCGCAGGAGAACATCAGCGGGGTGCGGCTCGTCCGCGCCTTCGCGCGCGAGGCGACCGAGGAGCGGCGCTTCGACGCGAAGAACCGCGAGTTCCGGAAGCGCAACCTGGGCCTCGCACGCCTGAACGCGCTCTACTTCCCGATGCTCCAGGCGCTCGTCGGCGCCGGCTTCGCCGCCGTCCTCTGGGTCGGCGGCCGGAAGATCCTCGCGGGCGAGCTGACCGTTCCCCGGTACGTCGAGTTCAACCTCTACCTCATGGAGCTCGTCTGGCCCGCGATCGCGCTCGGCTGGGTCGTGAACCTCTGGCAGCGCGGGTCGGCCTCCTGGAACCGGATGGCCGAGCTCTGGGCCGCCGAGCCGCTCGCCGCCGAGAGCGCCGACGGGCCGCTCCCCGGCGGGACGCTCGAGGTGAAGGGCCTGACCTTCTCCTACGACGACGGCCCGCCCGTCCTCCGGAACGTCTCCCTCACGGTGGAGCCGGGGACGACGGTCGCCCTCGTCGGGCGGACCGGCTCGGGCAAGTCGACGCTCCTGAACCTCCTGCTGCGGCTGGAGGAGCCCCCGTTCGGCGCGATCCGGCTCGGGGGGCGCGACCTGCGCGAGACGCCCCTGCCGCTCCTGCGGCGCGCCCTCGTCGCCGTGCCGCAGGAGACGTTCCTCTTCTCCGACACGCTCGCGAACAACATCGCGATCGGCCGGCCCGGGGCGTCGCGCGCCGAGATCGAGCGCGCGGCCCTCGAAGCCGGCCTCGGCCCCGACCTCGCGACCTTCCCGAAGGGGCTCGAGACGCTCGTCGGCGAGCGCGGCATCACCCTCTCGGGCGGGCAGAAGCAGCGGACCGCCCTCGCCCGGGCGCTCCTCGCGGACGCTGGGTTCCTCGTCCTGGACGACGCGTTCTCCTCCGTCGACACCGAGACCGAAGAGAAGATCCTCGAGGCCGTGAAGGCCCGGTCGGGCACGCGGACCGTCTTCCTCGTCTCGCACCGCCTCTCCACGATCCAGCACGCCGACGTCGTCATCGTTCTCGAGAAGGGGCGCGTCGCCGAGACGGGGACGCACGAGGAGCTCCTCCGGGCCGGGGGCCTCTACGCGGAGCTGGCCGAGCGCCAGCGCCTCTCGGACGAAGTGGAGGCGGCGTAGCCGTGGCCGAGCACGTTGCCGAGGACGAGGCCCAGGGACGCGGTTTCGACAGGGGCCTCCTCCGCCGTCTCTTCTCGCTCGCACTCCCCTACAAGGGCTACGCGGGCGGCGCCCTCGTCGTCCTCTTCCTCGAATCGGTCGCGCAGCTCGCGGGTCCCCTCCTGACGGGCGCCGCCATCGACCTCGTCTTCTCCGAGAAGGCGGGCCCTCCGGAAGGCGGGGCGGCCTTCGTCGGCCGGTTTCTCGAGACGCTCGGCCTCGAATCCCGCGGCGCGGCGGCCCTCGACGCGATCGCCGGCCTCTACCTCCTCTCCGTCCTCGCGACGTTCGGCTTCATGTTCCTGATGGTCGAGTGGACCTCCCGGATGGGCCAGGGGGTGATGTTCGACCTGAGGACGCGGATCTTCGGGAACCTGCAGCGGGCCGACGTCGCCCTCTACGACCGAACACCCGTCGGGCGGCTGATGACGCGCCTGACGACCGACGTCGACGCCCTGAACGAGCTGTTCACGTCGGGGTTCGTCTCCCTCCTCGGGGACCTCGCCGTCCTCGGCGGCATCGTGGCGATCCTCTATGCCCTCGACCCGACGCTCGCGACGATCACGCTCGGCGTCCTGATCCCGATGGCCCTCGTGACGAACTGGTTCCGGAAGGGGGCGCGGGACACCTACCGCCGGGTGCGCGTGAGGATCGCCCGCGTGAACTCCTTCCTGCAGGAGCACCTCTCGGGGATCGCCGTCGTCCAGCTCTTCCGGCGCGAGGAGGCGGCCCGGGGTTCATTCCGCACGGTGAACGACGACCATCGCGTCGCGAACCTCGATTCGATCTTCTATTACTCGGTCTTCTACCCCGCGCTGGACTTCCTCTCTGCAGTGGGGATGGCGGCCATCCTCTGGTGGGGCGGCGGCGAGGTCATCCAGGGGACGATGACGATCGGCGCCGTCGTCACCTTCCTGCAGTACTCCAAGAGGTTCTACCGGCCGCTCATGGACCTCTCGGAGAAGTACAACATCCTCCAGGCGGCGATGGCTTCCTCCGAGAGGATCTTTCAGCTTCTCGACGAGGCCCCGAAGATCGCGGCACCGCCCTCCCCCGGCTCCGGTCCCGCGGCCCCTCCGGGGCGAGATCGAGTTCGATCACGTACGGTTCGGTTACAAGCCCGACGAGGAGGTCCTGAAGGGGGTCTCGTTCCGCGCCGAGCCGGGCGAGACGATCGCCCTCGTCGGTGCGACGGGCTCGGGGAAGTCGACGATCGTCAGCCTCCTCCTGCGCTTCTACGACGTCACGAACGGCGCGGTCCGCGTGGACGGCGGCGACGTGAGGAGCTTCGACCCGTCGGCCTTCCGGGACGGCTTCGGCATCGTCCTGCAGGACACGTTCCTCTTCACCGGGACGATCGCCGAGAACGTGGCGTTCTTCGACCCTGCGATGCCGCGCGAGACGGTCGAGCGCGCGTGCCTCGACGTCGGCCTCGGTCCGCTGCTCGAGCGCCTCCCCGACGGTCTCGACACGAAGCTGACGGAACGCGGCGGCGGGCTCTCCGTGGGCGAGAAGCAGCTCGTCTCGTTCGCCCGTGCCCTCGCCCGCGACCCGCGCATCCTCATCCTCGACGAGGCGACCTCGAGCGTCGACCCCGAGACCGAGGCCGTCATCGAGAAGGCCGTAGACCGGCTCCTCTCGGGACGCACCTCCGTCGTCGTCGCCCACCGCCTCTCGACGATCGTGCGCGCCGACCGGATCCTCGTCCTGGCGCACGGCGAGGTCCGCGAGTCGGGGACGCACGCCGAGCTCCTCGTGAAGGGCGGCCTCTACGCCCGCCTCTACGCCCTTCAGCTCAAGGACAGGGAAGCGGCGGCGTAAGCCACCGATCGCATCGTCTCAGCGCGAGGACACCGGTCCGTGCACGATTCCTGCATACCGCTCGACGGAGAAGTGAATGATCGCCTTCGTAACCCTCTTTCTCGGCATCGCTCTGGGCGTGCACCCCGTCGAGCTTTCGGCCGGGGCGGAGGTCGCCCGGATCGAGCTCTACATCGATGGAGCGAGAGCGGTCGAGCTCGGGCCCCCCTGGACGGCGACGATCGACCTCGGCGGCGAGATCGCACCTCACGAGCTCGTGGCCGTAGCCTTCGACGGAGCCGGCCGGCGGCTCGGCGAGGCGCGACAGTGGCTCAACCGGGCGACGTCGGCCGCGGAGGCGGCCTTCGTTCTCGAGCGCGACCGCGCCGGCCAGGCGACGACGGCCCGCCTCGTCTGGCGCTGCCTCGAGAGCCCCGATCCGACGGCGATCTCCGTTTCGTTCGACGGCCAGCCCCTCGAGGTCGTGACTCCCGAGCGGTTCCCGCTTCCTGCCCATGCGCCGGGGGCCGCGCACGTCCTCCTCGCAGACCTGACCTTTCCCGGCGGAATCACCGCGACGGCCGTCGCGAGCTTCGGCGGGACGAAAAAGGACGACGCCCTTCAGGAGCTCACCGCCGTCCCCGTTCGCATCTCTCAGGGGGCCCGGCCACCGAAGGTCGAGCAGATGGACGGCTGGTTCGAAGCCGGTGGGCAGATCCTGCGCGTCGCAGGCGTCGAGGAGGGCCCGGCCGAGGTCGTCTTCGTCCTTGCGGGTTCGGTCCGCGAAGAGCTCCGGCGTCTCGCCTCCGAGGACTTCTTTCCGTTCCCGTGGCCGCGGCCAAAGCCCCTGGAGCTCGCCACGCGGAGTCGCTTCCACTTCATGTCCACGGTGCCGCAGGAGATCCGCAGGTCGGGGAACTCCACGCGCCTCTATCCCTCGTCCGACGAGTACACGCCCGCGAAAGAGTCGTTCCTGCGACTTGGCAAGGAGGTCTTCCTGGGCGAAGCCGAGGCCCCCCCCAGGATCGCCGAGGCGGTCGCCGCGTCCGGCCTCGCCGCCACCCGGCGCGAACGCCGCCGGGCCGTCGTCCTCCTCCTCGGTCCCGACGCCCGCGACGAGAGCGCCTTCGACGCCGCCCGCGCCCGGAGGTACCTCGCGAGGATCCGGGTCCCCTTCCACGTGTGGCGCGTCTCGGCGGAGCGCAGCGCCGCGCACGACGCCTGGCCCGGCGCTCTCGACGCCTCGACCATCGAAGGCCTGGGCAGGGCCTTCGGGGTTCTCCGGGCGGACCTGGCGTCGCAGCGCGTCGTCTGGGTGGAGGGCCGTCTCCTCCCGTCGACCGTCGGCGTGACCCCAGGGGCACGGGGCATCGTGGCCGTGCGGTGAGGCCGTCGATCCTGGCCTCTCGGGAAGGCGGCAGCGTAGGCTCTGCCGGGTGACGACAGCCGCCCCCTCGATCCGGATCTACGTGGACGCCGACGCCTGCCCCGTGAAGGACGAGGTCTTTCGGGTCGCGAAGCGCTACGGCCTCGGGGTCTTCGTCGTCTCGAACGGGAGGATCCGCGTACCCGACGACCCGTCGGTCGAGATGGTCGTCGTGAGCGGGCACTTCGACGCGGCGGACGCCTGGATCGCCGAGCGGGTCACCGAGGCCGACGTCGCCGTGACGTCGGACATTCCGCTGGCCTCGCTCTGCCTCGCGAAGGGTGCCCGGGTGCTGGATCCGAAGGGAAAGGTCTTCACGCCGGAGTCGATCGGCGACGCCCTGGCGAACCGCGAGCTGATGGCCTACCTCCGCGACACCGGGGACATCACCGGCGGCCCGGCCCCGTTCGAGGCCCGGGATCGGTCCCGCTTCCTGCAGAAGCTGGACGAGATCGTCCAGTCCCTGCTCAAGGCGACCCGCCAGAGGTGAAGGAGCCGCCCCCGCGGCGTATGATCGCCAGTCGGGCGGGGTGCGGCGGTGTGCCTCGCGGCGCCCGGGCACCTCGCGCAAGGAGAACCACCTTTGACGAGGCGCTCCCGGCTCCCCCGCTTCACCTCATCGCTCGCCTGCACCGCGGCCTGTGTGGCGCTGTCCTTCGTCCTCGCGGCTGCGGCGGAGGCGGCCGACATCTCGCTCCCCGAGGCACGTTCGCGGATGCGCACGAGCCACGAGGCTCTCAAGGCCGCCGGGTACGAGGTCCGCGAGCGCGCGGCGGAGGTGGGCGCCGCGAACGCGCTCCTCTGGCCGAAGCTCGAGGCAAACGCACGCATCACCCGGATGGACGGGCCGATCGTCATCGACCTCGAGCCCGTCCGGCAGGTGATCCTCGCCCTACACCCCGCCGTCCCGGGTGCTGCGGTCCCGCCCTTCCTCCTCGACGTTCAGGACGAGCTGTTCGGGCGGGCCGACGTGAGGCTCACGTGGCCCCTCTTCACGGGCGGAAAGATCGACGCGGCCCGATCGGCCGCGGACGCGCGAAAGGCCGACGCCGAGGCCTCGCTCAGGACAGTGGACGAGAGCCTCTCGACAGAGCTCGTCCGGCGCTACTTCGGCACTCGTCTCGCGCGGAAGGCTCGGGACGTGCGGGCCGGGGTCCTCTCGGCCCTGGACGAGCACGTCCGGGACGCGCGGCGGCTCGAGGAGGAGGGATTCCTCTCGCGCGCCGAGCGGCTGCACGCCGACGTCGCGAGAAGCGACGCCGATCGCGAGCTCAAGGGGGCCGAGCACGACCTCGCCCTCGCCCGGGAGGCCCTCGCGAACATCCTGACCCTGCCCGGCGAGGAAGGCCCCGCCCTCGACGCCACGACCCCTCTCTTCGTCGTGAAGGACCTTCCCCCGCTCGAGGAGCTGAAGAGGGACGCCCTCGTCGCGAATCCCTCCCTCGCACGCCTCGCCGCCGCCGGCTCCCTTGCCGGTGCGGGGCTGGCGGCCGAGAGCGCCCGCTGGTACCCCGACATCGCCGCCTTCGGCTTCCGCGAGCTTCACGAGCGCGGCCTGACGCTCCTCGACCCGACCTGGGCGGCAGGCCTCACGGCCCGCTGGACCCTCTTCGACGGGTTCGGCCGGGAGAAGAGCATCGTGGCCGCACGCGAGCGCAGTGCCCGCGTCGAGGCCCTCTCGAGCCGCGCCCGGCGCGACGTCGAGACGCTCGTGGAGAAGCGCTACCGCGAGTCGCGGAAGGCGCTCGAGCAGGTGGAGGCCTTCGGGGCGGCGCTCGAGCTCGGCCGCGAGAACGTGCGCGTGAGGACGCGCGCCTTCGAGGAGGGCGTGGCGACGTCCCTCGACGTCGTCGACGCCCGGCTCTCCCTGGCCCGCGTCGAGCTCGGGCGCCTCGCGGCGGCCCGCGACTTCGACGTCGCCCTCGCCGAGCTGCTGGAAGCGGCCGGACAGTCCGAACGGTACGAGGCGCTCCGCGCGAGCGCCTCGGGAGACGTGGAGAAATGAACCAGAGAACGAAGGGCATCCTGGCGCTCGCGGCGGGCGTCGCCGTCCTCGGCCTCCTCGGCCTCGCGGCGCTGCTGCTGGCCCGTCCCGCCCCGGAGACTCTCCAGGGGGAGGCGGACGCGACGAAGGTCGACGTGGCCGCCAAGGTCGCCGGCCGCATCGCGACGATCGAGGTCAAGGAGGGCGACTGGGTGAAGAAGGGCGACCCCGTCGCCACGATCGAGAGCCCCGAGATCCGGGCCCGCCTCGACCAGGCCGAGGCGGCGAAGGCGGGCGCCGAGGCGCAGAGCCGGAAGGCCGACAGCGGCGCCCGCGAGGAGGAGATTCGGGCGGCAAGGAGCCAGTGGGACCGGGCGCGGCACGCCGCGGACCTCGCCGAGGTGACGTTCGGACGGCTCGAGCGGCTCGCGCGCGACGGCGTCGTCCCGAACCAGCGGCGCGACGAGGCGGAGGCGCAGTGGAAGACGTCGCGCGACGCGGCCGACGCCGCGAAGGCGATGTACGACATGGCGCTCGCCGGCGCCCGCCGCGAGGACCGCGACACGGCGACCTCCCTCGTCTCCCGCGCGGCGGGCGCCGTCGACGAGGTGAAGGCCTTCCTCGACGAGACGAAGGTCGCCGCCCCGGCCGCGGGTGAGGTCTATCGACGCAACGTCGAGCCCGGCGAGATCGTCCCGGCCGGCTTCCCCATCGTGACGCTCGTCGACCTCTCCGACGTCTGGGTGACGTTCCAGGTCCGCGAGGACCGCCTCGAGAGGCTGAAGATGGGCGCCACCGTGCCGGCCCGCTTCCCGGCGCTCGGGGCCGGAGAGATCCCGCTGACGGTCTTCTTCGTCGCCCCGCAGGGCGACTTCGCAACGTGGCGGTCGACGAGCGCCCAGGGGGGCTTCGACCTGAAGACGTTCGAGGTGCGGGCGAGGCCCTCGCGGACGGTGACCGGCCTGCGTCCCGGGATGAGCGCCGTCCTCACGTGGCGCTAGGCGGCGCGCCGGGCGTCCTTCGCGCGGGCCGGAGAGAGGCGGAGCGGCTCGTCTCGAGCCGGTACGCCCTCGTCCTTCTCGTCCTCCTTCCGCTGGCCGGATTCGCCCTCGTGGCGGCGATCTTCTGGAACCGCCTCCCCGAAGGCCTGCCGGTCGCCGTCGTCGACGCCGACCGCTCCCTCCTCTCGCGCCGGCTCGTCCGGATGATCGACGCGACGAAGTCGATGCGCGTGACGGGCCCGTTCGCCAGCCCGTCCGAGGCGTTCGACGAGGTCCTCGCGGCGCGGGCCTACGCCGTAGTGACGATCCCCGCCCACCTCGAGCGCGACGTGAAGCGCGGCGCCGCGCCGAAGGTCGTCCTCGCCTACGACGCCCTGCGGCTGATACCGGGCAGCATCGTGAAGAGGGACGTGCGGGCCGTCGTCGGCACCCTTTCGGCCGGCGTCGAGATCCAGGCCAGGAAAGCCCTCGGCGAGACGCCCGACGTCGCCGCCGCCCGCTTCGAGCCGGTCCGGTCGATGCGCGGCGCCCTCTTCAACCCCGGCCTCGACTACCTCGCCTTCCTCGTCCCGGCCCTCGGGCCCACGCTTCTCTCGATCTTCGTCCTCGTCGGCGCCGTCCACGCCCTCGGCGCCGAGCTGCGCGACGGCACGGCGGGCGAGTGGCTCGCGGCGGGCGGGAGCGCGACGCGCGCCGTGGCGGGGACTCTCCTTCCGCAGACGCTCCACTTCACGGCCCTCGGGCTCGTGGCGACGGCGTTGCAGTTCCGGCTCCTCGGCATCCCCCTGCGCGGCAGCCCGCTCCTCGTGGCCTTCGCGACGCTCCTTCTCGTCCTCGCCTACCAGGCGGTGGGTCTCCTCATCGTCGCGCTCTCGGCCAACCTCCGGCTCGCCTCGAGCGCGGCGGCCTTCTACGGCGGACCCGCCTTCGCCTTCACCGGCGTCACCTTCCCCACGTTCGGGATGCCCCTCGCCGCGAAGGCCTGGGGAGCGCTCCTCCCGCTGACGCACTACCTCGAGCTCCTCCTCGGCCAGGCGATGCGCGGCGCGCCTCCGTCCGCGTCCCTGGCGCCCCTCGCCGCCCTCGCGGCATTCGTCTTCCTCGTCCCGCCCCTCGCGCTCTGGCGGATGGGCCGGGTGATGCGCGACCCGTCGTACTGGGGGCGGACGTGAGGACCGTCTTGCGGGCGTTCCGCGACGAGGTCCGCGGGGCCCTCCACGACCCGGGCGCGCTCCTCGTCCTCGTCGGCGCCATCTCTCTCTACGCCTTCTTCTATCCGACACCCTACCGGCGCGAGGTCCTGAAGGAGGTCCCCGTCGCCGTCGTCGACCTCGACCGGACGCCGCTCTCCCGCAAGCTCGTGCGGATGGCCGACGCGCACGAGCTCGTCCGGGTCACGGCGCGCCCCGCGAGCCTCGCCGAGGCCGAGGGGCTCGTCCTGCGGGGCGCGGCCGGAGGCATCCTCGCGATCCCTTCGGGATTCGAGCGGGACGTGAAGCGGGGTGCGCCCGCCACGGTCGGGGTCTTCGCCGACGCGACGTACTTCCTCGTCTACCGCCAGGCGCTGACGGGCCTCGCCGAGACGACCGCTACGCTCTCGGCCGGCATCGAGGTGAAACGCCTCCAGGCGCTGGGGATGCCGGAGGCGAAGGCCCTGGCGTTTCGCGACCCTCTCCCGCTCGTCTCCCGCCCGCTCTTCAACCCGGCCGAGGGGTACGCCAGCTACGTCGTTCCCGGAGTCCTGATCCTGATCCTCCAGCAGACGCTCCTCATCGGCATCGGCCTGAGGGGCGCGGCCGACCTCGACGCGCTCGGCGAGGGCCCGCTCCTCGCCCGCGCCGCCGCGTCGGTCACCGGCAGGTCCCTGGCGTTCTGCCTTCTCTACGCGGTCCACGCCCTCTTCTACTTCGGCATCGTCGCGCGCGTCTTCGGCTTCCCGGTCCGGGGCGGAGGCCTCGCCGCGGCGGCGCTCGTCGTGCCGTTCCTCCTGTCGACGAGCTTCCTCGGGCTGGCGCTCTCGGTCCTCTTCCGGAGGCGCGAGGCGGCGATCCAGACTCTCCTCTTCACGTCGCTCCCCGCGGTCTTCCTCGCGAGCTACGCCTGGCCGCCGGAGGCGCTCCCCGCGTGGCTCCGATTCGCCTCGCAGGCGATCCCCTCGACGTGCGCGATCCCGGCGCTGCTGCGCGTGAACCAGATGGGCGCCTCCCTCGCACACGTCAGGCACGAGCTGGCGGTCCTCTGGGGGCTCGCGGTCGTCTTCTTCGTCGCCGCCGTGCTCGCTCAGGCCGCCCGGATGCGGCGGACGGCCTGAGTCCCGCGCGGACGCGTCAGAACTTGGCCGCCACGAACCCGTAATAGTTGTCGAGGAAGTCGTCGAGCGTGAGGACCCCGGCCTGCGGGACGGGCCGGCGCCCTTCGCCCCAGGTGTAGATGGCCAGGGCGATGGTCTTCTTCGTCTCGCCGCCGAGGAACGTCAGCCCGAAGCTCGCCGCCTGGGTCTGGACCACCCAGTGGTCCGCCGTCGCCGAACCGGAGGACTCGGTCGACTTGCTCAGCATGTTCGAGTGAATGAACAGGCAGACGCGGAAGCCCCTCTGGAAGTAGGCATTCGCCCGGCGGATGTTCTCTTCCTCCTGGTCGACGATGACGCGCGCGTCGTTGACGACCTCGGCGTAGCCCACTTTCTGGAACCAGTCCTCGAGCTCTCCCGGTAGCGTGATTCCGGCAAACTCGTTGCCGGCGTCCTGATAGTCGAAGAAGTAGTTCTCGGAGTCCCGGAGGCTCGCAAGGCCGATCCAGTCCGAGGCCTCGACCTTGTCGCCGGGGTCGTACTCCTTGAGGTCGCTCCCCGGAACGACCTCGATGTTCTTGATGTGGCCGACGCCCTTCTCGTACAGCGACATCACGTACTCGACGTAGGCGATCGGATCCCGGCTCGCGAGATCGAACAGCAGGGTCGCGGGGCCACAGAGGCTCGAGACCTTCTGGTGGATCGCGCTCGGGTCGTAGATGCGGACCAGAAGACCCATGGCGACCGCCTGCCGCGCGATTCTCGTGAACGCTCCTCCGCCCGGCCTCGCCGCGAACTGCCGGACCAGCTCTTCCGCGCGTTCCTGGTCGGTCGGCGGCTCCTTGTTCACGAGCGTGACCCCGGCCGCCCGATTCCATCCGTCGCTTCCGAGCGGACCGGGGAATGCGAAGCTCCGGCCCTTGATCCCCGGAGGGATCCTCCCGTCGTGGTGATCCGACCCCAGCGATCCGAACTTCTGTGATCCAGCCATCAGTTCCTCGGCATCAGGTTCTCGTCGCCAATGAAGCAGGTGATCCGGTCGGGGATGGACGGGCCCAGCTCGGCCTCGTACCAGAGCTGCCCGTCTCTCTGTTCGAGCCGGCCCGCGGGTACGGGCGCGGTCGTGTCGCTCGTGAGGCACGTCACCGATCGCGGGTTCCCGAGCGTCCGCTCCCACCAGCCGGGGGCGGGGCGTTCGATGGCCACGGCGAGCTTCACCCGAAACCCGGGGCTCCTCGTCCACTCCCGCAGGGGCCACAGCTCGTAGCGGAACCGCTGCACCATCCGCCCCTTCTTCTTTGCGTAGCCGTGGCCGACCTCCTCCGCTCCCAGCGGCTGGGAGTACCGGACGGTCACCGTGTTCCGTCCCGCGCGAAGGGCGCTTGGGAAATCGGCCCGGAAGAGTCCCGGGGCCCCCCGCTCGGCAGCTTCCAGCGACCGGAGCTCCTCGGGCCGCAGCGGCGTGGCCGGCATCACCTGCACGGTCTCCCGGTCGGCGTTCGTCGTCGCCGTCACCGAGCCTTCGGTGGGCAGGATGAACTCCAGCCGGACGATGGCGGGGCCGGCCGCCGTCACCTCGTATCGAGCGGACACCTGGCACGAGTCCGATCCGCAGACGAAGCTGAGCGCCTCGGATTCGACGATCAGGGGAACCGACGGAGCGGCCAGCGCGGCGGAGGGTGAAACCGGAATCACGACCGGAGCACGCAGGTTCGCGAGCGCGGGCGGCGCGACCCCGAGCGCGACCGCGAGCCCGGCCAACGCTGCCAATCCCCCGGACAGGACCCTGTGTCCTGCCGGGCACGTCATCCTCTCGATGACCTCGGCCACGACAGTCAGAATACCGTCTCCCACCTTTGGGCTCAACACGTCGTCGCCCGGGCGGGGGCCGCGCATCAGCCGAGGCTCAGGGACCGAGCCGTTCCCGCAGCAACGCGAGCGCCTCGCCCCGCTTCGCCAGGCGGCCTTTCCCCTGGAAGAGCTTCCCCGAACCTCCGCCGCGGCCCTCGAGTGAAGCGGCGACGGCCTGCCCCAGCACGCTGACGTCCGCGCCGCAGGTGCCCCCCGCCGCGAGAACGAACGCTTCGGCCCCCTCCCCCGCGGCCGTCAGGAAGACGACGCCGGGAACGGAGAGCTCGGAGAAGCGCCTGCCGATCCGGAGAAGGAAGACCATGCCGCGCCCTTCGAAGTGGCCTTCTGCGACGGGGATTCCCGTTGCCGCGAAGGACTCGGCCCGGGCGTCGGCGAGCTCCTCGTCCGCCGCACGGAGAGCCTTCTGCGCATCGGAGAGCTGGGTGAGCTTCGCCTCGAGAGTCTCCGCGAGCCTGTCGTCGGAAGCTCCCAGCAGGACCCTCAGCCTCGCGTTCCGGTCTTCGTGGGCACCGAGCCGGCCGCGGACCCGCCCGCCGGCGACGAAGAAGAGCCGCGTCCCACCCCGGAGCTTCTCGGTGCCGAGGAGCTTCAGCGCCTCGATCTCGCTCGTCGCGCGCAGGTGCGTCCCGCCACAGGTGTTGAGGTCGAGACCCTCGATCTCGACGAGACGCACGTCGCCCCGGTGTCCCTCCGGCAGGCCGCGGGTCCGCACCGGAAGGGACGCCATCTCTTCGGGAAGGACCCGGCGATGCGTGACCGGGCGGACCGCCCGGATCTCGGTCGCGACGGCTTCTTCGAGGCGGAGCCTCTCGGCCGGCGAGACCGAGGGGACCGCCAGCTCGATGTCGCACGTCTCGGGCCCGAGGTGAAACGCCGTCGTCTCCCAGCCGAACCGGTCCGCCGCGACGGCCGTGAGGAGGTGCTGCCCCGTGTGCTGTTGCATGTGGTCGAAGCGGCGCCCCCAGTCGAGCCGCGCGACCGTCGGCCCTTCGGGCGGCGGCGCGGCGAGGACGTGCCGGATCTCGCCGTCGACGGATCTCACGTCGAGGACGTCCACGTCTCCGAGCCGGCCCCGGTCGGACGGCTGGCCGCCCCCCTCCGGGTAGAAGACCGTGTCGTCGAGGACGGCCCAGGGCCGGCCGTCCTCGACCCCGGTCCCGACGACGCGAACGGACAGCTCGGTGAGGTAGGGCTCTCGCTCGAAGGCTCGGGGCGCGCTCATGGGTCCGAGGTTACCCGGTCCGCATCCCCGGCGACGGCTTTCCAGCCGGCAGGCGGACCCGTGTCGGCCCGATCGTCCCCAGCCTCCTCCATTTCTGTCGTCCCGTCTCCAAAGCCATACATTATTGTCGTATCTTCAGGCCATGCCCGCAGCGCCCCCGTCGAGCCTTCACGCCCTCCGCGAGATCGCGCGAGCGCTCTCGCGGACACTCGACCGGACCTCGTCCATCGCCCGGGTCGTCGAGCTGCTCGAGGACGAGCTCGGCACGCTGGCCGCGACCGTGACGCTCGTCGACCCGGATTCGCGAGACCTGCGGATCGAGGCCGCGTCCGGCCTCGCGCGCGACGCCGCGCGGCGCGCGCGCTTTCGTCCCGGCGAGGGGATCACCGGCCGCGTCTTCGAGAGCGGGAGGCCGGTGGTACTCCCCGACGCGGCGAAGGAGCCGCTCTTCCTCGACCGCTCGGGTCTCCTCTCCGCGGCCCGCAGGCGCCGCCGCGAGGTGACGTTCGTCTGCGTCCCGATTCCGGGGGAGAGGAAGCGCGCGGGAGTCCTGGGCGCGGCGTTCCCGCGCGACGCCCGTCGCGACTGGGAAGAGGTCGCGGCGGTCCTCGAGGTGGCCGCCGCGATGCTCGGCCAGACGCTGCGCGCCCACGGGCGGGTGGAGGCCGAGCGCCAGAAGCTCCTGACCGAGAACCGCCAGCTGAAGGAGGAGCTGCGCGAGCGCTACGAGCTGCGCAATCTCGTCGGCAACAGCGCACCCATGCGGCGGGTCTACGAGCTCGTCGCCCAGGCCGCCCCGTCCAGCGCGACGGTTCTCCTCCGGGGGGAATCCGGCACGGGGAAGGAGCTCGTCGCCCACGCGATCCACTACGGCTCGCCGCGGGCGTCCCGCCCGTTCGTGAGGGTCAGCTGCGCGGCGCTCCCGGAGAGCCTCGTCGAGTCCGAGCTGTTCGGCCACGAGGCGGGCGCCTTCACCGGCGCGCGCGGTCGCCGTCCCGGGCGGTTCGAGCTCGCCCACGGCGGATCGCTCTTCCTCGACGAGGTGGGAGAGATCTCGCCCGCCGTGCAGGTGAAGCTCCTCCGCGTCCTGCAGGAGCGGGAGTTCGAGAGGGTCGGCGGGACGGAGCCCGTCCGCGTCGACGTCCGGCTCATCGCGGCGACGAACAAGGACCTCGAGGCGGCGATGCGCGCCGGGACGTTTCGCGAGGACCTGTACTACCGGCTCGACGTCTTCTCGATCTTCGTCCCACCCCTGCGCGAGCGGCGCACCGACATCCCGCTCCTGGCCGACCACTTCGTCGAGAAGCTGGCTCGCGAGCACCGAAAGGACGTGCGGAGGATCGCCACGACCGCGATCGACGTCCTCATGAGCTACCACTGGCCGGGAAACGTCCGGGAGCTCGCGAACTGCATCGAGCGCGCCGTCCTCGTCTGCGAGGGGGGCGTCCTGCACGCCCACCACCTCCCTCCGACGCTCCAGACGGCCGAGGTCTCCGGGACCCTTCCGCAGACGTCCCTCGAAGCGGCCCTCGGCACGTTCGAGAAGGACCTTCTCCTCGACGCGGTCAAGATCGCCCGAGGGAACCGCGCCCGTGCGGCCAGGCTTCTCCAGACAACCGAGCGGATCCTGTCGTACCGCTTGAAGCGCCACGCGATCGACCCCGATCGCTTCCGGCCGTGACGATCCGACAGTTTCGTCGGATTTATAGCAGGCCGTGACAGGTTTGTAGGACGAGCGCGAAGCGCGGGAGGCTCCGGGGGGCGCAACCCGGAGCGGCTGACGGAAAGTTTCCGCGACTTTCGGCCTCGCCCGACGGTCTTGCACGCCGTTTGCGAACGGTTCGTCACGCCCTTCCGGGCGCATCGAATGGAGGCCCCATGACCCGACGTCCTGGAACCGGTCCTGCCGGCGGAGATCGCCGATGAACGGCGCCGACACCGCCTGGATGCTCCTGTCGACGGCTCTCGTCCTCCTGATGACGCCGGCGCTCGCCTTCTTCTACGGCGGGCTCGTGCGGTCGAAGAACGCCCTGAACACCATGATGATGAGCGTCGCGTCGCTCGGCTTCGTCGGTGTGGCGTGGGCGCTCTTCGGCTACTCGCTCTCGTTCGCTCCCGGGTCGCCGGCTCTCGGCGGCCTCGGATGGGCGCTTCTTTCCGGCGTCGGCCTCGATCCGGGACCCGCCGCCGCGACGATTCCGCACCTCCTGTTCCTGGCCTACCAGGGGACGTTCGCCATCGTCACGGCGGCGCTCATCTCGGGCGCGATCGTGGAACGGATGAGGTTCGGGCCGTATCTCGCGTTCATCACGCTCTGGTCGCTCCTACGCGCCGGTCGCGCACTGGGTCTGGGGCGGCGGCATCCTGGCGACCCTCGGCGCCCTCGACTTCGCCGGCGGCACGGTCGTCCACGTCAACGCGGGCGCCGCTGCGCTCGTCGCGGCGATCGTCCTCGGCCCGCGGAAGGACTACGCCCGCCAGGCGATGCTCCCCCACAACGTTCCCTTCACGATCCTCGGGGCCGGGCTGCTCTGGTTCGGCTGGTTCGGATTCAACGGCGGCAGCGCGCTCGCGGCGAACGAGGCGGCGGCGCTGGCCTTCGTCAACAGCTTCCTCGCTCCCTGCGCCACCCTCGTCGTCTGGACGCTCCTCGACCTCGCCCGGAACAGGAAGGCGACGGCGGTCGGCGCGGCGACCGGCATCGTCGTCGGGCTCGTCGCCATCACCCCGGCGGCCGGCCTCGTCTCCCCCGTCTCCGCCCTCGCGCTCGGCGCGATCGCGGCCTTCCCGTCGTACTTCGCGATCGTCTGGCGCGCCCGGACCCGCCTCGACGACTCCCTCGACGTCGTCGCGGCGCACGGCCTGGGAGGGTTCGTCGGAGCGCTGCTGACCGGTGTCCTCGCCCAGGCCTCGTGGGGCTCCCCTGCCGACGGCCTCCTCTTCGGAAACCCGCGCCAGCTCCTCGTCCAGCTCGTGGCCTCGCTCGCCGCCATGGCGTGGAGCGGTGGCGTCACCTTCGTCCTCCTGAAGACCATCGGCGCCCTGAGCCCGCTTCGGGCGAACGCGGGCGAGGAAGGGCTCGGCCTCGACGTCAGCCAGCACGGCGAGGAGGCCTACACCTCGGGCGAGGGCGCCCTGCTCCTGCTGCGAGACTCCGTGCCCGTGCCGCTCCGAGACCTGTCTGCGCCGGTACTCCCTTCGGAGGTGAATCCGTGAAGCTCGTCGTGGCCGTCGTCCGGCCCGAGAAAGTGAACGACGTCCTGGAGGCCCTCTTTCGGGCCGACGTCCAGGGACTGACGATCTCGCGCGTGAAGGGGCACGGCGGAGAGACCGAGCGCGTGGAGACTTACCGCGGCACGACCGTGAAGATGGAGCTCTCGGAGAAGGTGCGGCTCGAGATCGGCGTGTCGAACCACTTCGTCGAGACGACGGTCTCGGCCATCGCCACGGCGGCCCGTACCGGCGAGGTGGGAGACGGGAAGATCTTCGTCCTGCCGGTCGAGCGGATCGTGAGGATCCGCACGGGCGAGGTCGACCAGGCGGCGGTCACGCCGGTCGGGGTCGAACCGCATCCGGAGCGGGCGACGGTCGCCGGCTGAATCGCGGGAGAGCCCCGGGGGGCGGGCAGGAGCGCACCCCCCGGGCACGTCATCCGGCTGGCTGGCCGTCCTTCAGGAGGCCCGAGAGCTCCTTGAATCGCGGGTGGTTCTTGTCCCGCGCCCATTCGAAGCCGACCGACTCGTGGTTCGTGATCGACGCGCCCGCCGCCGCCATCCGCTCGAGCGCGTGACGACGGTACTCCTCGCCGCGACCGCTGACCGCGTCCCACGCGACGTGCACCTGGTTGCCCCAGTGAATCAGCTCGAGGACCGTCTGCATCACGCAGACGTGCGCCTCGATTCCGGCGACGACGATCTGTCGCGGTCCCGAGCGCAGCCGCGGGCGCAGCTCGTCGAGGGCCCGCAGGAACGCCGGCTCACCGCAGCATCCAAAGGAGGTCTTGGCGAGCGAGCGCTTCGGCGTGGTGAGAGCCTCGAACCCCGCCATCACGTCCGGGTGGGTCGGGCCCAGCCCTTTCGGGTACTGCTCCGTCAGGATCACCGGCACACCGAACATCTCCGACAGCTTCATCAGCCGAAGCGTCGACGCGACGACCAGGCGGGGTCGATGGATCACGTCCATCAGCTTCCCCTGCAGGTCGATCACGACGAGGGCGCTTCGTCCCGCGTCCAGCAGCTCCATCTCCCACCTCCACGGCGCCAGGGCGCCGGCTCATGATGCCAGCGCCGTGCGAAGGCGGCGCCGTCGTCACCAACGGAACATCGCGACGGCCGCGGCCTCTTCCGGCATCCGCGCCGGATCGAGGACGACGACCTCCCCCCCGCGGGACAGGACGATCTCGGCGAGGTCGTCCAGGACGTCGTCGTCCTGCGGCCCCGTCTGCCCGGCGTGCAGCGTCACCTCGCCGGTCGTCCGGTCCACCCGGCCGAAGAGCGGACGCCGGTCGGAGACCAGGAGGCGACGGACCCGTCCGAGAACGGCGGCCTCGGCGATATGCGTGAGGATGTCCGACGCGAGCCCCCGGTCGTGCTGCTCCCGAAACTCCCCGACGAGGGCCTCGTCCCGCGCATCCAGCGCCTTCCGGGCCTCGGGGAGCGTTCGCGCGTACAGCTCGTCCGTCCCGGCGTCGTCGACGGCACCCTCCACGAACTCGGCATTGAGCCCGGATGGCCCGCAGGCCTCGCGGAAGGCGGGCAGGAGAGGGCCGGCCCCCGCCACGACGACCGGCGCGCGATCGTCGAGCACCCGGCCCAGTGCCGCGCCGACGGCGCGGAAGAAACGCAGCAGCTCCTCCCGGCGGCTTCCGTCGCTCTCGGCGGGCGCCTTTCCGGGGCCCGATCCTGCGGACCGGGACCCGCCCCGGGACGACCCGCCCCGTCCGCCCGCCGCGCCGACCGGAACGTTCTCGACGCGCTCCGGCAGGCCGGGGACGTGCCGCGGGACGAGACCGCGCTCCGAGCTCTCGAAGAGGGCGACCTTTCGGGAGGACAGAGAGAGGACGAAGTAGCGATGGCGATCCTGGAGACACTTGAGAATCGGCTTCACGTGGAAGCTGTCGGCGACGACGGCTCTCTCGGGGGGAGCGGGCCAGAGCCGGTAGACCTCGAAGAGGCCTTCGGCGCGGAACACCGCGAGACCGTCGGGACCGGGCCCGAAAACGTCGGCCGCCCCTGCGATCCCGGTGAGCGGCGCGAGAAGCTCCTTCACGAGGCGGACGTCGTAGCGCTCGCCGAGCAGCGCCTCGACCTGTCGGACCAGCGCGCGGAACCGGACCGGGGCCATCGCGAGATCGGGACCGTGCCGGGGAAGGGGGAGGAACAGCGAGATGCACGGTTCGGTACGGGGCGAGAGAAGGTTCTGGAGGTCTTCAGAGGTCGGCTTCTTCGGCATGGGCGAGTCCCTCCGGTGCCCTCGCTAGAACGATAAGGGGGGGGCACCGCATTCCCGCCACTCTCCCGCCGCTCGACGCCTCTCACGGGGTAGCATCGAGGGGTGTGGAGGCGTCGCCCGGCAATGATCGGGCTCGTTGTCGTGGTGCTGCTGGCGGCAGGGGCATGCCGGGAACGGGACCGTGGCCGCGAGCTCCACGTCATCTGGCCGACCGACGTCGAGACGCTCGACCCGAACCAGAAGTTCGAGTTCGTGACCGACACCTTCGCGATGAACGTCTTCGACCCGCTCGTTCGGTACGACCGGCAGATGGCGTTCACCGGCGGCCTCGCGACGTCCTGGGAGATCCAGGACGGCTCCGTCTGGAGATTCCGCCTTCGCGAAGGCGTGAGGTTCCACGACGGATCGACGTTGACCGCGGACGATGTCGCGTACTCGATCGACCGCCTCAAGGCCCTGCCCGACCGGGACATCCACCGGTACGTCTCGGCGATCACCGAGGTCCGCGTCGTGGATCCGCTGACGATCGACGTGCGCTCCGAGCGCCCGGCCGGTCTCCTCTCGGTCCTCTCCTTCGTCTACGTCCTGCCGAAGCGGACCGTCGAACGCCTCGGAACCGAGGAGTTCTTCCGCGCCCCATCCGGGACAGGCCCCTACCGGGTTGCAGGGTGGAAGAAGGGTGACTTCCTGAGACTGGAGGCCCACCCCGACTACTGGGGCGATCGCCCCTCGGTGCGGGCCGCTCTCTTCCGGGTCGTCACGGAAGACGATGCCATGTGGACCGAGGCGCGCCGCCTCTCCCCGGCGATCGTCTTCTCCCCCACGCGCACGACATGGGCCGCGCACCGCGACGACGCCTGGTTCCGTCTCGTCGAACGCCCGGGGCTCGGCGTTCACTTCCTGGCGCTGCGCGTTTCCGGGGGCCCCGCCAATCCCCTCTCCGACGTCCGGGTCCGGCGGGCCCTGCGGGCCGCCATCGACACCCGCAAGGTCGCCTCTGCGCTCCCCGGCGAAGGGGCCTTCCCCGCCAGCCAGCTCGTTCCGCCCGCCATCATCGGGTTCAATCCCGACCTCTCCGTTCCCGCTTTCGTTCCCGGAGCTGCCCGGAGCATGCTCGAAGAGGCTGGATTCCGGCAGTCCGAGCCGCTGCGGTTCCTCACCCTGAAGGGAGGCGGGCCGCTCGGCCGGGAGATCATCTCGGCACTGGGCGCCGCGGGAGTCGAGGTGCGCGAGGAGCAGGTCAGCATCGAGGAGTTCGAGCGCCGCTCCACCGCCTGCGACGCCGACCTCTTCTTCTCGGGGTGGATCTGCGCCACCGGGGACGCGGGGGAGCTCTTCGAGGGGAACTTCTACTCGAAGGGGTCCAGGGGAAATGCGTGCGGTTACGGTTCCGGCGAGCTGGACGCGGCGGTGGAGATGATCGGAAGGACCCTCGACCCCGCCGCCCGGCGCGACTTGCTGCAGCAGGCGATGAAGCGGCTCGTCGACGACCTCCCCTGGATCCCGCTCATCGTCACCTACGACCGCCACGCCCTGACCCCGGGCGTCGTCTGGGAGACCCGGGCCGACGGCCAGCTCGATCTGCGCGACGTGAGGCTGAAGTGACGGCCGGCCGCACGTCCCTGCGCCGCCGTTTCGCCCTCATCTTCTCCGCGCTGATGGGCGCTCTCCTCCTCATCGTCTCGGGAACGCTCATCTTCGTGCGGGTGAGGGATCAGAAGGCCCTCCTCGAAAGGTACGCCCTCGGCTTCGCGAAGACGACGAACAACCAGCTCTGCAGCGCGTGGGGGCTCTACTACCGGGCGTACAAGTTCCGCGACATCGTCCGCGACACGATGCAGCTGAACGAGGACCTGCACCGCCTCTTCATCCTGTCGGTGTCGGGCGACGTCCTCTTCGACTCGATGGAGAGCCCCGACCTGATGCTCCTGCCGAAGCTCCCCAGGCGCCGCCTCGCGGACCCGGACCTCGTCTCGGTGGCGAGCCTCCAGGACGCCTGGTCCGAGCGGCGGGAGCTCGCCGGGGTCGGGCCCGTCCTGCTCGTGAGCACGCCCTACTTCGAGGAGTGGGGCCGGCACCCCTACTCGGTCCTCTACATCTTCAAGTACGACAAGGTCTGGGAACGGGTCGCCTCGGACCTCCAGTCGACTCTCTTTCTCGTCCTCCTCGCACTCGCGACGGTCGCCGGCTTCGCGTCCTGGATGGCGGGGCGGGTCGCCCGGCCGCTCCTCGGGCTGACCGAGAGCGTCCGCTCGTTCTCCGAAGGGAAGCTGAAGTCCCTTCCGCACGTTCGGACGGGCGACGAGATCGAGTCCCTCGCCGAGGCGTTCAACAGGATGTCCGAGCGGATCCAGCAGCAGGTCGAGCGGCTCGAGACGGCCAACCGCGAGCTCGCCACGCTCGACCGCATGAAGACCGACCTCCTCGCGAACGTCTCCCACGAGCTGAGGACCCCGCTGGCCGCGATCCGGGGCTACGTCGAGTTCATCCAGGAGGGGCAGCTCGGTCCGACGACCGACGCCCAGAGGAAGGGGCTCGAGGTCTGCCTCCGAAACTCCGAGCGGCTCACGAAGACCATCAACATGCTCCTGGACTTCTCGAGGATGGAGCTCGGCCGGGTTCCGATTCGCCCGGCCCCGTTCCAGATCGGGCGACTCCTCGCCCAGATCGTCGCGGGCATCGAGGCCGATGCCCGCAAGCGCCGCATCCGGCTGAAGACGGTCGTCGAGCGGGACCTGAAGCCCGTCGACGGCGACCGCGACCGGCTCACGCAGGTGCTCGAGAACCTGATCACGAATGCCCTGAAGTTCACGCCCGACGGCGGCGAGGTCGAGGTCGGGGCCCGTCCCTCGCCGGACGAACGTCACGTCGAGGTCTGGGTCGCCGACACCGGCATCGGCATCCCGCCCGAGGAGCGCAGCCGGGTCTTCGACAAGTTCTACCAGACCGACGGCTCGGCGACGCGGCGGTTCGGCGGCATCGGCCTCGGGCTCGCCATCGTCAAGTCGATCCTCGACGCCCACGGAGCGGAGATCGTCGTCGACGGTCGCGTCGGCTCGGGCTCCGTCTTCCGCTTCTCCCTCCCGGTCGCAGCGGCCCAGACGGAGTCGGGCGTCTTCCACGGCCTCGTCACACCCGACGGCTCGACGACCGAGATCCTCGCGATCGACGACGACTCCGACTTCCTCGCGATCCTCGGGGAGACCCTGGGAAAGCACGGTTTCGCCGTGAGGACCGCGTCGACCGCCGCGGAGGGACTCGCCGCCGCCCGGGAGAGGCCTCCCCTCCTGATCGTCCTCGACATCCGCCTCCCCGACCGCGACGGTCTCGACCTCCTGCAGGAGCTTCGCGAGGACGACGCGACCCGCAGGACCCCGATCCTCGTCGCGTCGGTCGTCGACGAGCGGCTCGAGGGCCTGCGCCTCGGAGCCGTCGAGTACCTCGTCAAGCCCATCGACCGGGGCCGCCTCGTCGAAGCGGCGGTTCGCGCGCTGCACGCCCGGGGCGGTCGCCTCCCGTCCGGCGAGATCGCAGCCGCTCCAGAAGCCTGAAGCCCCTCTGCGACGTCCTTTTGCTCTAAGATCGCTTCGTCATCCGGGTCTGGGTAGGGCGCGAGGAGGGACAGATGTCCCAGAGGCAACGGACAATCCTGATCGTCGACGACGAGGAGGACGTCCTCGACCTGCTCCAGCTCGTCTTCGAGACGAGCGGATTCGAGGTGAGACGCGCCTCGACCGGGAAGTCCGCGGTCTCGAGCGCCTACGAGCAGCCGCCCGACGTCGTCCTCCTCGACGTGATGATGCCCGAGATGGACGGCTGGCAGGTCCTTCGAACCCTCAAGGGAGACGAGCGGACCCGGCACATCCCGGTCGTGATGCTCTCCGCCCGCGCCGAGCGGCGCGACAAGATGATCGGGCTGCAGGAAGGTGCGGAGGGCTACATCGCCAAGCCGTTCTCCCCCGCCGAGGTCGTCCGCGAAGTCCAGAGCTTTCTCGAGCGGGGCCCGTGAGCGTCCGGGGCCCGGCCTCGGGCGAGCTGTTCGACTCTGCGTCGATGCGGGCGGAGTGGCTCCAGAACCGGGCTCGGCTGCACGACCTCGCCACGGGCCTTCCCACGCTCCCCGCGGTCGTCGACGAGGTCCGCCGCCAGCTCGAAGACCACGGCTCCATCGCCCTTCTCGCGTTCGCCCTCGCGACCGAGAGGCAGGTCGAGGAGATCTGGGGCTGGCAGTTCTACGACGACCTGATCCGCGACTTCGTCGCCGGCCTGCGCCGTGAAGCGGAGCGTGGCATCCTCCCGGCAGGCATCTTCTGCGTCCCGGCCGTCCGGAGCGACGAGGTCCTCTGTTTCGTACCGACGCAGATCCGAAACGGCTCGAACGTCCTGCCGAACGAGTGGCTCTCCGGTCTCGCGGCGCAGATGGACGGCTTCGTCGCGGCCTTCCTCGCCGAACGCCTCACGTCGATCGACAAGTACTCTTCCCACGTCGGACAGGCGCTGATCCTCTTCGACCCGAAGGTGCGCGTCGAGCGGGCCGTCTATCGCGGCCTGACCGAGGCCCGCGGCGAGGTCTACCGACGGACGGCGAACGCGGAGGAGCGCGGGACCGAGATCCTCAGGGGGATCCTCGCCGAGCGCCGGATCGTGTCGCTCTTCCAGCCGATCCACGACCTCGTCGAGGAACGCGTGACGGGCATCGAGGCGCTCTCGCGCGGCCCGGCCGGGAGCGGCCTCGAGGACGCGGAAAGGCTCTTCTCCCTCGCCGAGAAGGCGGGTCTCGTCATCCCCCTCGAGCGCCTCTGCCGCCGGCGTTCGCTGGAAGAGGCGGCCCGGGCGCAATGGGGTCAGCTCATCTTCCTCAACATGTCACCCGCGGCAGCCCAGGACGCCGACTTCCTCGGCGGGCTTCTCGTGAGGGAGGTCCTCGACCTCTACCTCGACCCCCGGCAGGTCGTCATCGAGGTGACCGAGCGGACCTACGCGGAGAACCAGGTCCTCTTTTCGAGCGTCCTCGGCGAGCTCCGGAAGGAAGGATTCCGCATCGCGGTCGACGACCTCGGCTCCGGGTATTCGAACCTCTCCGCCCTCGCCGACATCCGGCCGGAGTTCCTGAAGTTCGACCACCTCTTCACGAAGGACATCCACCGCAACAGGATCAAGCAGGACCTCCTCGGCGCCATCCTTTCGTTCGCGATGAAGATGGAGACCCAGGTCATCGCCGAGGGCATCGAGTCGCTGGACGAGCTCGAGGCCCTGCGCCGCCTCGGCGTCCCGCTGGGCCAGGGGTTCTACCTCGGCCGTCCCGGCCCCATCGAGTCCATCGCCGCCTGACGTTCGTGACCGGAGCACCAGGCATGCCTTCCTCCGCCGGCGAGGACGAAACCGCCGACCTGCGCACCGAAGTGCAGGAGCTGAGGAAGCTGAAGGCCCTCGACGGCCTGCTCGCGACACTGTCGGACGTCCTCGACGTCCGGGAGGTCTTCGACCGGGTCTCCGAGATCGCCCGGCCCGTCCTTCCCCACGATGCCCTCATCCTCGGCCGGGTCACGCCGGACCGGCAAGGCATCCGCATCTGGGCCCACACCGCCGCTGCGGTGGGAATCCCGATTCCGACCGTCGTTCCCCTTCCCGATCCCGAGCTCCTGAGCCGCGACTGGGACTTCATGCTCCTCGACGACATCACCGCGAGCGAGACGCTGCGCCGCCTGAACCACCCTCTCCTGAGGTTCGGCTTCCGATCCGTCCTGCGCGTCCCGCTGAAGGAGGATGGCCTGATCGTCGGAGGGCTGAACGTCGTCTCCTTCCAGCCCGGCGCTTACTCGGAGAAGGACGTCCTCATCGCCCGACGGATCGCCGACTTCGTCCATCTCGCCCTGTCGCACCACCGTCTCGCCGAAGAGGCCCGGAATGCCGCCGAGGCGCAGGAGCGTGCGCGACAGCTCGAGAGCCGCGTCGAGGGGCTCGCCGCGGAGCTCACGGCACGAGGGCGCCCGGCGCGCATCGTCGGCGTGTCCGTGCCGTGGAAAGAGGTCCTGACGCAGGCGACGAAGGTCGCCGCCACCGAGACGACCGTCCTGCTCGGGGGCGAATCCGGAACCGGCAAGGAGGTGCTCGCCCGATACCTCCACGCCTCGTCGCGCCGCGCCCGGGGCCCGTTCGTCGCGCTGAACTGCGCCGCCCTGCCCGACGCGCTGCTGGAGTCCGAGCTCTTCGGCTACGAGAAGGGGGCGTTCACCGGGGCCCAGTCGTCCAAGCCGGGACGCATCGACCTCGCACAGGGAGGCGTCCTCTTCCTCGACGAGATCGGCGAGACGAGCCCGTCCGTCCAGGCCAAGCTCCTGCGCGTCCTCCAGGAACGCGAGTTCCAGAGGCTGGGTGGGACGAAGACCCTGAAGGCCGACATCCGCGTCGTCGCCGCCACGAACCGCGACCTGCGTTCGGCGATGGCGCGCGGCACGTTCCGCGAGGATCTGTACTACAGGCTCGCCGTCTTCGAGATCCGGATCCCGGCGCTCCGCGAACGCCCGGAAGACATCCTCCCTCTCGCCGGCGTCTTCCTCGAGGAGATCGGCGCCGAGCTGGGGCGTCCCGCAGCCGGGATCTCGCGCGACGCGAAGGAAGCGCTGCTTCGGTACCCATGGCCCGGAAACATCCGCGAGCTCCGAAACGTCCTCGAGCGGGCGTCGATCCTCTGCGACGGCGGTCTCGTGACTCACGAGCACCTCGCGACGCCGACCGGGACGGTCGCGACGAGCACGCCGGCGGACGGGGCGATCGACTCTCCTCGCCGCAAGGCGAGCACTTCATGGGCGCCTTCTCCTCCGAACCCCGAGCGGTCTCGGCCGGGGGACCTGGCCACCTCACTTGCAGACGTGGAACGCACCGCAATCGAGAGAGCACTCGAGGAGGCCCGGTTCAACAAGAGCCGGGCGGCCAGGGCACTCGGAATCACCAGGGGTGAGCTCTACGGAAAACTCCGACGTCTCGGAATAGACACGACAACCTGACTCCCCGGGAACAATCTGCTCATTTCCGAGCAGACTAACCGCGCTTCCCTCGATCGCCCGGTCGGTGGAAAATCCTTCTATCTATATGTACAGCAACTGATTAAGCACTGTCTCTGGCGGGGTATGGCGTCCGGCAGCCGAATTGCTTTGTCACCGTCCGGAAGGATGCCCCAATGTCTCAGAAGACCGTGGAACGGATCCTTGGAAAGCTCGCCACCGACGAAGAGGTCCGGCAGCACTTCAGGAAAGCACCGGAAGCGACGCTCGCCGACCTGGCCGGAGAGAACTTCCCCCTCACGCCGGTTGAGAGCGAGGCCCTTCGCGCCCTCGACGCCGACCTGCTCGACCGTTTCGCCGACGGCCTGGATCCCCGAATCCAACGCGTCCGGATTCCCTCCGGCGCCACTGAAGGGGGCCCCTCGTGACGGCCCGCACCCCTGCCCTTCTGATCGTCCTTCTCCTCTTGCCCTCCCTCGTTCTCGCCGCGGCTCCGCCGGTCGACGTCCCGCTCACCCTCGCCGAGGCGCGCGCCCGCGCCCTCGAGAAGAACGTCGACCTCCGCGTCGAGCGCGAGAACGCGGCGATCAGCGCCTCGGGCGAGTTGCGGTCCGAAGGGGCGTATGACCCGACCCTGCGCGCCGACGCCCGCTGGCGCGACCGGACCGACCCGGTCAATTCCATCCTGTCGGGGGCCCCGGCGGGAGAGCTCGCGCCGAACACCTCCGGCTACGTCGCCAACCTCGGGATCTCGCAGCTCCTCCCGACCGGCGGCACCGTCGCCCTGACGACCTCGGCCTCGCGCGACGAGACGACGAACGTCTTCTCGATCCTCTCCCCCTCCTGGTCGACCTCCATCGGGCTCGAGCTCCGCCAGCCGCTCCTGCGCAACCTCTCCGTCGACCCCGCCCGGCAGAGCCTGCGGGTCGCGCGCGTCGACAGGACCCGCTCGGCCGCCTCGCTCGCGCGGGTGACCGCGGAGATCGTCGCCGCCGTCGAGCGCGCCTACTGGTCGCTCCTCGCCGCGAGGCGCGACGTCGATGCGCGCGCGTCGGCCGTCGACCTCGCCGAACGGCAGAAGACCGACGTCGAGGCGCGGGTCGAAGCGGGGACGCTCTCGGAGGCGGACCTCTCCTCGCCCGTCGCAGAGCTGGAGCGACGCCGGGGCGACCTCTTCGCCTCGCGCGAGGCGGCCTCCCGCGCCGAGAACGCCCTGAAATCGCTCCTCCTCGCCGACCCTTCCGACCCGCTCTGGTCGTCGCGCCTCGTTCCCTCCGACGAGCCGGCCCCCCTCGCGCCAGCGGCTCCCGACGTCGAATCCGCTCTCGGTTCGGCGACTTCGCTTCGCCCCGAGCTCGCGGAGGCCGCCGCCCGCCTCGCCCGTCTCGAGATCGAGGACGAGGCGGCCCGCGACCGGACGCGTCCGCAGCTCGACCTCGTCGCCGCCTACGCACGCCGCGGGCTCGCCGGGGAGCAGAACCCCGGGCTCAACCCGCCCTTCCCCGTCGGAGCCGACTCCGTTCCGGACGCCGTGGACGGCGGCCTCGGCCGCTCGTACGGGACGATCCGCGAGGGCCGCTTCCCCGACGCGTCCGTCGGACTGGCACTCACCGTGCCGCTCGGCAACCGCTCGGCCCGCGCCGACGCCGCAGTCGCCCGCTCCAGCCGGACCCAGGCCGAGCTCGCGCTCCTGAGAACACGGCAGGCTGTCGAGGTCGAGGTGAGGAACGCCGCGGTCGCCCTCGAGACGGCAGGCCAGCGGCTCGTCGCGGCGCGTGCCGGAAGGGCCGCTGCCGAAACGCAGCTGCAGGCCGAGGAGGAGCGCTTCGCCGCCGGCCTCACGACGAGCTACTTCGTCCTGACCCGGCAGAACGACCTGACGCAGGCCCACCTCGCCGAGACCGCCGCGCTCGCCGACTTTCGAAAGGCCCGTATCGAGTGGTCCCGCGCCACCGGCACGCTCCTGGCGGAGCGCCGGATTGAAACCGAGAAGGAAACACCGGCGGCCGCGCCGCAGGAAGGAACCCGATGAACCGCCCGTCCCACCGCCTCGCCGCGGCCCTCGTCGTCGCCCTGCCGCTCCTCTTCGCCGGCTGCCGGAGGGCCGACGACGGCACGATCCGGCTCAACGGCCGCATCGAGGCCCCCACGGTCGATCTCGCGCCGAAGGTCGCGGGGCGCGTCGTCGAGGTGAAGGTTCGCGAGGGAGACCGCGTGAGCCAGGGAGATCTCCTCGTCCTGCTCGACCTCGGCGAGACCTCTTTCTCCGTCGAGAGAGACCGCGACGCCCTCGGCTCGGCCGAGGCGCGCCTCGAGGATCTGAAGGCGGGCAGCCGCAGCCAGGAAGTCGCATCCGCCGAGGCGGACCTCGCCGACAAGCGGGCCGTTCTCGACCTGGCCCGCAGGGAGGTCTCGCGCCAGGAGGCCCTGATGGCGAAGAAGGTCGGCATCCCCCGCGACCTCGACCGCGCCAGGACCGAGCTCGCACGCGCACAGGCCATGCAGAAATCAAGCGAGCAGCGGCTCGCGCTCGCCCGGGAGGGTTCCCGCCGCTTCCAGACGGAGCAGGCCCGCTCCGACGTGAAGCGCGCGCAGACGGTCGTGAAGCAGTCCGAGACCGTGGCGCGCGAGGCCGAGATCCGCGCCCCGGCCGACGGCGTCGTCCTCCACCGGATGGCCGAGCCGGGTCTCCTCCTCGGGGCCGGACAGCCCGCCCTGACGATGGCGTTCGCCGGCAGGCTCTACGTCCGCGCGTTCATCCCCGAGACGAAGCTCGGCCGCGTGAAGCAGGGAATGCCCGCCCAGGTCTCCGTCGACGCGTTCCCCGGAAGGCTCTTCCCCGCTCACGTCACTGAGATTTCTCCCGACGCCGAGTTCACGCCGAAGCCGGTCGAGACGCGCGAGGAGCGCGTGAACCTCGTCTACGCCGCGAAGATCGACCTCGACGCGGGCTGGGCCGAGCCCCTCGTCCCCGGGCAGCCCGCGGAGGTGACGATCACGGGAACCGCAAGCGACGCCGTACCGGAGTCGACGAAACCGCGCGCCGTCCCATCGGCGTCGCTGCGCTGATGGCTGCCGTGATCGAAGCCCGCGGCCTCGTGAAGAGCTTCGGGGCGCACCCCGCGCTCCGCGGCGTCGACCTCGACGTCGCGAGGGGGGAGCTCTTCGCCCTCATCGGCCCCGACGGTGCCGGCAAGACGACGTTCTTCCGCCTCGTCGCCGGACTGATCACCCCGACGAAGGGGACGGTCCGCCGCGACCCGGCGGCGACGTTCGGCCTCGTCCCGCAGCGGTTCTCCCTCTACGAGGACCTCACCGTCGACGAGAACCTCGACCTGAGGGCCCGGCTCTACTCGGTGCCCACCCCCGAGGCCCGCCTCCGCTCCGCCCAGCTCCTCGAGCGCGTCGGCATGAGCCCGTACGGACGCCGCCTCGCGGGGGCGCTCTCCGGCGGAATGAAGCAGAAGCTCGCGCTCGTCTCCGCCCTCCTCACCCGGCCCGATCTCCTCCTCCTCGACGAGCCGACGACCGGGGTCGACCCGGTGTCGCGCCGGGAGTTCTGGCAGGTCCTCAACGAGCTGCACCACGGCGGGCTCACGATCCTCGTCTCCACGCCGTACATGGACGAGGCCGAGTACGCGACCCGCCTCGCGTTCCTCGACGACGGGCGCCTCCTCGCCCCCGGAACGCGCGACGAGATCCTCGCCAGATACCCCAGGCCGCTCCTCGAGATCCTCTCCTCCGACCGGGTCGCCGTGAGGACGCGCCTCTCGACGGTCCCGTCCGCCGACGACATCTCTCTCTTCGGAACCCGGCTCCACGTGCGCGGCGCAGAGGGCTCCGGGCCCGACCTCATCGACGCCGTCCGCTCGGCCCTGGCCGGACTCGTTCCGCCCGACAGCGTGAGGCCGGTCGATCCCACCCTCGAGGACGCCTTCGTCCTCGCGGCCGAACGCGACGAGCTGGTCGCGTGAAGACGGCGCCGGCTCTCCGCCCCGCTCTCCCCCCGGACGTCTTCCTCCGGGCCGAAGGGCTCGTGAGGAAGTTCGGGTCGTTCGTCGCCGTCGACGGCGTCAGCTTCGACATCCCCCGCGGGAAGGTCTTCGGCTTCCTCGGCCCGAACGGTTCGGGCAAGTCGACCACCATCCGGATGCTCACCGGCCTCCTCGCTCCCACCGATGGGACCGCGACGGCGTTCGGCGGCCTCGACGTACGCCGGGACACCGAGAAGTGGAAGAGCCGCCTCGGCTACATGAGCCAGAAGTTCTCCCTTTACCTCGACCTCTCCGTGCGGGAGAACCTGGAGTTCTTCGGGACGGTCTACGGCCTCGGGAACTCGCAGCTGGGGGACCGGGTCGACAGCCTCGCGGCGCGCCTGCGCTTCACGAAGGTCCTCCCCGAGATCACCGACTCGCTCTCGACGGGAATGCGCCAGCGCGTCGCTCTCGCCGCGGCCCTCCTCCACGAGCCGGAGCTCCTCTTCCTGGACGAGCCGACGGGCGGCGTCGACCCGAAGGGCCGGCGCCTCTTCTGGGACCTGATCTACGAGCTCGCCGCCGAGCGCGGCATGACCGTCCTCGTGACGACCCACTACATGGACGAGGCCGAGCAGTGCGACACGCTCGCCTTCATCCTCGAAGGGAACCTGATCGCCTCGGGTGCGCCCCACGACCTCAAGGCGTCGCTGGACGACCGCCTCCTCGAGGTCCCGGCCGGCGCCGACCCGTTCGGCGCCCTCGCGCGGCTCCGGCGCGAGGACGCTCTCGAGGACGCCTACCTCATGGGGGTGCGCCTGCGCGCCGTCGGCCGGCCCGGGCGGACGGCCGAGGCCCGGACGCTCCTCGCTCCGTTCGGCACCCCGCGCGAAGCCGAGCCCTCGCTCGAGGACGTCTTCGTGTCGCTCGCCCGGAGCCGCGCCGAGAAGAAAGAGAAGGTGGCCGCGTGAAGAGGCTCCTCGCCCTGGCCCGCAAAGAGTTCCTCCAGCTGCGCCGGGACACGATCTCCGTCCGGATGATGGTGATGGTCCCGATCATGCAGACGATGATCTTCGGCTACGCCATCAACTACGACGTCAAGCACCTGAAGACGGTCGTCTACGACGAGTGCCTCTCCTTCGACAGCCGCGAGCTCGTGGCGAAGATGACCGCGAGCGAGTACTTCGAGGTCGTCGGCAACGTCCGCTCGCTCGCCGAGGTCCGGCAAACGCTCGACGCGGGCCACGCCTCGGTCGCCCTCGTCATCGACCGCGACTACGGCGAGGCCCGTCACCGCGGCACCCCGGCCCGCGCGCTCCTCATCGTCAACGCGTCCGACACGACGACCGCCTCGCAGGCGATGTCGATCGCGGGCGGCATCTCGAACCAGCTCTCCGTCCGGACTCTCGCGAAGCGGGCCGGCTGGAAGGAGAAGGCCCTTCCCGTCGATCTCCGCGTCCGCCCCTGGTACAACCCCGACATGAGGACGGCGACGTTCATCATCCCGGGCCTCATCGCGATCATCCTCACGTTCACGCTCATCCAGTACACGGCGATGGCGATCGTGAGGGAGCGCGAGCGGGGAACGCTGGAGCAGCTCCAGGTCACGCCCGTCACCCGTTTCGAGATCATCCTCGGGAAGATCTTCCCGTTCGTCCTCATCGGGATCTTCCAGCTGACGCTGATCGTCGTCCTGATGAGGTTCCTCTTCCGCGTCCCGATCGCCGGGAGCGTCGTCCAGCTCTACCTCGCCGGCCTCATCTTCATCGCCGCCGTCCTGGGGCTCGGGATGCTCCTCTCGACGATCGCGAAGACGCAGATGCAGGCGATGCAGCTCTCCTTCCTCTTCCTCCTCCCCTTCGTCTTCCTCTCCGGCTACGTCTTTCCCATCGACGGCATGCCGCGCTTCTTCCAGGTGATCACCTACGCGATTCCCGCGCGCTACTTCATCGCGATCATCCGCGGCATCGTCCTGCGCGGCGCGAGCCTCGCGCAGCTCTGGGAGCCGCTCGCCGCCCTGACGGGCTTCACCGTCGTCATCGTCGGGCTCGCCGTGATGCGCTTCAAGAAGACGAACGACTGAAACGCCGGGTGTCGCAGGGACGGGGGGTCTGGTCTACGTTCTACACTCTGCGCCGCAGCGCAGAGTGTAGAACGTAGACCAGACCCCTTCTGTCTTAAGACCCCTTTTGTCTCACGCGATCGCGCGGAGGGCCTCTCCGAGACGATGGATTTCTTCGGGCGTGTTGTAGTGGACGGCACCGACGCGGACCATTCCGCCCTTCCCCTCGAGGCCGAGGCGCTCCGTGACACCGACGGCGTAGTAGTTGCCGTCCCAGACGCGGAAGCCGCGCCGCCCGAGCTCCTCTGCGATCGCCCGAGGGTGGTGACCCTCGAGCGTGAACGAGAACGTCGGCACGCGCTCGTCGAAGCGGAGCGGGTCGGTGAGGCCGCGGATCGTGAGGCCCGGGACGGCCGCGAGCGCCTCGCCCAGGGCCCGTGACAGCGTCGATTCCCAGGTGTGGATCGCCGTCATCGCGGACTTGAGCTTGAGGCGCCGGCCCTGGTAGCGGCCCGCGAGGGACGGGATCGCATCGTCGCCGAATGTCTCTCCCAGCCACGCGAGGTACTCGAGCGCGCCGAGGGTCCCGGCGATCGCCTCGAAGCTCTGCGTCCCGGTCTCCCAGCGATCGGGAGAAGCGGCGCCCGCGGGGCGCACCTTGTAGGCGAACGTCCGCTCGAGGAGCGCGTGCCGCCCCCAGAGGATGCCGAGGTGCGGACCGAAGAACTTGTAGGCCGAACAGGCGAGGAAGTCGACACCAACAGCCGCTACGTCGATCGGGCCGTGCGGGGCGAAGTGGACGGCGTCGACGTAGAGGAGCGCTCCCGCCGCGTGCGCCGCCTCGGCCGCGCCCGCGACGTCGTTCACCGTTCCGACGGAGTTCGATGCCCATCCCACGGCCACGAGCCTGGTCTTCTCGCAGACGAGGGACCTGAGGTGCTCGACGTTCCACGTGCAGTCGGCCGGGTCGAAGTCGAGCCAGCGCACAGTGACGCCGCGGTCCGCCGCAGCGAGAAGCCAGGGCGAGACGTTCGCGTCGTGGTCGAGGCGCGTCAGGACGATCTCGTCCCCCGGCTTCCAGTCGCGCGAGAGGCTCCGCGCCATCTGGAACGTCAGTGTCGTCATGTTCGGACCAAACGCGATCTCCTCCGGCCGCGCCGCACCGAGGAAGTCGGCCACCGCCGATCTGGCCTCTGCGACGACCTCGTCGGAGGCGCGGCTCGTCGGGAAGGCCCCGCCGTGGTTCGCGTTCGTCTCGTGGAGGTATCGGACGATCCGGTCGGTCACCGCGCGCGGGACCTGCGTGCCGCCCGGGTTGTCGAGGATCACGTCGCCGGAGGCGAGGGCGGGAAAACGGGAGCGGATCGCTTCGAGATCGAGCATCCCGAAAGGTTAACGCGGACCGGTCAGGAGCGCCTCTTCTCCTTCGCGATCCTCTGGCGCAGTCCGCGGAGCTCCTCGAGGCGCTTTTTCATGTCCGCCTCCCGCCCTGCCCCCTTCGGCTCGTAGTACCGGCGGCCCGCGACGGCGTCGGGGAGGCACGTCAGGCCCGCCGTCCCCTCCGCCGTGTCGTGCGCGTAGACATAGCCCGTCCCGTACCCTTCGGCTTTCATCAGCGTGGTCGGGGCGTTCAGGATCGCCTTCGGCGGCGGCTCGTTCGGCCGGTCGGCCACGTCCTTCGCCGCGGCACCGTAGGCCGTGTAGAGGGCGTTCGACTTCGGCGCGAGCGCGAGGTAGACCGCCGCCTCGGCCAGGGCGAGGGCCCCCTCGGGCATCCCGAGGAAGTGGACCGCGTCGCGCGCCGCCATCGCGAGACGCAGGGCGTTTGGGTCGGCGAGCCCGACGTCCTCGGTCGAGGCCCGCACGAGCCGGCGGGCCACGAAGAGAGGGTCCTCCCCTGCTTCGAGCATGCGCGCGAGCCAGTAGACCGACGCGTCGGCGTCGGAATCGCGGATCGACTTGTGGAGCGCAGAAATGAGGTTGTAGTGCTCTTCCCCCGACTTGTCGAAGAGGAGCGACTTGCGCGAGTAGATCTCCCCGAGGAGCGGCGCCGTCAGGACGGCACCGTCCCCCGCATGGTCCGCGGCGGTCTCGAGGGCGTTCAGGGCTCGCCTGGCGTCGCCGTCGGAGAAGCCGACGAGCCAGTCGACGGCCCCCTCCCCGAGCGTCACCCGCCCGCCCAGGCCGCGATCGGGCTCCTCGGCGGCCCGGCGGAGGATCTCCGCGAGGTCGTCCCTCGAGAGAGGCGGAAGGACGACGACGCGCATCCGCGAAAGGAGGGCTCCGTTCAGCTCGAACGAAGGGTTCTCGGTCGTCGCGCCGACGAGCGTCGCCGCGCCCGACTCGACGTACGGCAGGAAGACGTCCTGCTGGGCCCGGTTGAAGCGGTGGATCTCGTCGACGAAGAGGAGCGTCCGCTCCCCGCGTGTGGCGAGGCGCTTCGACTCCTCGAGGACCTCGCGGATCTCCTTGACCCCTGCGATCACGGCGGAGAAGGCGAGAAACCGGGACTTCGTCCGGGCGGCGATGATCCGGGCGAGCGTCGTCTTGCCGGTCCCGGGCGGCCCCCAGAGGACGAGGGACGGAACGCGATCGGCGGCGATGGCCCGCCCGAGCAGCGAGGCGGGGCCGGCGACCGAGTCCGGCAGGCGCATCTCGGAGAGGTCGCGCGGCCGGACCCGTTCGGCCAGCGGCGCCACCGAGGGCGCTGCCGGCCGGTCTGGCAGGAACTCCTCGAAAAGGTCGCCGCTGGGCGACTTCACTTCTCTGGGTGGGCGGCGCCGATCTGCTGCTCGAGACCCGCGAGCGCCGGGAGCCCGGGATGCTCCCTCTTGAGGCGCGCGAGGGCCGCGTCCGCCTCGGCGTGCGCGTGCTTGTCCAGGGCCAGGACGACGACCTCGTTGTAGAGCGACTGCCAGTGCTTCGGGTCGATGGCGCGTGCCTTCCGGAAGAGATCCAGCGCCCTGTCGACATCCCCCACGTTCCGGCAGGCCGTGCCGAGGTCGGTCATGACGTTCGGGTCGTCCGAACGGATCTTCAGGGCCTTCTCGTAGGCGTCGATCGCCTGGGCATACTCGCGGGCATCGTAGGCCGCGTTTCCGAGGTGGACGAGGGCGTCGTAATCGCCCGGCTTCGCGGCGACGACGGCCAGGGCATCCTGCACGCGCTGCCGAACCTCCGGGTTTATCGCGGGCGCCGCCGGCATCGCCGCCGAGCTGCCGTCCAGGGGCGGAGCCCCGGGAACACCGGCGTGCGGGTCGGCCCCCATCGCGGGAAGGGGCGTCGCTGCCGTGTGCCGGCCCTCGAGGGAGACCCAGGCGCCGGCGAAGCCGACGAGGGCCCCGAGGGCGGCGAAGAGGATCCGGTCGCCCCAGCGGGGCGCCGTGGATACCGTCGCCGCGGCCTCGCGCTTCTGGCGACCCTCTCCCCGAGAAGCGGCACGGGCCTCGGGAGGAGGGGGAAGGTGATCGTCGTGGCTCAGGGGGAACCTCCGTCGTCTTCTTCGTCGGGAAGCAGCGTGGCCGACCAGGTCCCGGCCACCGGGCCGATCGCCGGCGCTATGGCCGTCGCTTCCCACGTTCCTGTAATCCGCTTCGCCAGGGGCTGGACGCGCCCGTAGAACGTCGCGTCGAATCCGCGCTCGGAGTCGACCCTCTGGATCGACACTTTGTCCCCGATGAACGTCCCGCGGAGCGAGCCGCGGAAGTCCCCGTCGAGGACGTAGTCCCCTGAGAGCAGGGTTCCGTCGAGGACGAGCCGGTAGATTCCCCGCCGTCCGCCAGGGTCGATGACGGTCTGCCAGCGTCCCGTCACGGGGTCGGCCGGCCGGCGGGACACGGAGCGTCTCCGGGCGATCTCTTCCTGGAGCATGCCGACGCGCTGGGCCCGGTCGAGCAGGCGCGACACGGCCGTTCGGCGGTTCTCCTGGGCGGCGCGCGCACGCGCCTCGGCCTCCACCACCCGCTCCTCGTCGTCCCGCAGCTCTCCGACCTCGGTCTCCCCTCCGCGAAGGGCGTCGAGCAGCCGCTGCCGGGCCGACGCGGCCGCCGCGTCGCTGCGCGAGGCCGCGGCCGTGAGCCGGTCCACTTCCATCAGGTCGAAGACCCGGGCCTTGCGCTCGAGGTCCAGCGCCACGAGGAGGCTCTCCAGAGACGGGTCCGGCCTCGCCGCGTGTGCCGCGACGGGAAGGCTCAGGAAGAGGGCCAGAATGAAGCCGGCCGACGCTCGCTGCGACATCGTAACGACTATACGGGAGCGGCCGGGCCCCTGTCGCTTTCCCTGGAGATCAGCGCGGCGAAGGGCCGAGACTGCGGCGCCGGGCGACCGACCGGTCGAGGGCGCGCTCGACATCGAGGTCGACCTCCGTCTCGGCAGCCCCGCTGACCTGGGCGATCTCGGAGACGATGAGATACCGGGCCCGCTCGTACATCTTCTTCTCGCGGAACGAGAGCGTCTTCTGCTTCTGGACCCAGTTGAGGTTCTTGAGGACGTCCGCGATGTCCGAAAGTGCGCCAGAGCGCATCTTGTCGAGGTTCTGCTTGAAGCGGCCCTTCCAGTCGCCGTTGGACTGGAAGCTGCCGTCCTCGAGGACCTTGAAGACGACGCTGACGTCCTGCCTCCGGGTCAGGGGCCTGAGGCCCACCCGGTCGGAATTCCCGACCGGCACCACGACCCTCGAGTTGTTGGCCAGCAGCCGGACCTGATAGCAGGGATGAGCCCGGCCGTCGAAGAGCGAGTCTTCGACGGTCTCAACGACTCCCACACCGTGGTTCGGGTAGACGAGCTTATCGCCGATGTTGAAAACCACCGGATCCGCCTCCTGCGCTATCGGACCTGCTAGGTTACGCGGCCCAGGGGCGGGGGTCAATGGGAGTTCGTAAGCGGGGAGAGGGCGGACCGGAAGGATCCGCGCGAACGTCCCGGAGCGAGGTACCAGGTGGATCGGGCTTTTCGATGGTGCCGGAGGCGGGAGTCGAACCCGCACGACCTTGCGATCGGGGGATTTTGAGTCCCCTGCGTCTGCCATTCCGCCACTCCGGCTCGGGCGGGGAGTCTAGCAGCGTCGGGTCAGGCCCAGTCGAGGCGGACCGAGGCGTGGAGGTGCGCCAGGAGCGCTCCGAGCCCGGCTCCGAGAGCGTTCCAGAAGACGTCGTTCACGTCGGCCGCACGGGTCGGGAGAAAGAACTGGACCGTCTCGATGCCCACGCTGAAGACCAGACCGAAAAAGACGACCTCTGCGTGATTCCTCCATCGCTCCCGTCCCCGCCCGTCGACGAACTTCCAGGCGAGGAAGCCCCAGACGGCAAACATCACGAGGTTGCCGACGAGCCCGAGGAGGCCGAGGACGAACCGGTTCGAGAAGACCCCGGCCTTTCCCGCGCTCGCCCGGAGACGGGCGAGATCGTCGAAGGGGACGAGGTTCGTCACGACCCCGGGCCGTCCCTCGACGAGGAGGGTCCCCGCCAGGACGAGCGCCGTGTAGGCGAGAAGGAGAAACCCCTGAACGCCCTTCCCGACGACGAGACGCTTCACGGCCTTTCCGCCTTTCCGCATTCGGGCCACGGGCGCATCTCCCTCGCCACCGAACGTCGCACCTGGCGGCACGTCGCGTCGACGCTTCCGGTGGCCGGACCGAGGCGACCGCCTGCGGCGGCGACGACGGCAGCGTCAGCCGGAAACCGGGAGGCTCGACCGAGGTTCACTGCCACGAGCTTACCGGATCGACGGCGCGCCGATCGGCGGGAGGTCGAATCCACAGAGAACGTGACCTGCAACACCGTCCCGGAACTCTTCGGGTCACGGTACGTAGGTTGCTTGGGTACAGAATGGACGTCCCGCGCCGGGCCCGGAGGCCAAAAAGGAGGACGCGGGACACCTGGAGGATGAAGAAATGAGATTGACCCCCCGTTTCGCCCTGCTCGGCCTCACGGCAGCGCTGGCACTCGCCACGCCGGCTTTCGCCCAGGATCGTACCGGCAGCGTCGAGATCACGCCCGTCATCGGGGCCACGTTCGGGGGAACGTTCGAGTCCGGAACGCTCGCCTTCTACAACGGCGAGGCGGAGACGTCCACCGAGGTCGCCTACGGACTGCGGCTCGGCTTCAACGTCGCGAACAATTTCACCATCGAGGCCAGCTACCTGCAGTCGGACCCCGAGCTGACGATCGAAGGGAGCGGGGCCATCGGAAGCCCGTCCAGAGAGATCGGGAAGATGGAAATGCGGCTCTACGAGCTCAACTTCCTCGTCCCGTGGGGCACCGGCAAGGTCCGTCCCTACTTCACGATCGGCGGCGGCGTGCATACGTTCCGGCCGGTCATCGACGGCTACTCCGCCTCCACAGACTCCCGGGCCACGGGTACTCTCGGCTTCGGCCTGAAGGCGTTCGCCACCCCGAACATCGGATTCCGGTTCGAAGGGAAGCTGCGGACGACCTACATCAACAGCGGAGACGACTACTGGGAGTGCGACGAGTGGTGCGACGGCTACTACTACGGCGACAGCCAGTGGTACGTGAGCGGCGAGGCGACCGCGGGAGTCGTGTTCGCCTTCTGACCCCCCCGGTCTCCGAAACGGCCTTCAGCGAGCCCGGCGGACGAGGATCCGCCGGGTTTCGTCGTTCTCCAGGGAAATCTCGATCTCGACGGCATCCCGTTCCTTCTCCAGCCCCTCCGGCCACTCCACGACGACGACAGCGCCCCTCTCGCGGGCTTCGGCGAGGCCGAGGTCGTCGGTCGCGACGCCCCGGGAGGACGTCCCGAGGAGCCTGTAGAGGTCGGCGTGGACGAGGATCGGAGGCTCCCCCGCCATCCCGTACTCGTGAACCAGCGCGAAGGTAGGCGAGGCGACCTCGCTCGCGTCGGCCCCCATCCCCTCGGCCAGCCCTCGAACCAGCTCGGTCTTCCCTGCGCCGAGGGGTCCCGAGAGGAGGACGAGGTCTCCGGGCGACAGGAGCGGCGCGAGGCGGCGTCCGACTTCCCGTGTCTCACCGGCCGAGTGAGAGAAGGCCTCCATCGATGGGTCGGTCACGACCGGGTCGACTCGCCGACGACCCTGATGGCTTCGCGTAGGGCCTCGACGACGTCGGAAGCGACGAGAGCCTCCTCCCCTTCTCGTTCGCGGGCCAGGTCGCCGGCGAGCCCGTGGAGGAAGGCGCCCGCCCGGGCCGCGTCCAGGGCCGAAAGGCCGCGCGCCAGGAGCGCCCCGACGACGCCCGTCAGGACGTCGCCGCTGCCACCCGAGGCCATCCCGGGGTTCCCGGAGAGGATCCTGACGGCGGACCCCCCCCGGATCGGCGACGACCGATCGAAAGCCCTTGAGGACGACCGCAGCCCCCGACCGCTCCGCGAGCCTCCTGGCGGCGCCTTCGGCGTCGGCGACGATGGCGGCCGTCGAGACCCCCAGGAGGCGTGCCGCCTCTCCGGGGTGAGGGGTCACGACGCTGGGACCGCTCCGGCCTCTCAGGACCTCGGGCCGTCCCTCGAGGAGGTTCAGCGCGTCGGCATCGAAGACGGCCGGGAGAACGCAGGCGAGCGCCTCGTCGAGAAGCACGCGGGAGGTGGCCGACCTCCCGAGCCCCGGCCCGACGGCGAGAGCCGTCAGTCCGGAGGGAGCGAGGACGGCCGACGTCGTCGCCTCTGCCACCAGGGTGTGGATCGCCGCACGGCTCGCCTCTTCCGCGACGACGACGACCTTCCCGGCGCCGCAGCGGAACGCCGCGCGCGCTGCCAGGGCCGCGGCCCCCGCCATCCCCCAGGCACCGCCGACGACGCCGAGGGTCCCGAACGTCCCCTTGTGCGCGGCCGCCGGCCGCCGCGGGAAGGCTGGGGCGACGTCGCGAGCGGTGACCGCCTCCGGGGCACCGGGGGCTCCTTCCCAGGGGAGCAGGCCGATGTCGGCCACGACGACCCGTCCGCAGGAGCCGGCGGCCGGAGCCAGGAAGTGGGCGAGCTTCGGGAACCCGAACGTGACCGTCAGGTCGGCGCGAACGTGCGGGACGTCCGAGCGGCCCGATCCGGAATCGAGACCAGACGGCACGTCGACCGCAACGACGAACGCCCGGCGGGAGGAGGCGAGCCGGACAGCGAGTGCGTGAAGGGACGCCTCCTCGAGCGGCCGTGACAGGCCCGTGCCGAACAGGGCGTCGACGACGAGCGTGGCCCCACCGAGCGCCTCGAGTCCCGAAGGATCGTCGACCTCGACGACGACCGCCCCCTCGTCCTCCACCCGATGCAGCATCGTGGCGGCGTCGCCCGACACCCTCCCCCGGTTCCCGACGAGGAGAAGCGTGACGTCTCCGACGGCGGGGCTCCGTCGCAGCAGCCGGGCGGCGCCGGAGCCATCCCCTCCGTTGTTCCCCGTTCCGCAGAGGACGACGACCCTTTCGCCCCGGAGCGGCGCGACCTCGATCGCACGGACGCACTCGCGCGCGACGGCCTCCGAGGCGCGTTCCATGAGGACGATGCCGGGCGTCCCCGCCGCGATCGTCCTTGCATCCGCCTCGCGGGCCGCGGCCGCCCCGAGCACCTTCACGCGGCCCCCGGCGACTCGAGGAGGGCGGGGCTTCGCGGGGGGGTCACTTTCCCTTCGGCCCCGCCTCCGGCGGCAGGACGGACACGAAGACGGACTGCTGGACGTAGCTGACGGTGTTCGTCGGTTCGTCACGGACGGCCAGGGACAGCCTCTGGCCGCCCGGGATCATCAGGAGGCGAACGTCGTAGACGAAGTCCCGTCGGGAGAGGTTTCCGAGCTCCTTCGCGTCGACCTCGACCGGGACGACCTGGTTCGCGAGCTCGGACTGCTTGCCTTCCGAGTCGACGACGATGAAGTAGAGGATCACGCGGCCCCGTGCCGTCGGGCCCTCCGGAAGGAGGGTGATCCGGCTGAACGGCACGCGGATCCGGATCGGGACGAGATAGTTCCGCTCGTCGGCCGGGGCGGGCTGGCCGACCTCGACGCCGACGGCGAGAGGGTTGTCGTCGCGCGCGAAGTAGAGGGCCGAGGTGACCCCCTCGGTGATGCGCGTCTCGATCCCCTTCTCGACGTAGCTCCGCCGGGAGCGCGCCACCAGCCCCTTCTTCTTCATCTTCACCTGCACCTTGCGCGGGCGTTCGCCGCCCGACTTCAGGCTCCGGTACCCGACGGAGTAGTAGGAGGAGTAGTCGCCCTGCATGTCCTTCAGCGGGCCCATGACGTCGTTCCGGTTCAGGATCGCCTTGCCGCCCGTTTCCTCGGCCATCAGCTGGATCATCGACTGCAGGTTCGTCCTCTCGATGAAAGGGTCGATCTTGGCCTCGGTCGTGCGGTTCTCGGCGCTGATGCCGGAGTCGATCGAGAGACCGGATGCGTCGACCATGTACATCGAGACCCCGGCCGCGTTGGCGGCCCGGATGATTCCGAGGTACGCAGACGTCTTGTCGAACTCGAACTGCGAAAGCCCGCCGGTCTGGGTCCGGAACTTGTCCTGGACGTACTTCCACAGCTCGGCTCCGGGGGACTGCGGCAGCCCCTCGGACAGGTGCAGGAGGATCTTCCGCCCCTCGACCCCGGCGAGCTGGTCGATCGTCTTCTTCAGGGCGTCCACGGTGAAGTCGATGTCGTTCTTGTAGGCGAGCGCGTACTGCCGCGCCTCCGTGAACGCCTCGGTCTCGGAGGTGGAGTCGTCGATCCGCCGGAGGATGTCCCTGCGCTCGCTGAGGCGGGTCTGGCCGAGGGTCGAGAGGTCCTCCTGCTGCTTGAGGACGTCGGAGATCTCCCGGCCGTCGTTCGTGAACTTGCGGCGCACCTTCAGCGTGCGGTCCCAGGTGACGACCATCGCCTCGACGTTGCCCGACACGTTTTCGCGGACCCACGTCTGGACGCCCCTGAGGACCCGGTTCCGGTTGAACGGCTGCAGGCTGAGGTTGTCGATGAAGATGACGATCCGGGTCCTCGGCACGGGAAGCGGCGCGACCGCAGGATCGGCGGGCTCCGGAGCGGGTTGCGGGACGACGGCCGGAGCGGCCGCCGGCGGCGTTGCGGCTGTCGGCGCCTCTCCTGGAACCGGCTCGTCGCCGAAGTAGACGACCCGGCCCCCGTCGACCGCGTAGAAGTTCGTCAGCGGCTGGAGCTGCCCGTCCTCGAAGACGTCGAAGTCCCCCTTCGTCAGACCCCGGATCCTGTTTCCCTTCGAATCGGTCACGACGACGTCGATGTTCGTGACCGTGACGTCGACGTTCCGGACGAGGGGACCGGGCCTCGGCGTGGGAGCCGGACCCTGCGGCGCAGCCGACAGGACGAGGGCGGGAAGGACCGCGAGAAGCGCGGTCGCGACGGCGGGAGGAGACGGCCTGGAGAACACCATGTCGACATTCTACGGATCCCGGAATGCCCGGCCGAAGGGACCCGTTCCGAGAGGACTGCTCCAGTCCCCGATCCGCCCGTTTTCAGAGGAGTTTTCCGCTTGCACTTCCTCCCGCGCTCCCTGAGAATGACCGCCTCGAATAACGGCCGCCCCGGGCCCGGTGGGCGCGCGGACGTTCCGAGAGGTCGAGGGAAGATCCGGAGGTCGGGGCTGAACAAGCCGCAGCTGGAAACGGACGCGGAGACAGAGAACGGCGAGGCGCGCGCGGACGCGGTAATCGCCGAAATTTTCTTCTCCGTCGTCGAAAGTGCTCGTCGGGTTCGGCTCTCCTGCGGGAGGAACCTGCGGTGACGGGTCAGCTCGCTCCTCCCTTCGACACCTTTTCGGGACGCCAACCGAACGCACACCGAGGAAAGCGGGCGACGGGGAGCAGCGAAAGATATGTCTGACCGGGAACGGGACGGTGGTCTCCCGGGTCTCATGACCTCGGGCACCGTGGGTGCGCGAAAGGAGAGAGGGCCGATGACCGGAACCAGGACGGGGAGAGACTCCCGGACGAGCCTCCGGAGCCGGCTTCGCCGCGTGATGGCAGTCGGCGGGCTCATCCTGCTGGGAACGACGGCGACCGGGTGCCAGAAAGTCGTCGATCAGTTCAAGGCGAAGCAGGTCATCCGGAAGGGGAACGCCTACTTCAAGCAGCAGCTGTACGAGGACGCCCTGAAGCTGTACCAGGAGGCGATGGCGCTCGATCCGGAAGAGATCCGGATCAAGAAGTTCGTCGCGATGGCCAACATGGCCGTCTACAACCCGGGATCCGAGCACCCCAAGGACATCCAGGCCCTCGAGACGGCGATCAAGTACTTCAAGGAATACCTTGCCGCCAAGCCCGAGGACGAGAACGCCGCCAAGTTCCTCGTGACGACGTACATGAACTCCCGCCGGTACGACGACGCCATCCAGTACTTCAAGGACTGGATCAAGGTGCACCCCGAGGACCGGCAGGCCGTTCAGACCATCGCCATGCTCTACGCCAAGAAGGGTGACTTCGACCAGTCGATGGAGTGGCAGGACAACCTCGCCAAGGTCGATCCGACGAATGCCGAGGTCTTCTACACGATCGGCGTCACCTGCTGGGACAAGTCGTACAACACCCCGATGGACCAGATGGACGGCGAGGCCCGCAAGGCGCTGATCGACCGCGGGATGGTGGCCCTCGAGAAGGCCAACTCCCTGCGGGAAGACTACTTCGAATCGATGCTCTACGTGAACCTCCTCTACCGGGAGTACGCCAAGCTCGAGAACGACCCGACGAAGAAGGAGGAGCTCCTCGCCAAAGCCACCGAGTGGCAGAAGAAGGCCCTCGCCGCTCGCGACCGTGTCAAGCAGAAAGAACGCGAGGAAGCGGCAAGGAAGAACCCGCTCGAGGCGATCTGACGGGCCCGAGCGAGAGGACCGCTAACATGTTCGAAACTTCCCTCATCGAATCCAAGAAGCAGGCGGCGACCGGCAATCGCTGGCTTTCGGTCCCGATGTCGATCTTCCTGCACTTCGTCATTGGCGGGTCCATCCTGGCCGCGTCGATGTGGTTCATCGAGGAGATCCCGGAGCCGCCGATTCCGATCTCCTTCTACTCCGAGGCCGCTCCCCCGCCGCCTCCCCCGCCGCCTCCCCCGAAGGCCGCTCCCAAAGCCGCGCCCAAGGTCGAGCCGGTGAAACAATCGTCGAACATGGCCCCGATGATCGTCCCCGACGTCCTGCCGGTCGCTCCGACGGAGCCCGACAACTCGAGCGGCGCCGAGGGCGGCGTCGAGGGCGGTGTCGAGGGCGGTGTCGAGGGCGGTGTCATGGGCGGCGTCCTCGGTGGCGTCAAGGGTGGCGTCCTCGGCGGCGCAGCCCAGGTCGAAGAGCCTCTTCGGGTCGGCGGCGACGTCAAGGAGCCCGTCGAGATCTCCCGCGTGCAGCCGGTCTACCCCGAAGCCGCCCGGAAGGCCCGTCTTCAGGGCATCGTCATCCTCGAGGCGATCATCACGAAGGACGGGAACGTCGAGTCCGTCCGCGTTCTTCGGGGAATCAACCCGCTGCTCGACAACGCCGCGATGCGCGCGGTCCAGCAGTGGAAGTACAAGCCCGCGACCTTCAACAACCGGCCGGTTCCGGTCTACCTGACCGTGACCGTGACCTTCAGACTACAGTAACCAATCGCGAACGCGATCCCTAGCGACGCTGTAATTCAACAAGGAGGATCTCGCACCATGGAAATGGATTTTGCACACATCTGGGCCCAGATGTCCATCGCCGTCAAGGCCATCATGATGATTCTCGTGTTCATGTCGGTCTACTCGCTCGGAGTTTCACTCGAGCGCTGGTGGGCCTTCAGGGTCGCGAAGAAGCAGTCGGTGAAGTTCGCCATCGAGATCGGCCCTCTCCTCAAGCAGGAGAAGCTGAAAGAGGCGATCGACCTCGCCAAGAAGTACAAGGGCAGCCACATTGCCAAGGTGGTCTCGCCCGGTCTCCTCGAGTTCGCCTACGAAGCGCACGGCGGCAGCGTTGCCGGCCACGACGTCGTTGCGGCGGCCGAGCGCGCCATCGCCCGGGCTGCGATGATGACCGGTGCGGACATGCGGCGCGGCCTGGGCGGGCTCGCCACGATCGCCACGACCTCCGTGTTCGTCGGCCTTCTCGCCACGGTCATCGGGATCATCCGAGCCTTCCAGGGTATGGCGACCTCCGGCACGGGCGGCCTCGGCGCGGTGTCCGCGGGTATCGCCGAAGCTCTCATCGGAACGGCGCTCGGCCTCTTCGTCGCCATCCCGGCCGTCTGGCTCTACAACTACTTCCTCAACAAGATCGAGCGTTTCAACATCGAGATGTCCAACTCCTCCTCGGAGCTCGTCGACTACTTCATCAAGAGGATGGGCTCCCGGGCGGCCTGAGGAAGGTTGGCCGGGCTCGCTCCCGGCGGCCTTCCTCGGAACTGAACGGAGGACACAACGATGGCAATGCAAAACTTCGGAAACCGGCACGAGACGAAGAGTGAGATCAACGTCACTCCGCTCGTCGACGTCATGCTGGTCCTCCTGATCATCTTCATGGTCATCACGCCCATGCTGCAGAAGGGGAAACCCGTGCTGCTGCCGATGACCGAGCGCCCCGACAAGAAGCCCGAGACGGACAAAGAGCTCCTCATCAGCGTTCAGGCCGACAAGATGATCTTCATCGACGCCAAGTGGTACCCCGAGCCGGAATTCGCTGCGAAGATGCGGGAATACGGTGAGCGCTCGGCCAGCAAGGACGTGCTCATCAAGGCCGACAAGCAGCTCACCTACGGGGACGTCAAGAAAGTCATGAAGATGATCAAGGACGGGGGCTTCGAGAAGATCGCCCTGATCACCGAGCGGAAGACGGAAGAGTAGGAGGGTACGCCATGGGAATGGATGTCGGACCAAGCCAGGGCGGCCCGAAATCGGAGATCAACGTCACGCCCCTGGTCGACGTCATGCTGGTCCTGCTGATCATCTTCATGATCCTGCAGCCGATGCTCCAGATGGGATACGAAGTCAACGTGCCGCCCAACGCGCCGGCGGGTCTCCCGCCGCCGCCGTCCGGCGACCAGATCATCGTCTCGCTGACGACGAGCAACGAGATCTACCTCAACAAGGAGCGGGTCGACCGCTCCAACCTGCCGATCCGGCTCCAGGAAGTTCTCCGCAACCGCGGCAACAGGCCGGTCTTCTTCTCCTGTGAGGACGCCGTGAAGTACGACAAGGCCATGGAGATCATGGACGTCGTCCGGAACAACGGTGCCAAGAACATCGGAATCGTCATGGACTGGGTCAACCCCCTGGAAGCGGCCGCGCCGACTTCCTGAGACGGACCGGCTTCCCGCGCGGGCGGATCGGCCGTCCCGAGCCTATGTACCGTGCGTCCCCGGCCTCCCGCCGGGGACGTTTCCTTTAGGCGACGCCGTGCGAACGGCGACGGGCGGCCACGGCCTCCCCGCCACTCACCGCCCTCCCCTGCCGCTCCCCGGGAATCGAGCCTGGACGGGAAAAGGGCCCCGGTGGTGCGCACCGGGGCCCTCGGGGATCGCCTGGCGGCGCCGCAGGGGCGCGCCCGCTCAGATGAGGGTCGCGATGACGAGCGCGATCACCGACATCAGCTTGAGCAGGATGTTCAGGGACGGGCCGGACGTGTCCTTGAACGGGTCGCCTACGGTGTCGCCGACGACGGCCGCCTTGTGCGGGTCGGAGCCCTTGTAGTACTTCCGCCCGTCGACCTCGACGCCTTCCTCGAACATCTTCTTGGCGTTGTCCCAGGCGCCGCCCGAGTTCGACTGGAAGATCGCGAGGAGGACGCCGGTCGCCGTCACTCCCGCGAGAAGGCCCCCGAGCATCTCGGCTCCTGACCCCAGGCCGAGAAGCCTGGGGCCGAACCCGATGGCGACGGGCACGATGACCGCGAGGAGGCCGGGAGCGACCATCTCCCGGATCGCCGCAGTCGTCGAGATCTCGACGCACTTGCCGTACTCGGCCTTGCCGAGCGCATCCTCGAAGATCTTCTGGTCCTCGACGGGCCAGTCCTTGAAGTCCTTCCCGGAGTGGGCGTCCATCGCGAAGATCGCCGCCTTGAGCGCCGGGATCTCCGAGAACTGGCGGCGGACCTCCTGGATCATCGCCATCGCAGCCCGGCCGACGGCCGCCATCGCCATCGACGAGAACAGGAACGGCATCATGGCCCCGATGAAGAGGCCCGCCATGACCTCCGCCTTGGAGACGTCGATCGTCTTCAGGTGGGCGGCCGTCATGAACGCGCCGAAGAGGGCGAGCGCCGTCAGCGCCGCGGAGGCGATCGCGAAGCCCTTCCCGATGGCGGCGGTGGTGTTGCCGACGGCGTCGAGCTTGTCGGTCCGGCGGCGCACGTCCTTCGGCAGCTCGGCCATCTCCGCGATGCCGCCCGCGTTGTCGGAGATCGGACCGTAGGCGTCGACGGCGAGCTGGATGCCCGTGTTCGAGAGCATGCCGACGGCGGCGATCGCGATGCCGTAGAGCCCGCCGAAGTGGAACGCGCCGATGATCGAGGCAGCCAGGATCAGGATCGGCCAGGCCGTCGAGCGCATGCCGACGCCGAGCCCCGCGATGATGTTCGTGGCGGCACCGGTCACCGACTGCCGGACGATGGACATCACCGGCGCGGTGCCCGTCCCGGTGTAGTGCTCGGTGAGCATACCGATCGCGAGGCCGGCGAAGAGGCCGATGACCGTCGAGAAGAAGATCCCGAGTGAGGTGACGGTCCTCTCGGTCCCGTAGAGAAGGTCCTGGTAGACGAAGCTCGAGGGGAGCATTCCCCGGATGATGAAGAACGAGAGGACGACCATCACGATCGACGATCCGAACTCGCCGGTATTGAGCGCCCGCTGGGGCGACCCGCCCTCCTTGACCCGGACGAAGAAGGTCCCGCCGATCGAGGTCAGCACCCCGACGCCCGCCAGCGCGAGCGGGAGCAGGACCGCCGAGAGGCCGTCGAACCCGTCGGCCGTGAAGGCTTCCCCCGAGGGGAGCCGCGCGGCCATGAACGCGGCTCCCAGGACCATCGAGCCGACGATGGAGCCGACGTACGACTCGAAGAGGTCGGCGCCCATGCCGGCGACGTCGCCGACGTTGTCACCGACGTTGTCGGCGATCGTGGCGGGATTCAGCGGGTGATCCTCCGGGATACCGGCCTCGACCTTGCCGACGAGGTCGGCACCGACGTCGGCCGCCTTCGTGTAGATGCCCCCGCCGACCCGGGCGAAGAGGGCGATCGAGCTGGCGCCGAAGGAGAAGCCGGTGATGACCGTGATCGTCCGGTTCACGTCTCCGTCGAAGAACCTCGAAAAGAGCAGGAAGCAGGTCCCGAGGCCGAGGACGCCGAGACCGACGACGCCCATCCCCATCACCGAGCCGCCCGCGAAGGCGATCTCGAGCGCCGGGCCGAGCCCTCGCCGGGCCGCCTGGGTCGTCCGGACGTTCGCCTTCGTCGCGACTTTCATCCCGATGAGCCCCGCGAGGGCCGAGCAGAGGGCCCCCGCGATGAACGCGACCGCGACGAGGGGGTGCGACTCCTTCTGCAGGGCGCCGGAGATCCCGAGGAGGATCGCCACGACGACGACGAAGACCGCGAGGACCCGATACTCGGCTCGCAGGAACGCCATGGCGCCCTGCTGGATGGCCGCGGCGATCTTCACCATCCGCTCGTTGCCGGGGTCCTGCCGCGAAACCCAGGACGACTTCAGCCACGTGTACAGGAGACCGGCGAGTCCGAGCACCGGGATGATGTAGAGCAGCGTCTCTGCGTTCATGCGCCTCCGCTCCGAAATGGGGTCTTCGGGAGCCGGAAGGCTCCGAGCCGGCGGATGGTCTCACGCTCGGACCGCGGGGCCAAGGTACCCCCGGCCGGCACTCCCGGCCCGCCGACGCCGAATCCGACGGCCCGTCCACCCCTCGTCGGGGCATCACCCGTCAGAGCAGGAGCGAGAAGACCTCGTTCGAGAGGAGGACTCCGGTGCGGGTCAGGCGGACCCGGCCCGGCTCCCGCACGAGAAGGCCCGCCTCGAAGGCGTCGTCGATGCGGGCCCGATCGGAGGCCGGGAGGGTCGCGACGGCCGCGTCCCACTCCGGCTCGTCGACGCCAGTGGCCCTCCGGAGGCCGAGGAGGACCCCTTCCCGGCGGGCTGCGTCGGCAGGAAGCTCCTCTTCCGACACGAAGGCGGTGCCGTTCTCCTCTACGGCCCGAAGATAGGCAGGGATCGATCCGCTGTTCGTCCGCCGGGCCCTTCCGTCGAAGGAGGCGGCGGAGGCCCCCAGGGCGATGACGGGCTCGCGATTCCAGTACTTCAGGTTGTGGCGGCTTTCGTCGCCCTCCCTCGCCCAGTTGGACGTCTCGTAACGCGCCAGCCCCGCGGCCGCGCAGACGTCGTCGACCTCCTCCCACCGGGCGGCCATCTCGTCGTCGCCGGCGAAGAGCGCGGGCATCGCCTCTCTCATCGCGACGAGGCGGGGAGCCTTTTCGATCTCGAGGAGGTAGACCGAGACGTGACCGACTCCCGCCTCGAGGATCGTCCCGAGGCTCTGGCGGAGGCTTTCCTTCGACTGCCCGGGGATACCGATCATCAGGTCGGCCGAGACCCTCAGGCCTCGCGAGACGGCCCGGCGTAGGGCCCCGAGCGCCCCGGCGGCGTCGTGGCGCCGCTCCAGCGGCGCGAGCTCGCCGTCGCTGAGCGACTGGATACCGATCGAGAGCCGGTTCACACCGAGGTCGACGAGGGCCGAGAGGCGCCGGTCGTCGAGGTCGTCGGGGTTCGCCTCGGCCGATATCTCGGCGTCCGCTGCGACCCCGAGCACTTCCCGCAGCGTGGAGAGGACCCGGGCCAGGCTCGAGGGCTCGACGAACGACGGCGTCCCTCCTCCGAAGTAGACCGTGTCCAGCGGCCCCTCGACCTCCCCTGCACGCGCTCGCGCCTCGCGGGTGATCGCGTCGAAGTACGCGCTCTCCGTCTCCCTGCCTGTGACGGCGACGAACGAGCAGTACGTGCAGCGGTGCGCGCAGTAGGGAACGTGGACGTACGCGCCGGGTCGGCCCGTCACGAGCCGAGGAGCGCGCGAAGCCGGTCGTCGCGGGACGGGGCGCCTGCGGCTCCGAGGAGGCGCTCCACGTACTTCGCCAGGATGTCGACCTCGACGTTTACGAGGTCTCCCGGCCGGCGCCCGGAGAGGGTCGTGGCGCGGAACGTCTCGGGGATGACGGCCACGCGAACCTCCTCGGCGTCGAGCGCGGCGACCGTGAGGGAGATTCCGTCGAGGGCGATCGACCCCTTCTCCACGACGTACCGCGACCACGCCTCGCCGATCCGGATGCCGAGGGTCCAGAAGCCGCCGGTTCTCTCGAGGCGGGTCACGGGGGCCGTGGCGTCGACGTGCCCCTGGACCACGTGCCCGCCCATCCGGGCTCCCACGGCCAGCGCACGCTCGAGGTTCACCGGATCGCCCGGCCGAAGGGCCCCGAGCGTCGAGCGTTCGAGGCTCTCGGCGGAGACGTCGAACCGCAGGACACCCTCGCCTCCGCCGGGGACCAGCGTGAGGCAGACGCCGGAGACGCAGAGGCTCTCACCGCGAGCGACGTCGCCCCAGGCGTCCGGAGCGTCCAGGTCCAGGAGCGCGCCTCCGGCTTGCCGCCTGAGGGTCCGCACCGCGGTGCACGACTCGACGAGCCCCGTGAACACGTCGCGATCCTACGCCTCACCCGGCCACGAGAGCCGGCCTGTGACGCGGAAACCGTCCCCGAGAGGTGCCAGCTCGAGGCCCGCGAGGCGAGGCGCCTCGGCCAGGGTTGCGTAGCCGGAGCCGGAAAAGGCGGTTGGCGCGCCTCGCCCGCCGAGGAGGAGCGGGGCGTGGTAGGCCGTCACCCTGTCCGCGAGACGGGCCTCGACGAAGCCCCACGCCGTCTCGCCGCCCCCTTCCACGAGGAGTGACCGGACCTCGTGCGCGGCCAGCACGGCCAGGAGCGCAGCAAGGTCGACCCGGCCGGCTCCGCCGGACGGGAGCGACAGGACCCGAACGCCGCGCTCCCGGAACGGGTCGAGCCGCGGGCCGTCCGCATCCACGGCGGTCGCGAGCCACGCCTCGCCCGGGGCCTCCGGCGAGAAGACCCGTGCCTGTGCACCGACCCGCAGGCGCCCGTCCACGACGACGCGGCGATGCGGGACGATGGAGCGGTTCAAGCCGTCACGGCGTGTCAGGAGAGGGTCGTCCGCCAGGACGGTCCCGGCTCCGACGAGGATCGCGTCGCACTCCTCCCGAAGGCGCATCCCGTCTGCCCGGGCCTCGTCTCCGGTGATCCAGCGGCTCTCCCCCGTCGCGGTTGCGATCCTCCCGTCGAGGGACGCGGCCCACTTCAGGTGGACGAACGGACGCCCGGTCCGGACCGAAACGAGGAAAGGCTCGTTCAGCCTCTCGGCCCGCGCGGCGAAGAAGCCGGCTTCCGAGTCGACCCCGGCGGAACGGAGCCATTCGCGGCCCTTCCCCGCCGTCCGCGGGTCGGGGTCGAGCGTGGAGAAGACGACCCGCGCGACTCCGGCATCCACGAGTGCGCCCGCGCAGGGCGGGGTTCTCCCCTCGTGCGCGCACGGCTCCAGGTTCAGGACGACGGTGGCACCACGGGCCCGGCTTCCGGCCTGGGCGAGGGCGACGACCTCGGCATGAGGGCCTCCTGCCCGGTCGTGCCAGCCCTCTCCGACGATCTCGCCCCCCGACGACACGACCACGGCTCCGACGCGCGGGTTCGGCGAGGTGGAATACCGTCCCCTCTCGGCGAGCTCGAAGACCCGCTCGAAGGCTGCGGCCAGTTCAGTCATCGATGAGCGCCGAGGCGAAGCCGGCCGGGTCGAAGTCGAGGAGGTCGTCGACGGTCTCGCCCACGCCGACGTACCGCACCGGGATCGCCAGCTCGCGGACGATCGCGAGGATGACACCACCTTTGGCCGTCCCGTCCATCTTCGTCAGCACGAGACCCGTGACACCCGCGGCTCTCAGGAACTCGCGCGCCTGCGCGAGCCCGTTCATTCCGGTCACCGCGTCGAGGACCAGGAGGACCTCGTGAGGCGCCCCTTCGATCTCCCGCGCGGCGATCCGCCGGATCTTCGAGAGCTCTTCCATGAGGTTGTGCTTGGTGTGGAGGCGCCCCGCCGTGTCGATGAGGAGAAGGTCCGCCCCCCGGGCCTTCGCGATGGCACACGCGTCGAAGACGACGGCGGCCGGGTCGGCGCCCGGCCGGTGCTTGACGAGAGGGATGCCGATACGCTCCGCCCAGACCTCGAGCTGGTCGATCGCGGCGGCGCGGAACGTGTCGGCGGCGGCGAGGACGGGCTTTCCGCCGGACGCGGACGCGCGTGCGGCGAGCTTGGCGGCGGTCGTCGTCTTTCCCGTCCCGTTCACGCCGACCATCAGGACGACGCGGGGCTGGCCCGGTCCCGGCGCTCCGACGGGAGGACCCGGCACCGAGAGCCGCTTCTCGATCTCGGCCTTGAGGACCCGTCGGACGACGTCGGACTCCCCCGCGTCCCTCCGGCCCGCCTCGACCCGCACCGCCTCCACCAGCTCGGCAGCCGTCGCCGGTCCGACGTCGGCCGCGAGAAGCGCTTCCTCGAGCGCGTCGAGGGCCTTCGGGTCGGGCGAGAATCGGGCCTTGATCGCGTCGCCGACGCGCGCGACCAGCTCCGTGTGGGTCATGAAGAGCCCGCGCTTCAGGCGGGCCATCAGCGACGGCTTCGGTACCTCGGCCACGGCGTCCGTCCCTCTCAGCCGATCTCGGCGACGAGCTTCTCGCGCGCGGCGGCGAGCAGGGGCCTCGCGACCGACGGGATCCCGCCCCGACCGAACAGGGCGAGGATGAAGTAGCCGTCCTTGATGGAGGTGGCGAGGACGCGCCCGGCTTCGAAATCGAAATCGACCTCGGTCACGTCGCCGAGACCGCCGGCGGCCGCGGCTCGCCCGAGTTCCGTCGTCCACACCGAGTGGTAGGCGCCGAAGATCTCCAGGAGCTCCTGGTCGCCGAGGCTCGCGATCTCCTGCCCCTGCGGGTCGAGGAACGCGACGGCCCGCGCCTCGGGCGCGTCGAGGACCGGGCGGAGGACGTCGTCGAAGCTCATCGATCCCTTCCTGTTTGGCCCGGCTCCCCGCCGAGGAAGCGCCGCGCCTTCTTCGCCTCGTCGCTCTCCGGCGCGGACTGCACCGTCCGCTCCATGTAGCGGACGGCGAGGTCGCGCCGGTCGGTCGTCAGGAGGCAGAGTGCCGCGTTGTAGTTCGAGATGGCGTCCTTCGGGTCGTCCCGCAGGAAGAGGAGGAAGTCCTCGAGGGCACCCCGGAAATCCTCCAGCTTCATGCGGGCGAGGCCCCGCTCCCGGACCGCCTTCGCGTAGCCGGGGTCGTCCGCCAGGACCGTCGTCAGCTCGCGCTCCGCGTCCGCCCAGCGAAGCTGCTTTCCCCGGAGGAGCGCGAGATTGAAGCGGGCGTTGACGTGCTCGGCGGACGGCGGACGCGCGAGGACGGCCTCGAAGTCCGCCTCGGCGTCCGCGAGGTTGCCCGCCTCCATCGCCGCGACACCGCGATTGTTGAGAGGCTCGATGAGGTTCGGGTCCAGCCCGATCGCCTCGGTGAAGAGCTTCGTCGAATTGCGGTAGTCCTTCTTGTAGAGCAGCGCGAGGCCGAGCGCGTTGGCGACCTCCGCATTTCTCGGGTACGCCGCCCGGGCCTGGTTGAGCATGTGGATCGCTTCGTCGACGCGACCCTCCCGCAGCATGGCGAGCCCGTTGCGGAAGTCGACGAGGTCGGCGGTGAGCGCGCTCGGCTCGCGGGCGGCCTGGTCCCTTTCCAGCGCGGTCTTGCAGCCGGAGGACAGGAGGACCGCGGCGAGCGCCGCGGCGAGCGGCCACTGCCTCACGCGACCGCCTGCCGGGCCGCTTCGCCCACGACCTCGAGCTCGTGGCTGGCGAACGCCTGCTCGAGCGCGTCGGTGACCCGGGTGTCGTAGCGGGTCCCGGCGAACGTCTTGATGCGCGAGACGACGTAGTCGCTCTTCATCGCCTTCTGGTAAGGGCGCGACGTCGTCATGGCGTCGAACGTGTCGGCCACGGAGATGATTCTTGCGAGCATCGGGATCTCCTCGGCCGCGAGCCCTTCCGGGTACCCGGTCCCGTCCCATTTCTCGTGGTGGTACTTCATTCCCGGGATGATCCACTTCAGCTGCGGGATCTGCCCCATGATCAGGGCCCCCTTCACGGGGTGGAGCTTCATGACCTCGAACTCGTCGTCGGTCAGCGCCGTCGGCTTGCGCAAGATCCGGTCGTCGATGCCGATCTTGCCGACGTCGTGCAGGAGCGCGGCGATCCGCACTTTCCGCACCTCGTCCGCCGGAAGACCGAGGTTCCGGGCGATGGAGACGGAGTACCGTGCCACGCGCTCCGAGTGGCCGCGCGTATAGGGGTCCTTCGCGTCCACGGCAGCGGCGAGGGCGCGGATGGAATTCAGGAAGAGCTCCTGGTTCTCGCGGGCCGCGAGCTTCAGCTTCTCGACCGATTTCTCCAGCTCGCCCCCCATGTGGTTGAAGCCCTCCGCCAGCTCGGCCAGCTCGAAGGTTCCGGGGACCTCGACCCGCTGCGTCAGGTCCCCTTCCGACATCTTGCGGACCGAATCGGCCAGTGCGCGCACGGGCCGCGAAAGCGCGTTGGCCGCCAGGAACGCCGCGATGACGGCGAGGGCGACGGCCAGGGCCGCCACGAGCCACGAGGTCCGCGTCATCTGCGTCGCCGCGGCGAAGGCGCGTGCGACGTCCTTCTCGACGAGGACGCCCCAGTCGGGCAGGTTCGGCGCGGGCCCGACGGGCGATACCGTGCCCAGGACGCGCCGGGCCGAAGGCCCCTCGCCGCGTGAGTACGTTCGCGTGAGGCGGACCGGGTGCTGGACGAACTCCGAGACGAGCTCGACCTTCAGGAGAGGCTCGCTGCCGCCGATGGCCCCGACGTCGCTCGCCAGGACGAGGTTCCCTCTCCGGTCGACGATGTAGGCGACGAGGTCGCGCTTCTTCTCGAGCTCGAGGAGCGCACGGATCGGGGCGAGGGAGACGAACGCCTCGACGACCCCGACGACGCCCCCCTCCGGGGCGGACACGGGCACGGCGATGACGATTCCCGGATCGAGGAGCGAGGGAACGCGGAGGGCCTCGCCGACGTAGGTCGAGCCGCGCATCGCGGCCGCGAAGGCCCTGTTCAGCTCCTCTTCCAGCGCGCCGTCGATCTGCGCGGGCTGGATGACTCCGCCGAGGCGGTCGGCGTCGAGAGCGCGAAGAACGAGGAAGCTCGGCTCGGCATCCCGGTAGCGCGCGATGAGCGCCGTTCGGCCGACGAACGCGAAGGGGTCCTGGTCGGGCGCCACGGCGCGGGCCAGCTCGAGGCCGTCCCCGATCTTCGTGACCTGGACGAGCATCCGCCTCAGGAAGCCTTCGATCCCGTCCGAGAGCGTCACGGCGCTCCGGGTCAGGTACTGCTTCTCGGCCGTCTCGAGCGCTTCGCGGTTGATCGACACGAGCCGCATCGCAGAGAAGGCGAGGGGCACGATCGACACGACGACGAGAACCGCGATCAGGGCCGTCACGATCCGGAGCCGCGGCCTTCTGGGAATGGGGATCACCCCCGGATTCTAGCTGCCGGCATCGTCCGGCAGGCTCGCGACGATCTCCACCGCCGTCACCCGTTCGAGGCGAGGGCGCCCCGGCCCCGCGAGAAGGACGTCCCTCAGCCCCGCGCGGTCCCGCTTCTTGTCGGCACCGAGGAGTGCCGGCCAGCCCCTGCGGACCGCTGCCGGCAGCGGAGGAGGCCTCAGGATGCCCGCCACGAGCCTCTCGATCCGGGTCGCCGTCCGTCCCGGAAGGAGCCCGCGCGTCGCGGAGAGGCGCAGCGCGGCCAGGAGACCCCACGCGACGGCCTCGCCGTGCCGCAGGCGGTATTCCGACGCGCCCTCGAGGGCGTGCGCCACTGTGTGCCCCAGGTTCAGCACGTGCCTCAGGCCGAGCCCCTCGTCGGGGTCGCGCGAAACGACGTCCGCCTTCACCCGGAGCGATCGCTCGACCGCCTCGGCCAGGGCGGACTCGTCCCGCGCCGCGAGCCCTTCCAGGAGCTCGGGCAGACGTCTCCAGAAGGAGGCCGAGAGGAGCGCGGTCTTCACGACCTCCGCCAGCCCCGACCGGTGGTCCCGATCGGACAGGGTCGAGAGGAGGCGGGGATCGACGCAGACGAGGCGAGGGTGGTGGAAAGCCCCCGCGAGGTTCTTCCCTGCCGGGAGGTTCACCGCCGTCTTCCCCCCGAGCGCGCTGTCGGCGGCGGCAAGGAGCGTCGTCGGCACCTGGACGACCGGAACCCCCCGGAGAGCGAGCGACGCCGCGAGACCCGCCACGTCGCCGACGGTCCCGCCGCCGAAGGCGATGACGCCTCCGTCCCGCGACAGTCCCCGCGCGGCCATCTCCGAGAGGAGTCTCCCGAGCGAGGTCCACGTCTTGGCGGCCTCGCCGTCCGCAACGAGAATGGGCTCCGGGTCGAGAGACGTCGCTCCCCCGAGCGCCTCCCCGAGGAGCCGACCCTGCGCCCCGAGCACCGGCGCCGACGAAACGACGAGCCAGCGCCCGGGGGCGATCCGCCCGAGCGCCACGGGAAGGCGCGCGAGAGCTCCCGACCCCACGGAGACCTCGCAGGGCACGCCGGCGGCGGCGAAGCGGAACGTCCGGATTCCGCGCGCGTCAGGACGGCTTCGGGACGACATCCGTGGCGCGCCGGATTCCCAGCTCGACGAGCTGCGCGTCCGAGACCGGGCCGGGCGAATCCGTCATGAGGCAGCTCCCCGAAGCGGTCTTCGGGAACGCGATCACGTCGCGGATCGACGAGGAGCGCGTCAGGATCATCAGCATCCGGTCGAGGCCGAGAGCGAGACCGCCGTGGGGCGGCGCCCCGAAGCGGAACGCGTCGAGCAGGAAGCCGAACTTCGCCCTGGCCTCTTCCCCACCGATGCCGAGCGTCGTGAAGACCTTCGACTGGACCTCGGGCTGGTGGATCCGGATCGACCCCCCGCCCAGCTCCATACCGTTCAGGACGACGTCGTAGGCGCGGGCGTGGACCTTTCCGGGATCGGAATCCAGGAGCGGCACGTCCTCGGGCCGGGGCGACGTGAACGGGTGGTGCATCGCGTACCAGCGGGCGTCCTCCGCGTGCCACTCGAGGAGCGGGAAGTCCGTCACCCAGAGGAACTCGTAGCGCCCCTCGGGAATCAGCTTCTCCTCGCGCGCGAGCTTCACGCGGAGGCTCCCGAGGACGTCGTTGACCGTCGACGCCTTCCCGGCCACGACGAGGAGGAGGTCGCCGTCGCCGGCCCCGAGCGCCCCGCGCGCGGCCGCGACCGTCGCGTCGTCGAGGAGCTTCTTGGCGTTCGAGTTCCAGCCTCCCGGGAGGTCCGCCTGGAGCTTGATCCAGACGAGGCCCGACGCGCCGAGCTGCTTCGCCGCGACCTCGAGGTCGTCGAGGCGCTTCCTGGCGAAGGCGGCACCGCCGGGGATGGCGATTCCCTTGACCCTCTCCGCCGCACGGAGAATGTCCGAAGGAGAGGAGGAGAAGTCGAGCGTCTTCAGCTCGAGCCCGTACCGGGTGTCGGGCCGGTCGATGCCGAATCGCTCCATCGCCTCCGCGTGCGTCATTCGCGGGAAGCGCTCCGGGCAGGGAATCCCGTAGGCCGGGAAGACCGCCGCGAAGATCTTCTCGATCAGGGCGTAGATCGTCTCCTCGTCGGGGAAGGAGAGCTCCAGGTCGACCTGGGTGAACTCGGGCTGCCGGTCGGCGCGCAGGTCCTCGTCGCGGAAGCACCGGGCCATCTGGTAGTAGCGTTCGACGCCCGCGACCATCAGGAGCTGCTTGAAGAGCTGCGGCGACTGGGGAAGGGCGTAGAACTCGCCCGGGTGGACGCGCGACGGCACGAGGAAGTCGCGGGCCCCCTCGGGCGTCGACTTCGTGAGGATCGGCGTCTCCACCTCGAGGAAACCCTCCTCGTGGAGGACCTGGCGTATACGGAACGTGACGTCGCTGCGCTTCACGAGGTTCGCCGTCATCTCGGGCCGGCGAAGGTCGAGGTACCGGTACTTGAGCCGGATGTCCTCCGAGGCCTTCACGCCGTCCTCGATCGGGAACGGCGGCGTCTCGGACCGGTTGAGGACCTCGAGCGCGGTGGCGCGCAGCTCGATCTCTCCCGTCGCCATCTCGGCGTTCTTCGCCGCGCCCTCGCGCAGGACGACCTGGCCCGTCACGGCGAGGACGAACTCGCCGCGCAGCTCCTTGGCGCGCGCCAGGAGGTCCGGCGCCGGAAGGAACTCCGCGTCGAAGACGACCTGGACGAGACCCGACCGGTCCCGAAGGTCGATGAAGACGAGCTCCCCGTGGTCGCGGCGGCGGTGGACCCAGCCCTTGACGAGGACGGTCTGTCCGGCGTGCTCGCTCCGGAGCGAGCCGGCGGGGACGCGGGATGCGGAAGCGGTCACGGGGTCTCTCCCTTCAGGACGCGCGGAAGGTCCGCGAACGGAACCTCCGTCTGCGACCTCTCGACGAGGTTCTTGACGACGGCGACGCCCGACTCGCGTTCCCGGCCTCCGACGAGGACCGCCGTGCGGCACCCCTTGCTCGAAGCGGCCTTGAGCCCGGCGCCGGGGCCCTTGCCGGCCGGGTCGAGGTCGACCGCCACCCCGGCACGCCGCAGCGCGCCCGCGATTGCGAGCGCGGCGGCCCGGTCGATCGGGTCGATCGCGACGAGGGCCACCGGGGCGAAACCCTCGATCGCCGCCCGGCGGAACGCCTCGGGGAGGACGTCGACGAGACGGTCCTCGCCGATGGCAAAGCCGATGCCGGGCGTCTTCGGCCCGCCGAGGTCGGAGACGAGGCGGTCGTACCGGCCCCCTCCGAGGAGCGCGTTCTGCGCTCCGAGGCCCTGGGCGGTCACCTCGAAGACGGTGCGCGTGTAGTAGTCGAGGCCGCGGACGAGCCGGGGCTCGACGCGATACGGGATGCGCTCGGCGTCGAGGAGCGCGAGGAGCTCCTCGTGGTGCGCGCGCGAGGCGGCATCGAGGTGGTCGAGGACGAGGGGCGCCCCGGAGAGGACCTCGGCGAGCGACCTGTCCTTCGTATCGAGGACCCGGAGCGGGTTGTCGCGAAGCCGCCGGCGGTCGTCCTCGCCCATCTTCTCCTCGTGATCGAGGAGGTAGGCGCGCAGCGCCTCCACGTAGGCCGGTCGTGACTCCTCGCTCCCCACGCTGTTGAGCGACACGGAGAGCCCGGTGAAGCCGAGCCTGCCGAGCAGGTCGAAGAGCATGACGAGGAGCTCGGCGTCCGTCGCCGGGTCCGCCGCGCCGAGAACCTCGGCGCCGATCTGCCGGAACTCGCGGTAGCGCCCCTTCTGCGGCCGCTCGTAGCGGTACTGCGGCCCGACGTAGTAGAGCTTCTTCGCTCCACCGGCCTGCGGCATCCCGTGCTCGACGTACGCGCGCGCCACGCTCGCGGTGTTCTCGGGCCGCAGCGAGACCTCGCGGCCGCCCCGGTCGGTGAAGGAGTACATCTCCTTGTGGACGATGTCCGAGGCCTCCCCGACGCTCCTCACGAAGAGCTCCGTCGGTTCGAGGACGGGCGTGCGGATCTCGTCGTAGCCGTACAGCGAGAATACGGCCCGCGTCGTCTCCTCGAGGCGGTTCCAGACACGCGTTTCGGGCGGGAGCAGGTCCCGCATCCCCTTGACGCTCGTGATCATCGGGGGTGACCGTCCGTCAGAGGACCGGCACCGCGACGGGCAGAGCCCGTCCGCGCCGCGCGTCCTCTCGGAGGTACTCCTCCTTGTATTCGAGGTAGTTCTTCCAGTAGACGTCGAGATCCGCGACCTCGGCCGCCGTCAGGTCCCGCCTGTAGCGCGCGGGGCTGCCCGCCCAGAGCGTCCGGGGCGCGACGGTCGTGCCACCGAGAACGACGGAGCCCGCCGCGACCAGGGCCCTCTCGCCGATCTCGGCCCCGTCGAGGACCGTCGCGTTCATCCCCACGAGAGCGCCGCGACGAATCGTGCACGCGTGGACGACACAGTTGTGGCCCAGCGTCACCTCCTCCTCGAGGAGGAGCGGCCCGACGCCGTTCGTGACGTGGAGCGTCGCGTTGTCCTGGACGTTCGTGCGGGCGCCGATCCGGATCGAGCAACAGTCGCCGCGAACGACCGATCCGTACCAGATCGAGACGTCGTCCGCAAGGACGACGTCGCCGATCACGGCGGCGGTCTCGGCGAGGAAGACCCTCTCGCCGATGACGGGAACCGCTCCTCGGTACGGCCGGATGATCATCGATTCCTCACGGGCCGGAGACGATACCAGATGGGGGGACGGTGCACCGAAACCTGTGCACGGCGGCCGGAAGGCCGGAGGGGTACGGAGTTAGGGTCCCCCCGAGGGAGGAACGCACAGGGTTTTCCTCAGCTTCACTGGAATCCTTCACGATGTCTTCATCTCGATGAACAGTTGGTGCACACGCTGCGCTGCCGCAGCGAGTCCTTCCGACCGAACGACTTCGCGGCCGCTCTTCACGGTGTTCCGGCACGCCGTGCGCCGGGATCCCCCGGGAAACGGCCGACTTGCGACGCAGCTGCGTCAGGTGCGCGAGCGCGTCGTCCCGGCGGCCGCGGCGAGAAGCTGCTTCGCCTGACGTCGGGCGGCGTCCGTGAGGGAGGCACCCGCGAGGAGCGACGCGATCGCCTCGACACGCCCCTTCTCGTCGAGCTCCGTCACCACCGTCCTCGTGCGCCCGCCGGAGACTTCCTTGCGTACCGCCAGGTGGCGATCTCCCGCCGCCGCGACCTGCGCGAGGTGCGTCACGACGAGGATCTGCTCGCGCGCGGCGAGGGCTCTCAGCTTCAGCCCGACGGCCTCGGCCGTCGCGCCGGACACTCCCGCGTCGACCTCGTCGAAGACGAAGGTCCGCACGGGCCCTCCGCGCCGGCTGCCCCGCCGGCCGTCGCGCGAGGCCTCCGCCTCTGCCAGCGCGGCCGCGACGGCGAGCTGGACGCGGGAGAGCTCGCCACCCGACGCGATCTTCGCGAGAGAGCGATGCGGCTCCCCAGGGTTCGGAGCGAACGAGAGCGTGACGACGTCGACCCCGTGCGGGCCGAAGCCGACGCGCTCATCTCCCGCCAGCAACAGGCTGTCGGGCGCGGCCTTCCGCGAGACGTCGACGCGGAACGCCGACGAGAGGAACGCAAGGTCGGCGAGCTGCTTCTCGACGGCCTTGCCGAGCCGAGGTGCCGCCGCCGTCCGGGCGGCGGACAGCTCGAGGGCCGCCGTCCTGTAGGCGGCGAACGCCCCGTCGGCCGCCTTCTCGGCCTTTCGGAGCGCTCCCTCCAGGTCGGCCAGCTCGTCCCGCTCCCGCCCGACGGCCTCGCGGTACGCGAGGACCTCTTCGAGCGTCGCGCCGTACTTCCGCTTCAGCTTCGCGAGGACGTCGAGCCGCTCGACGACGGCCGAAAGCCGCGCCGGGTCGGCCTCGAGCTTCTCGAGGTCGCGCGAGGTCGACGCCGCGACCTCCGAAACCCGATCGATCAGCTCGTCGACGACCGCGAGGCGTCCCGAGACGTCCGGGTCGACTTCGGTGAGCGCCGCGAAGGTCCGCCTCAGGGCGGTCAGGGCCGGCAGGACGCCCCCCTCGTCAGATTCGAGGGCCGCTACGGCGTCCGTCAGGAGCCTCCCGCGCTTCTCGACGCTCGAGAGTCCCGCCTTCTCGCCCTGCAGGAGATCCTCTTCGCCGGCCACCGGCGCGGCGCGGTCGATCTCCGCGATCCGGAACTCGAGGACCTCGAGCCGGGCCGGGCCGTCCTTGCCGAGCGCGGCGATCCGCTCACGGTCCGCGTCCTTCTCCCTCCACACTGCATGAAGCCGTTCGACCTCCGCCGACCGCTCCGAGAGAGCGGCGAACCGGTCGAGGAGCTCGCGCGGCGACGCGGGATCGAGGAGCTCCCTCGCCTCGGCCTGCCCGTACAGGACGAGGAGGCGCGGGGCCAGGTCGGCGAGCGTGCGCAGCGCCGCGGGCGAGCCGTCGATGAAGAGGCGCCCCTTCCCGCCCGAGGAGACCTCGCGCCTCACGACGACCTCGGCCGGGCCGCGGGCGCCCGGCTCGCGCAGGCCGGCGGCGGCGAGACAGGCCGCGACGGCCGGGTCGTCCGTCTCGAACGAGCCCTCGACGACGAGGCGCTCCGCCCCGCCGCGGACGAGCGTCGCGTCGGACCTCTCTCCCGAGAGGAGCGAGAGGGCGTCGACGACGAGCGACTTCCCCGCACCGGTCTCGCCCGTGAGGACGGTCAGGCCGGTGTCGAGCGCGACGTCGACGTCCTCGAGGACGGCGAGGTCCCGGACGCGGAGGGTGCAGAGCACGGCCTTACCGGGAGGCGCGGTCCTTCAGCCAGCGGAGCGTCATCGCGAGGCCGATGGCCGTCGCCCCCGTCGCGTAGCCGGCGTGCTCGCGCTCGAAGTAGGCCGTCGGGGCGATGTCCACGTGGGCCCACGGAGTCTTCGGGTCGACGAACTCCTTCAGGAAGATCGCGCCGTTGATGGAGCCGCCGTAGCGCCCGCCCGTGTTCTTGAAGTCGGCCCAGTCGGACCGGATGTTCTCCCTGTAGTCGTCCCAGAGCGGAAGGCGCCAGAGCCGCTCGTCCGTCCGCTCACCCGCGGAGATCAGCGCGTCGGCGAGGTCCTCGTGGTCGGTGAAGAGGACGGACGCCTCCAGGCCCAGGGCGACGACGGCCGCGCCCGTGAGGGTGGCGTAGTCGACGATGACGGCGGGCGAGAATTCCTTTGCGTAGTCGAGCGCGTCGGCGAGGACGACGCGCCCCTCGGCGTCGGTGTTGTCGATCTCGGCCGTCTTGCCGTTGCGGAACGTCACCACGTCGCCCGGCTTGTAGGCGGAGCCCGACGGCATGTTCTCGGTGAGCGGTGCAAGCGCCACGACGTTCAGGGGCAGGTCGAGGTCCGCGGCCGCGAGGACGGCGCCGCACACGGTGGCCGCGCCCATCATGTCCCACTTCATGTCGCCCATCTTGTCGGAGGGCTTGATCGAGATGCCGCCCGAGTCGAACGTGACGCCCTTCCCGACGAGGACCACGGGCTTCTCGCCCTTCCTGCCGCCCCGGTGCTCGAGAATGACGAACCGGGGCTCCTCGGCGGCGCCGCGGTTGACGGCGAGAAGGCCCCCCATCCGCTCTTCCTCGATCTGCTTCTTCCCCAGGACGGTGGCCTTCACGCCCCGCTTCTTCGCAGCCGCCTTCACGGCGTCGGCGAACATCCGAGGGACCATGTCGTTCGACGGGGTGTTCCCGAGGTCGCGCACGAACGCCGCCATCCCGGCGACCTTCGAGGCCTCGACGCCCGCGTTGCGGAGCTCCTTCGGCGGCGCACCGGCGAAGACCCCGCGCCCGGCCTGGAGGGCCATCTCCTCGAGCTTTCCAGGACCGTTTCCGGCGCTCTTGTAGCGAGGGAACGCGTACCCGGCCACGAGGAGGTTGCGCGCCACGAAGTCGCGCGCCTCGTCCGCGTTCATCCTCAGGAGCGTGAAGGGAAAGTCGACGAGGGCGGACGTCTCACCGTTCTTCTCGAGCGCGCGCACGGCCGCTCGAAGGAACCCGCGAGCCTTCCGCGGGGCCATCTCCTCTCCCGTGCCGGTGCCGAGGACGTAGAGGCGTTTCGCAGGGCCGTCCGCGTCGAGAGGGACCGTCCAGGCCGAGCCGTCGTTGCCGGCGTCGGGAGGCGCGCTGGCGCGCGCCGCCTCCCGGAGATCCTCGGGGACGGTGTCGAAGAGGGCGGGCCCCTTCCTCTCGGGCCGGGCGACGAAGGCGACGACGGCGTCGCGACGGGCGCCCTTCTTCTTCCTCTCGGCGGGGGAAACGATCTCGAGCTTCAAGCGTGACTCCTCCGTGGCGTGCAGTCCGGGGAGTCTAGCCGAGCCCGAATAGAATCCAGGAATGCCTCCCGCCGCGCTCGACGCAACGTCCCTGCCCGGCCTTCCGCCCCCCCGCCGTGGAAAGGTCCGCGACGTCTACGACCTCGGAGACCGCCTCCTCGTCGTGGCCACCGACCGGATCTCCGCGTTCGACGTCGTCCTGTCTCCGGGCATACCCGGCAAGGGCGCGGTCCTCACTCAGCTCTCGACCTTCTGGTTCCGGAAGTTCGGCGGGCTCGTGAAGAACCACCTCGTCGAGACCGACGCCGCCGCCTTTCCCGCCGATCTCGCCTCCCACGCGGGGCTCCTCGCCGGGCGCTCCGTCCTCGTGGAGAAGTGCCGCGTCGTGCCGTTCGAGTGCGTCGCCCGAGGCTACCTCGCCGGCTCCGGCTGGAAGGACTACCGGAAGACCGGGGCCGTCTGCGGCGTTCCCCTTCCTTCCGGCCTCCTGGAAGCGTCGCGGCTCCCCGAGCCGATCTTCACTCCGGCCACGAAGGCCGAATCGGGGCACGACGAGAACGTCTCGTTCGAGACGATGGTCAGCGCGGTCGGGCGCGACCTCGCGTCGCGCCTGCGCGACCTGACCCTCGCGATCTACTCCGAGGCGGCCGTGTACGCCGCCTCGCGCGGCGTGATCGTCGCCGACACGAAGTTCGAGTTCGGCCTCGACGAGGACGGAGCGGTCGTCTGGATCGACGAAGCGCTCACGCCCGATTCTTCGCGCTTCTGGCCCGCTTCCTCGTGGTGCGAGGGCGGCTCGCCGCCGTCCTACGACAAGCAGTTCGTCAGGGACTGGCTCGAGTCGACCGGCTGGGACAAGGCCCCCCCCGCGCCGGTCCTCCCCGCCGACGTCGTCGCCGGGACGCTCGGCCGCTACGTGGAGGCGTTCCGCGTCCTCACGGGCGTCGACCCGGACCTGCCGGGCTGACGGGCGACGCGGTCCGAACGAGAAGCTCTTCGACGCTCGAGACGGGAGTGACCGCGAGGTCCGGGAATTCCGCTGCCTCCGCGGCGTTTCCTGCCGGAACGAACGCCTCGGTGAACCCGAGGCTGACGGCCTCCTTGAGCCGGAGCGTCGCGTCCGTCACGGCACGGACCTCGCCGAGGAGGCCCACCTCGCCGAAGGCGACGGCCCCCTTCGGCAACGCCACCTCACGGACGCTGCCCGCCACGGCCGCCAGGACGGCGAGGTCCGCCGCGGGCTCCTCGCTCTCGGCGCCCCCGGCGATGTTCAGGAAGACGTCGTGGCCCGAGAGCGCGAGGCCCCCGTGCCGCTCGAGCACCGCGAGCAGGAGCGCGAGGCGCGTCCCGTCGAAGCCGATGGCGGTGCGTCGCGGCGTGCCGTACTTGACCGGCACCGTCAGCGCCTGCACCTCCAGGAGGAGCGGACGCGTCCCCTCGACCGCCGCGAGGATCGCCGAGCCGGGGCGACCGCCGGTGCGTCCGCCGAGGTAGAGAGCCGAGGGGTTCGTCACCTCGACGAGACCGGTGCCGGTCATCTCGAAGACACCCAGCTCGTGGACCGGCCCGAAGCGGTTCTTCAGCGCCCGAAGCACGCGGTGCGCCTGGAATCGCTCTCCCTCGAACGACAGGACGGCGTCCACGAGGTGCTCGAGGGTCTTCGGCCCGGCGAGCGTCCCGTCCTTCGTCACGTGCCCGACGAGGATCACCGGCGTCCCGCCCGTCTTGGCCTGCACGGAAAGGCGCGCCGCCGCGTCGCGCACCTGGGACACCGAGCCCGGCGTCGAGGGAAGATCCGGAGAGGCCACGGTCTGGATCGAGTCGACGACGAGGGTCGTCCAGGGCCTCTCCGCGGCGGCTTCCAGGATCCTGTCCACCGAGGTCTCGGCGAGGAGGTGGAGACCGTCGACGACCGCACCGAGCCTGTCGGCCCGGAGCCTCACCTGCCGGGCCGACTCCTCCGCCGAGACGTAGAGGACCGGACCCGCCCGCAGTGCGAGCCGCGCCGCCACCTGGAGGAGCAGCGTCGACTTTCCGATCCCCGGTTCGCCGCCGAGGAGGACGACGGAGCCCGGGACGAGGCCTCCGCCGAGGACCCGATCGACGTCGGCGAGGCCGGTCAGGAGGCGGGGCGCGTCCGTTGCGTCCACGTCCCGCATCCTGAGGACGGGCGCCCTCCCGGCCGCGGTCGCGGCCCGCTCTCCCGGCCTCGCGGGGCGCTCCGGCTCGCCCTCGACGAAGGTGTTCCATCCGCCGCACTCCGGGCAACGGCCCAGCCAGCGCGGGCTCTGCGCGTCGCAGGCCGAACAGGTGAAGACGCGACCCGGCCGCCTGGCCATCAGAAGGCGCTGAGGGCGGCCGGCAGGAGCGTCTTGATGTCCTCGTCCTTCCAGCGGATCCCGGCACCGAAGAAGAACGAACGGCCCGCGGGGTTGATGATGTCGGTGACGCCGCCGCGAACGAAGACCGCGCCCCGTGTCTGCCACTGGCCGAAGAGCTTCACCTGGGCATTGCCTTCCGGCCGGCCGAAGTCCCACGCTTCGCCCGTGAGCAGGAGCTGGTTCTTCAGGAGGTGCTGGTCGATCGCGACGCCGCCGCGCGACTCGATGAGTCCGGCCCTCAGCGTCGTGTCCTTGAAGCGGTATCCGAGCTGGGCCGAGAAGCCGAATTTGTCCTCGGTCCGCGTGACCTTCGTCGTCACGACGGTCGGCGGACCGCCGTCGACGCTCGTCTCGTAGCGGTACGTCTCGTCGACCCGCCTCCCATCCTCGAGGCCGATCATCTCGATGCGGTAGAACTTGTTCTCGCGCGGCGTCACGTCGACGCGGAACGCGCCCTTCCACGCCTCGGTCCGGGTCGCGTACTCGCCGTAGAAGCCGAGGTCGAGCTCGATCCGGTTGATCCGCGTGAGCGTCGTGTTCAACGACTCGACGCCCGTCTTGATCGACGTGAGCGCCTCGTTCAGGTTGTCGTGCGCCGTCTCGTCGTTCAGGAGCTTGCCCATCGTCCCCTGCCCGCTGTCGAGCTTGCCGGTGATCGAGCTCAGGTTGTCGGCGGAGATCTTCAGCTTCCCCGACAGGTCCTCGATGTTCGCGACGGACCCCTTCACCCCCGACCTGTTCTCGTCGAGGATCCTGTCGAGGCGCGCGAGCGTCTCCCGGATCGACGAAGAGAACTCGCGCAGGTTCGCCATCGTCACGTCGACGTTCTGCCGGTTCGACTCCACGAGGTTCTTCAGCTGTTCGGCGAGCGCCCCGACGTTGTCGACGATCCGGTTGATCTTCGCCTCACCCGTCTCGCCTCCCATGGATCCGGCCAGAGCGCCCGTCAGCTCCTTGACGTCCTTGCCGATGTCGCTCGCCAGCTTCGTCAGCTCGTCGAACTCCACCGGGACGCGCCCGGGAATCCGGGCCCCCTCGGGGAGGCGCGGCTTCGCGGGGTCCCCCGCGAAGAGGTCGACGTACTTGTCTCCGAGCATTCCGAGGTTCTTCACCTGGCCCCACGCCCCGTCGCGCAGCTCGACGTCTCCGTCGAAGACGAGCCGTGCCACGGCCGTGCCGTCCGGCAGGAGGCGGATGCCATCGACCTTCCCGACCCTCACTCCCGCGATCCGCACCGCCGACTTGTCGTCGAGCCCGGCCACGTCGGTGAAGGTGACCTCCGCCGAGGCGGAGCGCTCCTTGCCGGGGAAAGGCAGGTCCTCGATCTTCAGGACGAGAACGGCCAGCGCCAGCAGGACGGCCAGCGCGAAAAGGCCGATCTTGGCGGTCGCGTTCATGCAGTTGCCTCCTCGGGGAACGAGGACTCGCCGTCCTCGCTCCCGTCGCCCCGGACGAACGCCCTGACGCGCGGGTCGTCCGACGCCTCGAACTCCCGCGGGGGGAGGTCGACCAGGATCTTTCCGCGATCGAGGAGCGCGACTCTCTCGGCGACCTCGAACGCGACCTTCAGGTCGTGGGTGATCGTCACCATCGTCGGGTTCATCCGGTCCCTCAGGTCGATCATCACGCGGGCGAGAACGTCCGTCGTGATGGGGTCGAGGCCGGTCGTCGGCTCGTCGAACAGGAGCACTTCCGGCTGCAGCGCGATCGCCCGCGCGAAGCCGACGCGCCGTCGCATGCCCCCGGAGAGCTCGGACGGGCGCTTGCTCTCGATCCCGTGGAGCCTCACGAGCGCGAGGCACTCCGCCACGCGCGCCCGCACCTCGTCGGGACTCATCTTCGTGTGCCGTTTGAGGGGAAAGGCGATGTTCTCCCCGACGGTCATCGAGTCGAAGAGCGCCCCCTCCTGGAAGGACATCCCGAATCGGCGGCGGATCTCGTCGCGCCGGGAGCGCGAGGTGGCCCAGAAATCCTCGCCCTCGATCTCGACCGTCCCGGCGTCGGGAGCCAGGAGCCCGATCATGTGCTTGAGGAGGACGCTCTTGCCGGTGCCCGACTTGCCGAGGATGACGATCGAATCCCCCTTCGCGACCGACAGGTCGAGCCCGTCGAGGACGACCTTCGTCCCGAAGCTCTTCCCGACTCCCGAGAGGCGGATCTCGGGAGGGGCCTGTGAGACGGGGACCGCGTCCGGCGCGCTCAGAACAGCACCTTCGTCAGGAAGAAGTCGGACACGAGGATCGCGAGCGACCCGAGGACGACCGCCGCCGTCGTCGCCCGCCCGACGCCTTCCGCCCCGCCCTTCGTGTCGAATCCCTGCTGGCAGCCGATGAGGGTCAGGAGGAACCCGAAGACCGCCGCCTTGACCAGGCCCGACCAGAGGTCGTTCAGGTCGAGGAACTGGAAGGTGTTCTGGACGTAGACGACCGGGTTGGCGCCGAGCAGCCGCACCGCGACGAGGTAGCCGCCCGCGATTCCGAGAGCGTTCGCCAGGACGACGAGCATCGGGACGACGATGATGCCCGCGAGGATCCTCGGCACGAAGAGGTACTGGACCGGGTCGGTCGCGAGGGAGACGAGGGCGTCGATCTGCTCCGTCACCCGCATCGATCCGATCTCGGCGGCCATCGCGCTTCCCGATCTCCCGGTCACCATCAGGCCCGTGAGGACCGGCGCCAGCTCGCGGAGCATCGAGAGCGCCACGACGGAACCGACCCAGGCCTCGGCGTGGAACCGCTTGAACCCGACGTAGGTCTGGAGCGCGAGGACCGCCCCGGTGAAGACGGCCGTGAGGAGAACGACCGGGAGCCCTTCGAAACCGACCCGAACGACCTGCGTGGCGAGGCCCCGGCCGTCGAAGGGCCTGCGGAAGAGTCCCCGGACCGTCAGACCCAGCAGGGTGACACACCGGCCGTGGAACTCGAGGGCCTCGAGGGCGAACCGGCCGACGGTTTCAAGCACGCCCATCGGGCCTCGCGTCGGACGGCGCGTCTCGGAAATCGTGGATCAAAGGAGGATCTCCGCCGTCGATGATACGCGGCGCGACCCCCCGGTTCACATCCCCGCGCCTTCGGGCACCTGGGCGAGATCCGAGAAGCGGGTCGTCTCCCCCGACCAGCCCAGGGAGAACCGTCCCGTGGGGCCGTTCCTCTGCTTGGCGATGATGACCTCGCAGACGTTCTTGTCGGGCGTGTCCTTGTCGTAGTACTCGGGCCTCGAGAGGAAGATGACGAGGTCGGCGTCCTGCTCGATGGCGCCCGACTCGCGCAGGTCCGAGAGCTGCGGCTCCTTCTCCGACCCGCGCTGCTCCGTGCGGCGGGAGAGCTGGGCGAGTGCGATGACGGGGACGTCGACCTCCTTGGCGAGGGCCTTCAGCCCGCGCGAGTAGGCGCCGACCTCCTGAGTGCGGTTCTCGTACTTCTGGCGCGAGCCCATGATCTGGAGGTAGTCGACGAAGATCGCGTCGAGCCCCTTCTGCGACTGCTTCAGCTGGAGCGCGCGGGCGCGCATCTCGAGGAGAGAGTTCGACGGCTGGTCGTCGATGTAGAAGCGCGCGTCGCGCATCTGCTGCGTCGTGTAGAAGAGGAACTTCTTCTCTTCCTTCGACAGGCGTCCTTCCCTCAGGCGCTGCAGGTTCACGCGCGCCTCGGCGCACTGGATGCGGAACCCGAGCTGGGGCGCGCTCATCTCGAGGGAGAAGAAGGCGACGCAGTACCCGCTGTGGATCGTCAGGTACGAGGCGATGTTCAGCGCGAACGCCGTTTTCCCCATGCCCGGTCGCGCGGCGAGGATGATGAGGTCGGTCTTCTGGAAGCCCTGCGTCAGGGCGTTCAGCCGCGAGAAGCCCGTCGGCAGGCCCGTCAGCATCGAGCCGCGCGCCTGGATCTTCTGGATCTCTTCCTCGTTCTTCTCGGCGATCTCGGAGAGGCGGACGAAGCCGCCCCTCAGGCTCCCCTTGGCGATGTCGACGAGCTCCTGCTGGGCCGCCTCGAGGACGGCCTGCGCGTCGGGGGCGTCGACCGCGGCCCGCGCCGCGCGGCGCGACTGCAGGATCAGCTGCCGGCGGAGCGCCGCCTCGCGGACGAGCTTGGCGTAGCTCTCGACGCTCTCGACGTCCGGGACGTTGTCGAGGAGGCCCGAGAGATAGGCCGTGCCGCCGGCGCGCGCGAGCCGGCCGTGCCTCTCCAGCTCGGACTCGACCATGACGAGGTCGATCGATTCCTTCCGGTCGGAAAGGGCGAGGCACGCCTCGTAGACGAGCCGGTGCGGCTCGGAGGCGAAATCCTCGGGAACGACGTGCTCCATGACCCGCGTGAGGAGCGCGCCGTCGATCAGGAGAGCGCCGAGGAGGCTCCGTTCCACCTCCGGGCGGGAGGGCAGGGTCTCGAGCTCGGCGGGGACGACGGAAGCCATGGGCCGCCTGTTCTACACCATTCGCACGCCGGAGGGATCAGCGGGGAGAGAGATCGACCTGGGGCCGCCCGGCCTGCCGCCTGCGGGCCGCCGCCGCCCGTGCGACGCTCTCCCAGAGCGGCTCGGCGAGCCGCCGGGCGCCGAGGCTCTTCCCGGCGTCGGCGGGAGTGTGGAAATCGGACCCCGCCGTCTGGAGCAGGCCGAGCGCTTCGGCCTCCGAGGCGAACTCCTCCTCGCGCCCGTCGTTGTCCGGGTGGTAGACCTCGACGCCGTCGAGGCCGAGACCGGCCCCTCTCCGCAGGAGCCCGGCCGGGTCGCGATACCACACGGGGTGAGCGAGAACCGCGAGGCCCCCGGCGCGGTGCACCGTCTCGATTGCCTCTCCGAGGCCCCACTTCGCCTTCGGAACGAACGCCGGGGCACCGTCGCCCAGGAACCGGTCGAACGCCTCTCCGAAGCTCTTCACGACCCCCTTCGCGACGAGTGCGCGCGCCACGTGCGGCCGCCCGAAGGCCCCGGCGCCGACCTCGGCCCTCAGAGCCGGGAGGTCGAGGATCACCCCGAGCTGGGCGAGCCTCGCGACCATCGCCTCGCCGCGCCGGTCCCGCACCTCCCGGAACGAAGCGAGGCGCGCGACGAGGGCCGGCTCGTCCGGATCGAGGAAGAGCCCGAGGAGGTGAACGTCCTCTCCCCCGTCGTCGACGGAGAGCTCGGCGCCGCCCGCGGCCACGAGACCCGTGCCGCTGGCCGCACCCACGAACTCCGGGACACCGTGGACCGCGTCGTGGTCCGTCAGGACGGCGACGGAAAGGCCCGCCCCAACCGCGCGCTGGACGAGCCGGGAGGGCGACTCGACGCCGTCCGAGAAGGTCGAGTGGAAGTGGAGGTCCGCGCCGCCGAACGCCACCCCGGTATCCTACAGGCCGTGAGGAGGAGCCGGGAGCCGGGGGGCGGAAGATCGTTGCCTTTCTGGGCGGGGCCTGTCGTGGCCCTGGCCGCGGTGGCCACTCTCTGGGCCTGCACGGTCCACCACAAGGCGCGGACGGCCGCCATGGCGGCCGACACGACGCGGGGCCTCTCCGTCTGCGTCCTCTTCTTCGACGGCCTTTCGAAGGAGGCCCTCGACCGCGCCGCATCGTCCGGTGACGTCCCGACGCTGAAGGCCGAGATCCTCGATCGCGGGCTGTCGGTCGATACGGCCGTCTCCTCCATCCCGAGCGAGACCTACCCGAACCTCGCGGCTCTCCAGACGGGGCTTTTCCCGGGGCACCACGGGATCCCCGCGAACATCTGGCTCGACCGGCGGCTCCAGATTCGCGAGGCGCACACGAACATCTTCCGCGCCTACTCGTCCGCCGAGTTCCTGACGCCCGACTCCAGGACGATCTTCGAGATGCTCCCGGCCGACTCCGTCGCGGTGACGACTCCGATGGCGCGCGGCGTCTCCGTCCACTCCACCAACCTCGCCACCGTCGTCGCCTCCTACCTGAGGAACGACTGGGCCTTCCTCGACCGCAAGACGATCGACGACCTCGGCGACGCGTACCACGGCGCGCTCTCCGCCGGCGCGCTCCCTTCGATCACCTGGGGACACCTCCTCGGCCCCGACGAAGTTGCCCACTACGAAGGCCCCGACAGCGAAGCGTCCCGCGCGATCCTCCGGGCGATCGACCGGAGCTTCGCCCGCCTCGTGAGACGGCTGAAGCGATGGGGGGTCTACGACCGGGTCCTGTTCGTCCTCGTCGGAGACCACGGGCACGCGGGCTACACCCGATTCGTCGCCGCCGACGAGCTGGTCCACCGGGTCCTCTACCGCTACCCGACCGGCGCCGATTGCACCACCGAGGACTGCGTCCTCGTCACCCTGCCCGAGAAGCGCCCTGGCTCGTACGACGTCGGCGACGCGCAGGTCGTCGTCGGAGCCTACCGGGGCGCCATGATCTGGCTCCCGACGACGCGACCGACGGAAGAGGTGCCACGGGCCGTCCTCAGGGCGCAGAAGCGGAAGGCGAAGAAGCGCCGGGCGGACGGCGTCGCGCCGCCGGTCCCGCCTCGCTCGGACTTCGCCGCCGGGCTCGCGGACCTCCCCGAGATACGCCTCGTCCTCACGCGCGGGCCCGAAGCGGGCTGGGTGGACGTCTACGGCCCGAAGGGACGCGCCGAAACGCACCGCGAAGAGCGGGAGGACGGTGAGAACGTCTACACCTACCGGCTCCTCGAGGGCGAGGACCCCCTCGCGTTTCCCGCTTCGCTCCTGGGCCGGCCTCTCTCTGCCGCCGAGTGGCTCGCCGCGACGGCCGGCACCGAGTACCCGGACCTGCCGGTCCAGGCCGTCGCGTTCTTCGACTCGCCGAGGGCTCCGGACGTCCTCGTCTCGCCGATCGACGGCGTGGGTTTCCGCGCCGGGCGCCTCGGCGGACACGGAGCCCTCTCGCGCGTCGAGGCGGTCGTGCCGCTCGTCTTCGCCGGACCCGGCGTCAGGGCGGGGCGGCTCTTCGCGGCGCGCACGCTCGACCTGACGCCGACACTTCTCTCCTACCTCGGCGTCCCCTACGACGCCTCGGGAATGGACGGGCGCTCGCTCGAGATCCTCACCGAGCCCCTCGGGCCGCCCGCTCCGCTCCCGGCTCCCGAAAGCCTCACTTTCGAGTAGGTTTCAGCGTACGGATCCTGACGGTGTTCGTCGCTCCCTCCAGGGCCGCGGCGCCCGAGACCTCGACGACGGTCGCCTGGGCAAGGCCGTGCGCCCGCAGGACGGCGTCTCCGTTCGCGATCATCCCCTCCACCGACGAGGACGCCGGGATGCAGTACGAGACGACGTTCCTGAGGAGCGTGAGGCGGCGCCGCACCTCCTCGGAGTTCGTGATCGCCACGATCGGGATCCGGGAGTCCTCCTTCGAGAGCAGGCGCGCCGTCCGGCCCGACGCCGTGTAGACGACCATCGCCTGCGCCCCCGCGCGCCGCGCCGCGACGACCGCCATGTCGCAGACGACCGGGGTGTGATCCTCCCCGTCGGAGATCCGGTGAGGAGGCTCGCCGGGCATCGGCCGCTGCGCCTCGGCCACCCGCGCGATCTCGTCCATCGTGCAGACCGCCGCGACGGGATAGGCGCCGACGGCCGTCTCGCCCGAGAGCATCACGGCGTCCGCCCCGTCGTTCACCGCCCCGGCGACGTCCGACACCTCGGCCCGCGTCGGGACCGGGTGCTCGACCATCGACTCGAGCATCTGCGTGGCCACGATGACGGGAACCGACTTCTCGTGTCCCACCCTCAGGATCGCCCTCTGCGCCCCGGGAACCGCCGCAAGGCCGATCTCGACACCGAGGTCCCCGCGCGCCACCATCAGCACGTCGGAAGCGGCGGCGATCTCCCTGAGCGCGCGCACCGCCTCGATCCTCTCGATCTTCGAGACGATCCACGGACGGCGTTGCGGCGGCGCTTGGGCGATCAGGCGGCGGAGAGTCTTCACGTGCTCCACGGTCCGGACGAACGAGAGGCCGACGAACTGGATTCCCGCCTCGAGCCCCTCGCGCAGGTCGCGGCGGTCTTTCGCCGTGACGGCCGGGGCCGAGAGGACGGAGCTCGGGAGATTGACGCCGGCCCCCTTCCTGACCGTCCCGCCGGACAGGACCCGGGCCTTCAGCGCGCCGCTGCCGCGGCTTTCGACCCTGAGCCGGATCAGTCCGTCGGCGATCCGGATCTCGGCCCCCGGCTCGACCTCGGACAGAAGCGCCGGGTAGGTGACGGAGATCTGCTTTCCGGCACCGCGGCGCTGCCCCGGGACGATCTCGACGAGGTCCCCGTCCTTCCAGACGGTCGTGTCTCCCTCGATGGGACCCACCCGGATCTTCGGCCCTCCGAGGTCGAGAAGGATGCCGACGGGGCGTCCCACCACGATCTCGGCGGCGCGGACGAGGGCCACGCGCCGCGCTATGTCTCCGGGCGCACAGTGCGCGCCGTTGAGGCGCACGACATCAACGCCTGCTGCGAGGAGACGGACGAGCTCGCCCTCCCTCTCTGCCCGGGGTCCGATCGTCGCGACGATCTTCGTGGCGCGAGGCTCCCGCGTCGGCTTGGCCATCCGCATCCTCCTGTGAACCGTATGATCTCCCCATGACTTCGAAACCGGAATCCCTGCTCGCCGCGGACCTCGAGGTGCACGCCCCTCGCCCGCCGAGCGATCCCCGGATCGACAGCATCGCTCCCCACGTCCGGGAGATCATCCGGATCCTCGGCCTCTCCCCGGAGACGGATCCCAACCTCGTCGACACCGACCGCCGGGTGGCGAAGATGTACCTCGAGATCTTCTCGGGCCTCGACGAGGGAACCCGCCCGAAACTGACGACCTTCCCGAACGACGAGCACTACACGTCGATGGTCATGGAGAAGGAGATTCCCTTCTACTCCATGTGCGCCCACCACTTCGTGCCGTTCTACGGGCACGGGCACGTCGCCTACATCCCGAACGAGAGGATCGTCGGCCTCTCGAAGCTCCCCCGCCTCCTCGATTTCTTCGCCAGGAGGCCCCAGCTGCAGGAGCGGCTCACCGAGCAGGTCGCCAGGGTCCTCGAAGAGGAGCTGAAGCCGCTGGGAGTCATGGTCGTCATCGAGGCCCGCCATCTCTGCGTCGAGATGCGCGGCGTACGCAAGCCCGGCTCGGTGACGGTGACCTCGGCGATCCGCGGCGTCTTCAGGCAGAAGGCGGTGCGGGAGGAGTTCCTGGATCTGCTGAGGCGACCCGGATAGGCGCCGGGCTCACCTGAGCCAGCCCGGGAAGGCGCCCGCCTTGCGCGCCTCCTCCTGTAGCGCCTCCCATCGACCAGAGGCGCTGCGGTGCTGGGCCCGGGCCTTCTCCGCCACGTCGCGCGCTTCGATGACGCGGATGACGTAGCTGTTCCGCTCGGCCTCGCCCACGCCGAGATACGACCTTTCGGCCGCCGCCAGCTGCGCCTCGGCCGCTGCGAGGTCGCGCTCCGCATCGTCGAAGACCCCGCGCGCAGCCCCCGCTCGTTCCCTCCAGTAGTCCTCTCCGCGGCCGAGGTTGTCGGTCGGGGGCTTCTCTGCCGGAACCGGGGCGGCGGTCGGCGTCGTGCCCGGCGGAGGAGGTGGCTCAGGCGTTCCCATCCTCGCGTTCTCGAGAATCCGCCGGGCCTCATCCCCGCTCGTCTTCATCCGGACCCTGTCGCCGAGGGGAGGCGTCGCGAACGGGCCAGGCGTCGGCCGAACCTTCGGAGCGGCAGCGGCGGCCGCGGCCGCGGCCGCACCCGGCGCATTGGCCCGTCCGGTGGCCTCCGTGTCCACGCGCACGGCCGGGATGGAGACGAGGGTTCCGGAGCCTTTGAGGCGCCCGACGAACCGCCCGTCGCGGTTCTCGGGCGGCCCTTCGAACGTGACCCGGGTACCGTCCGCCTGGACGAGGACCCAGGAGCGGCCGGGCGGCGTCGTCGCGGTCCCGGCGGTCGTGGGCGGCGGGGACCCCGGGGCGGAGGCCACCAGACCCAGGACGAGAGCGAGCTCAGCAATCACGCGACCTCCGCCAGGAGGGCGCCGGCCGCAGCCAGGCCCCGAAGGGTGCGCACCCCGTGCCAGCAGAAATCCTCTCCCGGCACGCGCACGACGCGCGCGGACGGGAGGGCCCGCGCCCAGTGCGCTCGATCGGCGTCGCCGAACGGGAAGGGTTCGTCAGGCAGGACGACGAGCTCCGGCTCGAGCGCCGCGAGCTCCTCTTCGTCCGTCTTCGGCCACGGCGCGCCCGCGGCCGGGAAGGCGTTCACTCCACCGAACGTTTCCAGGAGGTCGGAGATGTACGTCCCGGCCGCAGCGGCCATCCAGGGCCCCTTCCAGATCAGGTAGGCGAACCTGACCGCCCGGCCCGCCCGGGCTGCCGAGAGTTTTTCCTCGACGGCCCGCGCCCACCCTTCCGCGACGTCACCGGTTTCCGTCAGCTCACCCAGTCGCCGAAGCAGCGGCGGGACGTCCGCGACGCGTGTCGGGTGGCTCACGTCGACCCGGTGCCGCTTCGAGAGCGCGGCGACGTCCGCGCCGCGGTTCTCCTCGGCGTTGCAGAGGACGAGGTCCGGCGCCAGCGCCGCGATCGCGTCGAAGTCGGGGTTCTTCGTACCACCGACACGCGGGATGCCCTCGAGCGCCTCGCGGGGGTGAACGCAGTACCGCGTGATCCCCGCGAGGCTCCCGCCGAGCCCGAGCGCGACGAGGCTCTCCGTGATCGACGGGCAGAGGGAGACGATCCGCATCAGGCGGCCGGCTTCTTCCTCCCGAGCAGCTCGTCCAGGACCTCCTTCGAGCCCTTCTTCACGTCCTCGTGGAGCGAATCGCCGTGAGCGTCCATCGTGACGATCAGCGGGAAGTCCTTCACCTCGTAGATCCACATCGCCTCGGGCACGCCGAGCTCTTCGAGGTGCTTCACGCCGAGGACCCGGACGACCCGCCGCGCGAGGACCTGCGCCGCGCCGCCGATGGCGTGAAGGTAGACCGCGCCGTGCTCCTTCAGCCCGGCGAGCGTCTTCAGGCCCATGCCGCCCTTGCCGACCACGCCGCCGAATCCGTACTTGCCGATGACGGCCGCCTGGTAGGGCTCCTCGCGGATCGACGTCGTCGGACCGGCGGCGAGAACGCTCCAGGAGCCGTCCTTCTCCTTCCGCATGACGGGACCGCAGTGATAGAGGATCGAGCCGCGCAGGTCGAGGTCGGGGTACTCCGGCCAGGTCTTGACCCAGAGCTTGTGGAGGGCGTCCCGGCCGGTGACCATGAGGCCGGAGACCTCCACCGCGTCGCCTCGCTTCAGCGACCGGACGACCTCGGGGGAGAGGGGCGTCGTCAGCTTCCTCGCCTCGCTCATTGCGCGTACACCGCCTTTCCGGAAGGAGCGATCTCGACGGACGCCCGCCGCGTCGCCCAGCACATGTAGCTGACGGAAACGAAGAAGGACGCGGGAAGGCGCGCGAGGTGCGTCATCTTCACGCCGAGAAGCGTCGTCCTGCCGCCGAACCCCATCGGTCCGACGCCGAGGAGGTTCCCCTTCTCGAGGAGCTCTTCCTCCGCAGCCGCCAGGGCGGGCTCCGGGCTCCTGTCGCCCAGCTTTCGGAAGAGCTGCCGCTTCGCCTCGGCCATTCCGCTCGCGCGGTCGCCGCCCATGCAGACGCCGAGAATCCCGGGCGAACAGCCCTTCCCCTGGGCCTGGAAGACGGCGTCGAGAACGGTCCGCTTCACGCCTTCGAGGTCCCTGTCGGCGCCCAGCTCCGAGTTCGGGAGAGAGTACTGCGACCCCACGTTCTCGCAGCCGCCTCCCTTCAGGATCAGGTCGGCCTTCAGACCCGCCCGCGCGTGCTCGTGGACGTGAACGATGGGCATCCCGCGGCCCGGCGCGTTCCCGGTGTTCCTTCCGCTGAGCGAATCGACCGAGTTGGGGCGGAGGTAGCCGCTCGCCGTCGCGACCTCGGTCGCCTTCGCGGCGGCCTTCTCGATCGCGCGGATCGAGACGCCCCGCGGCGCCGCGACCTCGAAGAGGGGCATCCCCGTGTCCTGGCAGACGGGCCGGGACGTCGCCGCCGCGAGGCGCGAGTTCTCGAGGAGAACCCCGAGCGTCTCGCGGGCCACCGAACCCTCGTCCTCGCGATCCCGGGCCGCCTCGATGGCGGCCAGCACGTCCGGAGGCATGGAGGTGGCGGCGCGGCGTATCAGCTCGGTGAAGGTCGCGACGAGGGACTTCTCGGCAAACGGATCGACCGGGACAGGCTTCGTCGAAAGGCTCGCGGCGAGCTTCCTGGCGGGCGCGGCCTTCTTCGCGGGGGCCGCCTTCTTCGCAGGTGCGGCCTTCCTCGCGACGGCGTGAGCCTGCCGGGCGACGGAACGTGCAACCCCGGGCTTCGCAGCGGCGGCCTTCGGGGCGGAACCCCGCTTCGCAGGCGCCGGACGAGCCGGTTTCCTGGGTTTCTTCTGCGCCATCTTCGCGTGACCTCCGGTCTTCAAGGATAACCCCGGGACGAGGACCGTTCGCGACTCCCGGGCGCCTCCCGACGAGCTGGCGGGAGGGTCGCCGAGCCGATCGGGAACCGCCGTCGCTCATCGCCTCCCCCGCGGCGGTTCGCACGGGAGGATCCGGAACGCGGGGTTTGCGGCTAACATCGTCGGTTTACCCGTTTCCGCCCGCGGCAGAGCCATGGGGCGCACGGGAGGAGGTGTACCCGGATGTCGACAGTCCCTTCACCCGCCGCGGGTTCGCCGGCCGCCGCCGTCGTCAACGACTTCTCCCTGCAGGTCGCCACGGCGAACGGCTCGGGGTCCCAGACGGCGAACAACGTCCTGCTTCGGTCGATCTTCCGGATGGGGGTCCCCGTCTCCGGGAAGAACCTCTTCCCCTCGAACATCCAGGGGCTCCCCACCTGGTTCACGATCCGGGCGAGCCGCCACGGCTACATCGGGCGGAGGCGCGAGCTGGACGTCCTCGTCCTCATGAACCCCGAGACCGCGGCGGAGGACGCCCTCGCGGCGGCGCCCGGCACGTCGGTCGTCTACGAGAAGAAGCTCGCCGTAGAGAAGCTGCGTGACGACCTTCGCCTCTTCCCCGTCCCGTTCTCCGAGCTGGCCGGAAAGCTCCCGCTCCCACCCGACCAGGCGAAGCTCCGACGGCTCCTCGTGAACATGATCTACGTCGGCGTCCTCTCCGACCTCATGGAGATCGACCCGGCGGAGATCGAGGCGTCGATCCGCCGGCAGCTCGGCGGGAAGGCGAAGGCCATCGACCTGAATCTCGCGGCGATGCGCCTCGGGATCGAGCACGCGGCGTCGGCCTTCCCCGAAAAGCTCCCCCACCGTGTCGCGCGAATGGACGCGACCGCGGGCAAGCTCATCATCGACGGCAACTCCGCCTCGGCGCTCGGCTGCCTCTTCGGTGGCGCGACCGTCTGCACCTGGTACCCCATCACCCCCTCCTCCTCCCTCTGCGAGACGTTCATCGACCTCTGCGCGGAGCACCGCGTGGACCCGGGAACGGGCCGCGCAACGGCGGCCATCGTCCAGGCCGAGGACGAGATCGCCTCCATCGGCATGGTTCTGGGCGCCGGGTGGGCCGGGGCGCGCGCCTTCACGGCGACATCCGGCCCCGGCATCTCCCTCATGTCCGAGCTCATCGGCTACGGCTATTACACCGAGATCCCTGCCGTCATCTTCGACGTGCAGCGCGTCGGACCGTCGACCGGCCTTCCGACGCGCACGATGCAGGGAGACGTCCTCATCTGCCACACGAACTCCCACGGCGACGGAAAGCACCCGGTCCTCTTTCCGTCCTCGCCCGAGGAGTGCTTCACGATGGCGCAGGAGGCCTTCGACCTCGCCGAGCGGCTCCAGACGCCGGTCTTCGTCCTGACCGACCTCGACCTCGGGATGAACAACTGGATGGCCGACCCCTTCCCGTACCCCGAAGCGCCGTTCGACCGCGGCAAGGTCCTGGACGCCGACGGCGTCGAGCGGCTGAAATCGACCTGGGGACGCTACCGGGACCTCGACGGCGACGGCATCCCCTGGCGGACGCTCCCGGGGACGGACCACCCGAAGGCGGCCTACTTCACGCGCGGGTCGGGACACAACGAAGCGGCGGGCTACACGGAGAAGGCACAGGACTACGTGAGGAACGTCGAACGCCTCGCGAGAAAGCTCGAGACCGCGCGCGGGCTGCTCCCGGGACCGGCGACCGAGGATCGTCCCGGCGCGGCGGCGGGCCTCCTGGCCTTCGGCACGTCGCACTACGGGACGACCGAGGGGCGCGACCTGCTCGAGCGCGAGCACGGCCTCCCGCTCGACTACCTCCGTCTCCGGGCCCTGCCGCTGGGCCCCGAGGCGCGCGCGTGGATCGACGGCCACGAGGTCGTCTACGTCGTCGAGCAGAACCGCGACGCCCAGCTCGCCGCGCTCCTGCGCGACGAGCTGCCCGGTCATGCCACCCGCTTCGTCTCCGTCCTCCAGTACGACGGGCTCCCGCTCGACGCCACGACGGTCGTCGACGGCGTTCTCTCCCACCGCGGACGCACCGGAGGTGCCCGATGAGCGCCACGCTCCCCGCCGCCCCGAAGACGAACCGGATCGGCCTCGCGAAGGCCGACTACGAAGGGGCGAAGTCGACCCTCTGCCTCGGCTGCGGCCACGACGTCATCACGAAGCAGATCGTCACCGCCTTCTTCGAGCTCGGCATCGAGCCGCGCCGGGTGGCGAAGTTCTCGGGCATCGGCTGCTCGTCCAAGACACCCGCGTACTTCCTGAACCGCGCGTGGGGGGTCAACGCCGTCCACGGCAGGATGCCCTCCGTCGCCACGGGAGCGCTCCTGGCGAACCCCGAGCTGCTCGGCATCGGCGTCTCGGGAGACGGCGACACCGCGTCGATCGGGATCGGGCAGTTCGTCCACCTCGTGCGGCGGAACATGCCGCTCGTCTACGTCGTCGAGAACAACGGCGTCTACGGCCTCACGAAGGGGCAGTTCTCGGCCACGGCCGACGTCGGATCCACGCTGAAAGGCGGCGGGGCCAACGACCTCGTGCCGATCGACATCTGCGGCCTCGCCATCGAGCTCGGCTGCGGCTTCGTCGCCCGCTCCTTCTCAGGCGACATGAAGCAGCTCCAGTCGATCCTGCAGGCCGCGATCACACACCGGGGAACCGCGGTCATCGACGTGATCTCCCCCTGCGTGACGTTCAACGACCACGAGGGATCGACGAAGAGCTACAAGTACGCCAGGGACCACGAAGAGCCGCTGCACGAGATCGGGTTCGTGCCGTACTTCGACGACACGGTCGCCGAGATCCCGCCCGGCGAGGTCAGGGACGTCCCCTTCCCCGACGGGAGCGTGGTCCGCTTCCACTCCGTCGGGCGCGACTACGACCCGACCGACAAGGACCAGGTCCTCGCGACCCTTCACCGGAGCCGGACGGCGAAGGAATTCCTGACCGGGATCCTCTACCTCGAGCCGGAGAAGCCGAGCTTCGCCAGGCTCCTCAACACCGTCGAGGAGCCCCTCACGACCCTGGGCGAGGAGCGCCTGCGCCCGTCCCGCGAGGTGCTCGCTGCGATCCTCGAGGCCTACCGGTGACGGCGCTGGGCGAAGTCCCGGCCCTTCCTGATCCGTGGAGCGGCCGTGCCCGAGTCGGATCATAATCATCGGATGATCCAAAGCCTCAGGACCCTGCGCCCCGGCATCGCCCTCCTCGCGCTCGGGCTCTTCGCCACGGGCTGCGCCACCACCGCCCCCGAGACGACCCTTCCGGGCCGGAACCTGGCCCTCATCGACGTGCAGTACCCCGAGAGCCGGATGTCGGGCGTCGCCATGGCAGCCGGGGAAGAGACCCCGACGGCCCGGATGGGCAAGTCGCTGATTCGGGAGCTCGGCCGCGACGGCAAGTTCCAGGTCGTCGACGCCCGGGGCGCCGGCGTCCGTCCTGCGGAGCTCGGAAAGGACGCGGCGAAGACGGCGGCGCTCGTCCGGTCGGCCCCCGCGGATGCGTACCTCGGCGTGCGCCTCCTCGACTGCGCCGCCCGCGCCATCACCGAGACCGAGCGGCGCGGCAGCGGCCCGACGGCTGTCGAGGTGACGGTCTACCTGTTCCGGGGCGAGTGCACGGCCGAGATGACGGCCTACGACCCGACCGGGAAGATCCTCAAGGTCCTCCAGAAGAGCGGCCGCTGGGACAGCCCGCGTCAGGAGCGCCCCGACTCGGGCGCCATGCAGTCGCAGGCCCTGACGAACGCCGTCGACAACACGGCCAATCGGATCGCCCGCGAGCTGAAGCCCGGACAGGCCGGCGCGCCCGCGGCGGCTCCCGAAGCGAAGTAGGACCCGGAGAACGAACGCCCCGGGTGGCGGCGCAGCGTGCGCCGCCACCCGGTCGCGATTTCAGACGCCTGCCGGGACCTCCGCCTCGACGCCGAGGGCGTCGGCGACGAGGCCCTCCTGCTCCATCGCGAAGATGTGGTGCGAGCCGGGTGCCGGACTCGCCGAGGAGCGCCGGCCGGCATAGCGAAGGGGCCGTCCAGGCCCGGCGCCCGGGACGGCGCCATCGAGGAACTGCTCGCGAACGAAGCGCCAGGCACCCATGTTCTTCGGCTCCTCCTGGGCAAAGACGAGCGTCGCGTCCTGCGGGTATCGCGCGAGGACCCGGCCGAGCGACTCGCCCGGGAACGGGTAGAGCTCCTCGAGCCTCACGATCGCGACGTCCGGGCGCGCCGCCTTCTCGCGGGCCGCGAGGAGCTCGTAGACGACCTTTCCGCTCGCGACGACGACCCGCCGCACGCCGTCAGCGCCGCCGGCGGCGAAGGCCCCGTCGTCGAGGACGGGCTGGAACGCCCCGCCTGCGATCTCGTCGAACGTCGAAACCGCCTTCGGGTGGCGCAGGAGGCTTTTCGGTGACATGACGATGAGCGGCCGCCGGACGTCGTCGCGCATCTGACGCATCAGGAGGTGGTAGTACTGCGCGGGCGTCGTCACGTTGGCGACGCTCATGTTGTCCTCGGCGCAGAGCGTCAGGAAGCGCTCGAGGCGCGCCGAGGAGTGCTCCGGCCCCTGCCCCTCCTGGCCGTGCGGCAGGAGGAGGACGAGATCGCAGGTCTGGCTCCATTTCTGCTCGGAGCCGGCGATGAACTGGTCGATGACGATCTGCGCCCCGTTCGCGAAGTCCCCGAACTGCGCCTCCCAGATGACGAGCGACGACGGGTCGGCGACGGCGTATCCGAACTCGAAGCCCATGACGCCGAACTCGGAGAGGAACGAGTCGATGACCTCGAACCGGGCCTGCGGCTCGGCGATCGCATTCAGGGGGATGAACTCGGCGCCGGTCTTCGGGTCGGCGAGGACGGAGTGGCGGTGGCTGAAGGTGCCCCGCCCCGAGTCCTGCCCGGAGAGGCGCACGGGCGTCCCCTCGAGAAGGAGCATCCCGAACGCGAGCATTTCGCCACCGGCCCAGTCGATCTCGGGGCGGCCGCTGGCGTAGTCGGCGCGCTTCTTCAGGAGCGGGCGCAGCTTCGGATGGACCTCGAACCCGGCAGGGAGGGTCGAGACGGCTTTCACGACCCGGGCGAGCTTCTCGCGGACGTCTCCTCCCGCTTCGTAACGGGGGGCTGCCGGGGCGAGGAGCGAGTCGGAGAAGGCGCCGCGCGTGCGCGTCGCCGCGGACGCGTCGTAGGCCTTCTCGAGCCTCTGCTTCGCGGCGACCCAGACGTTCTCGACCTCGGCCGCCGTCAGGAGACCGTCCCTCACGAGCGCGTCGCCATAGAGGCGCGCGACCGAGGAGTGATTCCGGATCTTGGCGTAGAGGAGCGGCTGCGTGTAGCTCGGCTCGTCCCCCTCGTTGTGGCCGTAGCGGCGGTAGCAGACCATGTCGACGACGACGTCGTGGCCGAACGCCTTCCGGTACTCGATCGCGAGGTCGACCGCCTGGACGACCGCCTCCGGGTCGTCGCCGTTCACGTGAAAGATGGGGGCCTGCACCGCCTTGGCGACGTCGGTACAGTACGGCGACGAGCGCGCGTCCTTCGGGTTCGTCGTGAAGCCGATCTGGTTGTTCACGATGACGTGGATCGTGCCGCCCGTCTGGTACCCCTCGAGCTTGCACATGTTGAGCGTCTCGGCGACGAGCCCCTGCCCCGCGAACGCGGCGTCGCCGTGGAGGAGGATCGGCAGAATCCGCTGGCGGGCCGCGTCGCCCGCGCGCTCCTGCTTGGCCCGGACCATCCCCTCGACGACCGGGTCGACCGCCTCGAGGTGGCTCGGATTCGGCGCCAGGCCCAGCTTCACCCTCTTCCCGTCGGGGGTCTCGTGGATGCCGACGGCGCCGAGGTGGTACTTCACGTCTCCCGAGCCCTGGATCGACTGCGGATCGAGGACGTCCTCGAACTCCGCGAAGATCCGGTCGACCTGTTTGCCGACGACCGTCGTCAGGATCGTCAGGCGCCCGCGGTGCGGCATCCCGACGACGGCCTCCTCGACGCCCATTTCGGCGGCCCGGTCGAGGAGCCGCGTCAGGAGCGGGATCGCCGCCTCGCCCCCCTCGAGGGAGAAGCGCTTGTGCCCGACGTACTTGGCGTGGAGGAACTTCTCGAAGCTCTCCGCCTCGACGAGCTTGGCGAGGAGCCGCTTGCGGTCGTCCGCCGAGAGCGCCGCGAGGTTCCGGGACGACTCCATCCGCTCCATGAGCCACGCCTTCTGGGCGGGGTCCTGGATGTTCATGAACTCGGCGCCGATCTTTCCGCAGTAGGTCTGCCGGAGGACCTCCAGGATCTCCCGGAGCGTCGCCTGGTCGCGCCCGGCGAGACCGTTGGTGATGAACTTCCGGTCGAGGTCCCAGATCGTGTAGCCGAACGTCGCCGGGTCGAGCTCGGCGTGGTAGGGAGGCGTGTCGAAGCCGAGCGGGTCGAGGTCGGCGAGGAGGTGCCCGCGCACCCGGTAGAAGTTGATGAGCGGGAGGATCCGCGCCTGCTTCTCGACCGCCTCGAGGCGCGAGGCGCCGCCGAGGAAGGGCGGGTTCCTGTCGGGCTCCCAGACGACGGGGCGGTGCGGCACGCGCAAGTCGCCGAAGATGCGCTCGTAGAAGCCGTTCCCGCCGAGGAGGAGCTCCTGGAGCGTCGCGAGGAACGCGCCCGACTCGGCTCCCTGGACGACCCGGTGGTCGTAGGTGGACGTCACCGCCATGACGCGGGAGATGCCGAGGCTCGAGACGACCTCGTCGGGCATCGCCTGGTACTCGGGCGGGTAGCCCATGGCGCCCGTGGCGACGATGCACCCCTGCCCCGGCATGAGGCGCGGGGAGGAGGACGTCGTGCCGAGCGTGCCGGGGTTCGTGAGCGAGATCGAGGTCCCGAGGAACGCTTCCGGCTCGATCGACCCGCGGCGGGCCTTGCCGATGAGGTTGTCGAACGTTGCGACGAACTCTGCGAAGTCGAGCTCCTCGGCCAGCTTGATGTTCGGAACGAGGAGGGTCCGGGTCCCGTCCTTCTTCGTCACGTCGACCGCGATGCCGAGGTTCACGTGGGGCTTCCGGACGCGCTGCGGCCTTCCCTCCGCCTCCGCGTAGGCGTCGTTCATCCCCGGGTGCTTCTCGATCGCCCTCACGATCGCCCAGGCGACGAGGTGGGTGAACGAGATCTTCGACTGGCGCACCGCCTCGCGGTGGTGGTTCAGGATCCGCCGGTTCTCCTCCATCGCCTTGACCGGGAGGACGCGCTGGGAGGTCGCCGTCGGAACGGAAAGGGAGGCGTCCATGTTGCGCGCGATCGTGGCGGAGCCGCCGACGAGGGGCTGGAGCTTCTCGCCGGGGCGCAGCTGCGGCGCCGGGAAGCGGGGCGCCGGAACCGGGGACGGGACCGGGGCCGGCGCCGCGACGAGAGGGGCGCCGACCGCCGGAGGAGCGAACTCGGGAGCGGCCTGCGCCATCTCCGAAGGGGCGGAGACCGGGGTGCCCCCGGCGCGGGCTCTCTTCTCGAACTGCTCGAACGTCCTCCGCCAGTCGTCTCCCACCGTGCCGGGGTTCAGCCGGTACTGCGCGTAGAGCTCGAGTGCGAATCCGGCGTTGTCGCCGAACGATTCGGTGAGGGCGTCGAGGACGGCGTCGTGCATTCGGATCTCCCTCTGTTCCGGCCGCTCCCGCCCGACGAGGCGGCGCGTCGGCACCCGCGCGCCCCAGGTGGGCCGGCGAGCCGATAATTTTAACCCGCCCGAGCCGTCCCGCCCCTGGCGGCCCCCGTCCGCGGCCCACCGGGAGACAATCCCCACCGATGAGCCTCTGGGATGCCGGCGTCGACCTGGGAGCCACGCTCGTGAAGGCCGTCGCCGTTCCGGCCGAACTGCCTCTCGGTTCGTTCGAGACGTTCGTCGCCCCGGCGGGGGACGAGCGCCTCCTGGACGCCTTTCTCCTCCGCCACTCGCTCCGCCACGTCGCCGCCACGGGTGGCGGCTCTTCGGCGCTGGCCGACAGGCTCGGCCAGACACGAAACGTCACCGTCGTCGACGAGTTCGCCTCCTGGGGAGCGGGAGAGCCGCTCCTCACCAGCCGCGCCGGTCTCGCCCTCGCCCATCCGCACCTCCTCGTGAGCCTCGGGACGGGGACGTCGATCCTCCGCATGGGCGGGGACGGCGCCGTCGCCCGCGTGGGCGGAACCGCGCTCGGCGGCGGGACGCTCCGGGGCCTCGGCCGGCTTCTTCTCGGGACGGACGACCACGACCGCCTCGTCGCCCTCGCCGCGACAGGCGACCGGCGACACGTCGACCTCCTCGTCGGCGACCTCTACAAGCCCGGGGGAATCGCCCTCGTCCCCGACCTGACGGCGGCGAACTTCGGCAAGGCCCACGAGCCGCGGGCCGACGACGTCGCCCACGCCCTCCTCGGTCTGGTCGGCGAGAACGTCGCCCTCCTCGCCGGGCAGATCGCCGTCGCCCTCGCCACCTCCGCCGACGACGCCCCCCCCCGCCGCAGGCCCGACGTCCTCTACGCGGGCTCCACGCTCCGCAACAACCCCCTCCTCGTCGAGATTCTCGGCAACGTCACGGCCCTCGTCGGAGCCCAGGCCTCTTTCCTCCCCCTCGGTGAGTTCACAGGCGCGCTCGGCTCACTGGCCCGCGTGCGCGCGGGAGGCTGACGCCCCGGGTCCGCGGTGCGAGACTCCGCGGATGGACGCGACGACTTCCTCCGTCTCCCCTCTCCTCGACCTCGAGGGCCGCGTCGCCCTCGTCACGGGCGCCTCCCGCGGCATCGGCGCCGCCACGGCGAGCCTTCTCGGACGCTGCAATGCCCGGGTGGCGATCCACTTCGGGAAGAGCCGCACGGAGGCCGAGGAGGTCGCAAACGGTATCGCCCGATCCGGCGGGCTGCAGGCGGCCGTGTTCCAGGCCGAGCTCGGCAGCGACGACGAACGCCGGCGCCTCCACCGCGAGGTCGTGGCCACTCTCGGTAGCCCGCTGCTCCTCGTCCACAACGCCGGGATCTACGTGAGGAATCCCTTCGAGGAGACCGACGACGCCGCCTTCCTCTCCCGCTGGAGGACGACGCAGAGCGTGAACCTCGAGTCGGCGGCGCACCTGACGCTCCTGGCGCTCCCGGCGATGCGCGCCGCCCGCTTCGGGCGGATCGTCATGGTCGCCTCCCGGGCGGCCTTCCGCGCCGAGACCGACGCGGCGAGCTACGCCGTCTCGAAAGCCGGGATGGTCAGCCTCGCGCGCTGCCTGGCCCGGAACGAGGGGTCGCACGGCATCACGGCGAACTCCATATGCCCGGGCTGGGTCGACACCGAGATGGCACGTCCCGACGTCGACGTGCGGAAGGCGGAGATCGAGGCGGAGATCCCGCTCGGGCGCATCGCGACCGCCGAGGACTGCGCCCGGGCGATCCTCTTCTACCTCTCCCCGCTGGCTCCTTACGCCAACGGCACCGCCCTGGGGCTCAATGGAGGTTCGTTTCTCCACTGACGTTCCGTGCGACGCGGGCGTCTCCTGCGGCACACGGCGCGCCCGGTCTCCGGAAATCCGTGCGGAATCCTCCGGCCGGGAGGACAATCGAGTCCGTGAGCCGTCTGCGCGGGCCCCTTGTCGTGGTGTTGTCCCTCGCAGGCGCAGCCGTGGCGCTCGGCCAGCCCCGGATCGAGCTTCCGGCAGGTCTCCCTCAGCAGTTCCGGCTCTACGCCGCCCCCCCCGCCCTCGAATCCTCGGCACCCCTCGCGGGGTTCGACACGACGAAGGGAGAGAGCCTCGTCCGGCTCCCCGGTGACTCCGACTCGGTGTTCACGCTGGGTGGCCCCGGTCCTTCGGGAGAGCCGCGCGTCCGCCTCGCCGTCGAGGTGAACGAGGCCGTCCTCCGGGTCCTGGCTCCAGACCCCAAGATCGAGTCGAACGACACCCGTCCCCGCTCGGGAGGCGACTGGAAGCCGATCGACGCCTCCGGGCGTCCCTACCAGCTGCGACTCGGCGCCCGCATCATCTGGTAGGCCGACGGAGACGGTAACGCCCCGGAGCTTCCGGGGCGTTCGTCCGTTCCGGTGAGCTCGCCCCGACTAAGTTGCAGGCTTTGCGGTCGCCGGCGCCTGGGGCTTCGGAGGCGGCGGCGGGACCCGGTTGATCGCGGCGTTGCGCGCCAGCGTCATCGGGAGGAGCGACAGGCCGGAGGGCTCGAACTGCCCCGCCTTCTTCGCCGGGCTCGCGCCGTAGTAAGGCCGGTAGCCGTACCCGGGGCCGCCCGCACCGGTGTCCGAAGGCTTCTCCGTCAGCTCGGGAATCCCGTAGACGGCGTCCTTCCGCGAGAAGTACGACATCTCGTAGTCCTTCGTCATCCAGATGGCGTCCTTCGGGCAGGCGTCGACGCAGAACCCGCACATGACGCAGCGCAGGAGGTCGATCTCGAAGACCGTCGGGTACTTCTCGTAGGCCAGGTTCGGGTGCTCCCCCGCCTCGATGTGGATGCAGTCGGCCGGGCAGGCCGTCGCGCACATGTAGCAGGCGACGCATTTCAGCGTGCCGTCCTCGCGCGCCTTGAGGATGTGGCGGCCCCGGTAGCGGTCGGAGTACGGACGCCGCTGCTCCGGGTACTCGATCGTCGGCCGCGTCTTCGGCGTGAAGACGTTCGCGACGAACTTCTTCAGCGTCAGTGCCATTCCCTGCAGCAGGGGCAGGTAGAGCCTCTCGCCGAGCGTCGGCTCGTGGGGCTGAATCGTGACGACTCTTCCGGGCATGTCGTCTCCCTCTCCTACCGGTCCAGCTCGCCGGCGATGATGTTGAGCGTCCCGAGCGTGGCCACCGAGTCGGAGACCATGCCGCCGATGATGATCTTCTCGAAGGCCGCGAAGAGCGGGAAGCAGGGGGGGCGCACCTTCACGCGGTAGGGGCGCCCGCTCCCGTCGGAGACGATCGAGTAGCCGAGCTCCCCGTTCGCCCCCTCCGTGTACGAGTAGATCTCTCCTGCCGGCACCTGGATCCCCTCGAAGACGTTCTTGAAGTGGAAGATGAGCCCTTCCATCTCGTTGTAGACCATCTCCTTCGGCGGGAGGACGACGCGGTAGTCGTCGGAGACGACCGGCCCTCCGGGGAGCTTGGCGACGACCTGCTCGATGATCCGGAGCGACTGCCTCATCTCCTCCATCCGGACGAGGTAGCGCGAGTAGTTGTCGCCTGCCGTCGTCACGGGGACGTCGAAGTCGACCTCGTCGTAACCGTCGTACGGCTTGTCCTTGCGGACGTCGTAGCCGACGCCCGATGCCCGGAGGCAGGGACCCGTGAAGCCCCATGCGATCGCCTGCTCCTTCGTCACGACGCCGGTCCCCGACATCCTCTTCTGGAAGATCCGGTTCTTCGTCAGGAGGGTCTCGACCTCCCGGATGTGCGTCGTGACGCTCTTGCCGAGCGTCCGGCACCACTCGACGAAGTTGTCGGGCACGTCGAGGGAGAGCCCCCCGATGCGCGCGTAGCTCGACGTGAGCCGCGCCCCGCAGCAGGCCTCGAGGAGGGAGTAGATCTCTTCTCTCGCCTGATAGGAGTACCAGAACGTCGTCAGGCCGCCGAGGTCGACGAGGTTCGCCCCGATGCAGACCATGTGGTCCATGATCCTCGAGAATTCCGACAGGACGACCCGGACCGCCCTCGCCCGGGCCGGGATCTCGATTCCGAGCATCTGCTCCACGGCCCGGGCATACCCGTTGCCGTTGATCATCGGCGAGCAGTAGTTCAGGCGGTCCGTGTAGGGGATCACCTGCGTGTACGTGTGCGTCTCCGACATCTTCTCGAAGCAGCGGTGCAGGTACCCGCACTCGCTTTCGGCCGCCACGATCCGCTCGCCGTCCACCCTGAGGACGATCCGGAGCGTGCCGTGCGTCGAAGGGTGCGACGGCCCGAAGTTGAGCGTCATCGTCTCGAAGACGTCCTCCGGGAGGTCGGACTTCGCGGCGAGGGCGGTCTGGAGAACGTCCTCGTCGGTGCAGAGCCAGCGCTGCCCGGCTTCGTAGTCCTTGCGAAGGGCATGGCCGACGAAGCCGTTGTGCGTCAGGAGGCGGGCGAGATTCGGGTGCCCGTCGAACCGTATCCCCATCAGGTCCCAGGCCTCGCGCTCGAACCAGTTCGACGCGGGCCAGACCTCGGTCAGAGTCGGGAGGCGAGGGTCGGCCGCCGGAAGCGCGACCCGCAGGCGCAGGTGCTCGTTGCGCTTCGTCGAGTAGAGGAGGGCGTTCAGCTGGAACCGCTCGTCGCCCCGGAGCTCAGGCGGACCATCGAGCTTGAGCCTGTCGACCGCGACGAGGTCGAGAAGCATGTCGTAGGCCGTGGACGGGTCGTCTCGCAGGAAGCGCGCCGCTTCGTGGAAGGCCCCGGGGGCCGCGACGACGGTCGGGACGTCGGCGGCAGGACGCCGCTCGACGGAAACCGCGCCGTCCGGGAACTTCCGTTCGAGGACCGGGGCGAAGGAGACGCCGCCCGTCGCCGAGAGGGTCGCGCTCACGCCTTGCTCCCCTTCTCGGCCTCAGCCTCGGCCTCGGCCGACTCGGCCATCTCGGGGAACTCCCGGCCGTGAGACCTGCCAGGCGCCATGACCGCATTCGACCAGGCGGGGAGCGACTCGACCTGCGGGTCGGTGCCGACGCGGATCGGGACGTAGGTCTTCGCCTCCCGGTGCCGGGCCAGCTCTCCCGACTGGATCCGCTTCTGCAGCTCGATCAGTCCGTGGATCAGGTTCTCCGGGGTCGGAGGACACCCCGCCACGTAGACGTCGACCGGGACGATCTCGTCGACGCCCTGAACGACGTGGTAGGCGCGGTAGAAGCCTCCCGTGCAGGCGCAGACGCCCATCGAGATGACCCACTTCGGCTCGGGCATCTGGTCGTAGATCTTCCGGAGGATCGGCGCCTGCTTGTCGGTGATCGTGCCCGCGATGATCATCAGGTCGGCCTGGCGCGGCGAGAACCTCACGACCTCGGCTCCGAACCGCGCGAGGTCGTAGTGGGACGAGACCGACGACATGAACTCGATGGCGCAGCAGGCCGTCCCGAACGGCATCGGCCAGAGCGAGTTCTTGTGGGCCCACTGGACGAGCGCGTCGAGCTTCGTCGTGAGGAAGTCGGTCCCCACGGTCGACGGGACTCCCGGCGCGAGCGGCGGCGCGATCCGCGCCGCCGGAAGAGGTACGTTCTTGTCGCTCATCTCACCCCCCGGTGCTCGTGAAACCGTTCACGAAGTCGATTGTAAAGGCGCCTCAGCGCTTTCCGTCGAGCATCTCGAGGATGACGGGGACGCAGCGCTCCCCGTGACAGGAGCCGGTCGTGCAACCGGTCTCCTGCGCCACTTCCTCTACGCTCCGGGCGCCCCTGGCGATGGCGTCGGCCACGCGGGGGTACTTGATCCCGTTGCAGATGCAGACGGGCTTGTACTTCAGCAGGATCCGGGCGTGCTTCTCGGAAACGGGGGCGTCGTCCATGGAGTCAGAAGTCGACCGTGTAGCGAATGGAGGCTCGGTCCTTCACCCGGTCGAGGTAGACCACCCCGTCGAGGTGGTCGTTCTCGTGCAGAACGACCCGGGCATGGAAGTCCTCAGCGACGAAGTCCACGGGTCTCCCCGTCTCGGAGAGCGCCCGGACGCGGACCTTCTTCGGCCTGGGGACCCGGGCAGCGAGAAACGGAACGGAAAGACAACCCTCCCAGTCCTCGACCTCTTTCGGGTCGAGCACCTCGAACGAGGGGTTGACGAGGATCGTCGGGGGCACCTCGAGGCCGGTCCCGCGCTTGCCGGCGGGCTCGACCATGTAGAGGAACGCGCGGACCCCAGCCGCGACCTGGGGAGCGGCGAGCCCCGTCCCCGAGTACTCGACCATCGTCTCGCGCAGGTCGTCGAAGAGCCCCCGGAAGCGCCCGCGCTTCAGGTCCTTCGGCTCGATCTGGGTCGCCGGGCGACGCAGGACGTCCGCACCGAGCTTCATCACCTTGAGAATCGCCAAGTCGCCCTCCCGAGAGGGGATTCTAGGAGCAGTCCGGGGTCCCGCCCCTCTCCGAACCCGGGGGGGGCCTGGGGACCGCGAACAGCGCCCCCGGAGACCGCGTACCCTGGAGAGCGTCACGACGGCCCGGGAGGCCGTCCGGGGAGGGAAAGAGATGGTGCCCAGGGGCGGAGTTGAACCGTCGACACCGCACTTTTCAGGCGCGTGCTCTACCAGCTGAGCTACCTGGGCACCCGGCACGCCGCGGCATGTACCTTGCGGACAGGCCCTCGACGCGACGCCCGGCGTTATACCGGCGGCCGCTAGAATAGTCAACGCGGCCGCCCCGCGCCGCGTCACAAACAAGAGACGAAATGATGCGCATTCCGAGATTCCTCCTGGCCCCCGTCCTGTTCCTCTCCCCCGTCCTCCTCGCGCAGGAGACCGGGACACCTCCTGCGGCCTCGCGCCTCCAGGACGAAAACCCCGTGTGGGCGGCGACTCTCGACGACGCCGTCGAGCGGGCGCGGGCGATGCGGGAAGGCCGCGTCTTCGTCGAGCTTCGAAGCGCCGATTGCCCGGAGTGCGTTCGGATGGAGAAGCTCATCTATCCCTCCGCGTCCTTCCGGTCGTTCATGCGGGACAAGGTCCCCGTGGTCCTCGACCGCGCATCGTCCGACGGGCAGCGCCTCGCCCAGCGTTTCGGCCTCCGGCGCGTGCCTGCGTGGCTCGTCCTCACACCGGATCTCCTTCTCGCCGGCAGGCACGAGGGCGGGTCGAGCCAGGCGCTCTGGATGGAGAAGTTCGTCGCTTCGGAACGGGCCTGGAACGAGTTCCGCAGGAAGCTGGACGTCGAGAAGAAGACCCCGAACGACCCGGCCGCCCTGTTCGCCGTCGGCGAGGAGGCCTACCGCCGCGCCGGCGACGCGATGGCCAGGGAGCGGTTCGAGCGCATCGCGGCCGACGAGAAGGCGCCTGCGGAGCTCCGCGAGCGGTCGCTCGCCTACCTCGCGGGCATCGCGCTCGAGGATCGGCGGTTCGACGACGCCGAGAAGGCGCTGAAGCAGATTCTCGCAACGACGAAGAACCCCACCCTCGCCGAGCAGGCCGACCTTCGCCTCGCGGACGTCGAGATCGGCCGGGGAGAACGGAAAAAAGCCAGGGCGCACCTGAAGGCCTTCCTCCAGAAGCACCCCCAGTCCCCGATGCGCAAGGACGTCGAGGCCCTCATCGAGGCGCTCGACGGCGCGAAGCCCTGAAGGAGCCCCCGATGACGCGTCCCCCTCTCCGTCGGCTCCTCGCCGCGGCCGGTCTTCTCGTCCTCCTCGCCTCGGGGTCCCTGGCGGCCCAGGATCCCGGGTCCTCCCCTGTCGTCATGCTTCGGCTCGCGGCCGGCTCGGACAGGCTCGTCGCGGGGCAGCCCTTCCGGCTCGCCATCGTGGCCACGATCGCGCCGGGATGGCACGTCAACTCCGACAAGCCGCTCGAGGACTACCTCATCCCGACGGAGGCGGCCGTGGTGCCGGTCGAGGGACTCTCGTTCGCCGCCCCCGCCTACCCCGCCCACAAGGAGCAGAAGCTCCCCTTCTCCGAGAAGCCGCTCGCCCTCTTCGACGGCGAGACCGTCATCGTCGTGGAGGGGACGGCGGGAGCCGACGCCCTCCCCGGGCCCAGGACTCTGCGGGCCACCCTCGACTACCAGCCCTGCAACGACGCCCAGTGCCTCGCCCCGGCCCAGGCGGAGGCGACGCTCGAGATCGAGGTCGCGCCGGCAGGAACGACCGTCACCGCGGCGAACGCCGCGCTCTTTCCGCTCGCCGGGGCCCGCACGGCCGACGGCGCCGCCCCCGCAGCCGAGGGAACCGAACCGTCCCCGCCGGCCGACTCCGGCCCCTTCGCCGGCCGCTCCCTCCCCGCCATCCTCGGCCTCGTCTTCCTCGCGGGCCTCGCCCTCAACCTGACCCCCTGCGTCTACCCCTCATACCGATCACCGTCGGGTTCTTCTCGCGCCAGAGCGAGGGGAAGACGAGCCGCACGTTCGGCCTCGCGCTCGCGTACGTCCTCGGGATGAGCGTCACCTACTCCGCGCTCGGCGTCTTCGCGGCCCTCTCCGGCTCCCTCTTCGGCTCCTGGCTGCAGAAGCCGGCCGTCCTCGTCGTCATCGCCCTCATCGTCCTCGCGCTCGCCCTTTCGATGTTCGGGCTCTACGAGCTCCAGGCCCCGCACTTCATCACCGACCGGACCGGCAGCAAGGCCGGGGTCGCCGGTGCGCTCACGATGGGCCTCTTCGTCGGCTTCGTCGCGGCGCCCTGCATCGGGCCGTTCGTCCTGTCGCTCCTGACCTACGTCGCCCAGCAGGGCTCGGCCGCGCTCGGCTTCGGCCTCTTCTTCACGCTCGCGATGGGCCTCGGCCTTCCCTACCTCGTCCTCGGCACCGTCTCCGGCAGCCTCAAGGCGATGCCGCGGTCGGGCGAGTGGATGATCGCCGTCCGCAAGGTCTTCGGATTCCTCCTCGTCGCCCTCGCGGCCTGGTTCCTCCGCCCGCTCCTCCCCGAGCGCGTCTTCGAGTTCGCCGTCGCGATCCCGCTGATCGCCGGAGGCGTCTGGTTCCTCTTCTTCGAGAGGACGGGCTCCTCCCTCGGCTGGTTCCGGTGGACGAAGCGCGTCGTCGGCATCGCGCTCCTGGCTGCGGCCGTGCCGTTCGTCCTCCCTGCGAAGAAGGGCGAGGCCCTCGCCTTCCAGCCCTACTCCGACGCCGCCCTCGCCGAGGCGGCCGCGGCGGGCAAGCCGGTCGTCATCGACTTCTACGCGGACTGGTGCCTGCCGTGCAAGGAGCTCGAGAAGTTCACCTTCACCGACGCGGGCGTGAGACAGGCGCTCGAAGGCTGGGTGCTGCTCAAAGCGGACCTGACGAAGAGCGCTTCTCCGGAGGTCTCCGCCCTCCGGACGAAGTGGAACATCCAGGGCGTGCCGACGATGGTCTTCCTCGGCCCGGACGGGAAGGAATCGAAGCCGCGGGTCGTCCAGTTCGAGAAGCCGGGCGCCTTCCTGTCGCGATTCCCGAAGTGAGGGTTCCCCGGGGAGCGACGCCCGGCGCTCCCCGGGGACGCATTCAGGCCTTCGTCGTGCGTCCCAGCTTGATGGCCAGCGCCGCCTTCGCGGCCCGCCGCTGCGCTTCCTTCTTCGTCGCGCCCGAGCCCTTCGCCGAGATGTCCTCGTCGTAGACGACCTCGAAGACGAACTCCTTCAGGTGGTCGGGTCCGCTCTCCGAGAGGAGCCGGTAGGACGGAAGCGGCTTGCCCTCCCCCTGCGCGAGCTCCTGCAGCGCCGTCTTGTAGTCGTGGAACGAGAGCTCTCCGGGGTCGAGCTCCGCGACGGCAGCGGCAAAGTGCCGTCGCGCGACGTCCCGTGCGGTGCCCAGTCCCGCGTCCAGCGTGATCGCCGCGAAGACCGCCTCGAACGCGTCGGCCAGGAGCGACTCCCGCACGCGCCCCCCCGACCGGCTCTCCCCGGCCGCCAGCAGCAGCGCCTCGCCGATCCCCAGCTCCCGCGCGAGCCGCGCGAAGCTCGGCTCCGACACGAGGTGCGAGCGCGCCTTCGACAGCTGCCCCTCGCGGAACCCCGGAAACGCCTCGAAGAGCATCTCGGCCACGAGGAAACCGAGGATGCTGTCGCCGAGGAACTCGAGCGTCTCGTTGTCCTTGACCGCCTCCGACCTCGGCGCCTCGTTCGCGTAGGAGGAATGGGTCAGCGCCCGGTCCAGGAGCGCACGGTCGCGAAAGTGGTACCCGAGGGCCTCCTCGAGAGAAGTCAGCTGCTCGTCGCGTGTCACGGGGGGATCGTAGCGAAGGACGAGCGCCGCGTCTCGGCCGGCCACCTGGTCCCGACCGAAAGCCAGCGAGCAGAATCCCGCCGAGACATCGACGGTCGAGCCCGGGGGCGAGGGGCTCCCGGATGCGATCATCCCTTGCGCCAACGGCTCCGTCCGCCAGGAGAGACCTTGACGAAGTACGTCCTCGCCCTCGACCAGGGGACCACCAGCTCCCGCGCGATCGTCTTCGACCGCCAGGGGTGCATCGTCGCCTCCGCGCAGAAGGAGCTGACCCAGATCTTCCCGCGGCCCGGCTGGGTCGAGCACGACCCCGCCGAGATCTGGTCGTCGCAGGCCGGCGTCGCGGCGGAGGCCGTCACGCGCGCCGGGCTCTCGGCGGGCGACCTCGCCGCGATCGGCATCACGAACCAGCGCGAGACGACGATCGTCTGGGAGCGCGGGAGCGGGCGGCCCGTTCACAACGCCATCGTCTGGCAGGACCGGCGCACCGCGGGGCTCTGCGACCGCCTCCGGCAGGCCGGCCACGAGCCCCTCTTCCGCCGGAAGACCGGGCTGGTCCTCGACTCGTACTTCTCCGGCACGAAGGTCCGCTGGATCCTCGACCACGTCGAGGGGGCCCGGGAGCGGGCCGAGCGCGGCGAGCTCTGCTTCGGCACCGTGGACAGCTGGCTCGCCTGGCAGCTGACGGGCGGCGCGCTCCACGTCACCGACGCGTCGAACGCCAGCCGGACCCTGATGTACGACATCCACACCGGCGATTGGGACGCCGAGCTGCTCGACGTGCTCGGCGTCCCGCGCGCGATGCTTCCCGAGGTGCGCCCGAGCAGCGAGGTCTACGGCCACACTGCGGCTCCGCTCCTCTCGCGGCCGATCCCGATCGCCGGGATCGCCGGCGACCAGCAGGCGGCCCTCTTCGGCCAGCGGTGCACCGAACGCGGCATGGTCAAGAACACCTACGGCACGGGGTGCTTCCTGCTGCTGCACACCGGAGAGGCGGCCGTCCCCTCGCGGCACAACCTGCTGACCACGGTGGCGTGGAGGATCGGCGAGAGGACCGAGTACGCGCTCGAGGGAAGCGTCTTCATCACGGGCGCCGTGGTCCAGTGGCTGCGCGACGGGCTGAAGCTGATCCGCTCCTCGGACGAGGTCGAGGCGCTCGCCGCCTCGGTCCCGGACAACGGCGGCGTCTACCTGGTGCCGGCCTTCGCCGGCCTGGGCGCCCCGCACTGGGACCCGTACGCGCGCGGGACGATCGTCGGACTCACGCGAGGCACCACCGCTGGCCACCTCGCCCGCGCGGCCCTCGAAGGGATCGCCTTCCAGGTGGCCGACGTCCTGGAGGCGATGCAGGCCGATTCCGGCATCGACCTCAGCGAGCTGCGGGTGGACGGAGGCGGCGCCGTCAACGACCTCCTGATGCAGTTCCAGGCGGACATCCTCGGCGTCCCCGTGGTCCGGCCGCGGGTCTTCGAGACGACCGCCCTCGGCGCGGCCTACCTCGCCGGGCTCGCCACGGGCTTCTGGGAGAGCGAAGCGGACATCCGCGAGCAGTGGCAGGAGGAGCGCCGCTTCGAACCCGCCATGCCCTCCGGGTCCGTCGCCCGCCTCCGCGCCGGCTGGCAGCGGGCGCTGGGGCGCTCCCGCGGGTGGGAGGAGCCGGAGGAGTAGCTTGCGGTGCGGCGCCCCGCGGACTTGCGGGTCACTGACCTACGGAACCTCGCGGCGCCCCGGGATCCACTACCCGCTGAAGGCCCTTCAATGCCGCATGTACGCCCTACAACGGATCCGCCCGGGCCGCGGTCGTGCCTCAGAGTCCCCTGTAGCGGCACGCGACCAGCAGGAGGCCGAAGCCCAGGATCCAGGACCACGTTGCGACCGTGGCTCCGGGCTGGATCACGGCGAAGCGGGCGGCGAGCGCGACGGCGAACAGGACCAGGCAGACGATCCAGGTGCCGAGCTTCGGTGCGTTCGCCCGGGCAGACAGCTTCATGTTCATTGTTCCTCACGCTCCGATCGGCTGGCTCGCAACATCCGGACCAGATGGCCGCGGGCCGTCGAGCCCGTCCCTGGCGTACCCGGAACGGCCCTCGCCCTCACCCTGGTGCGCGGGAAGCGATTCGGCGCATTGCCGGAGGAGGGATTCGAACCCTCACGGCCCTTACAGGCCTGGGGCTTTTAAGGCCCCTGCGTCTGCCGTTCCGCCACTCCGGCCCTCCGAGGAAAACCTCTGCGTCTCAGGCCGGAACGCCCTTTCCGACCGGCGTGAGCCAGCCGAACCGGTCTTCCACCTTCCCCTCGACGAGGTCGAAGAAGGCCTGCTGGATTTTCGCCGTGAGCGGGCCCCGGTGGCCCGCGCCGACGACGATCCGGTCGACGGAGCGGATCGGCGTGATCTCGGCCGCGGTGCCCGTGAAGAAGAGCTCGTCGGCCGCGTAGAGCATCTCCCTCGGCAGCGCCCGCTCCTCGACCGTGATCCCCATCTCGGCCGCAAGCCGGATGACCGAGTTTCGGGTGATGCCCGGGAGGGCCGACGAGGAGAACGGCGGCGTGTAGACGCGGTCCTTCCAGACGACGAAGAGGTTCTCGCCCGAGCCCTCCGAGACGCGCCCGGTGTCGTCGAGGGCGATCCCCTCCTCGTATCCGTTGACGATCGCCTCCATCTTGATGAGCTGGCTGTTGGCGTAGTTCGCCGTCGACTTGGCCATCGCCGGCATGGTGTTGGCGCCGAGGCGCGTCCACGACGAGCAGCAGACGTCGACGCCCTTCTCCATCGCCTCGGGGCCGAGGTACTTGCCCCACGGGTAGCAGCCGATCATCACGTCGACCGGGTTCGGGAACGGGTTCACGCCCAGCATGCCGAAGCCCCGGTAGGCGAGGGGCCGGATGTAGCACGCCTCGAACCCGTTGGCCCGGATCGTCTCGAGCGTGGCGGCCTTGAGCTGCTCGAGCGTCCAGGGGATCTCCATCCGGTACATCTTCCCGGACCAGAAGAGGCGGTCGAGGTGCTCCTCGAGACGGAAGACCTCGGGTCCCCGCGCCGTGCGGTAGCACCGGATCCCCTCGAAAACTCCCGAGCCGTAGTGGAGGGCGTGCGTGAAGACGTGGACCTTCGCGTCTGCGAAATCCACCAGCTTGCCGTTCATCCAGATCTTCTTGACGTCTTCGAAGGCCATCGACCCCTCCTCGGGCGGATGATATCCGCCGCACTCCGGCCGGCGAGGCTCAGGGTGCGTCGTCGTCGACCAGGCTCACGAGGGCGGCGACCACCGCCGTCTCGAGGCGCAGGATCCGGCCTCCGAGGCCGAACGGGATCGCCCCCGCCTCGTCGAGAAGGCGTTCCTCGTCGGCATCGAAGCCCCCCTCGGGTCCCACGGCTACGGCCACGTCGACGGCGGGAACCACGCCGGCGGCGAGCCGGGGTGCGCCCGGACGGGCGACGAAGATCGGCCCATCGCAGAGACCGAGGGCGGTGGCGAGAGACTGCGGGGCGAGGATCTGGGGAACGACGGTCCGGTCGCACTGCTTCACCGCTTCGGCCGCGATCCGGCGGAGCCGGTCGAGTTTTGCGGCGGCCGCGGCGACGTGAGGCCCCTGGGAGCGGGCGGCCACGACGAGCACGAACCGAGCGGCGCCGCATTCGGTTCCCTTCTCCACGGCCCACTCCACGCGGGCCAGCTCTCCCACGCCGAGGAGGACGGTCACGCGGCGAATCGGTTCGCCCCGCACCGGTACGAGCTCCCGCACGACGGCCTCCCGGCCGTCCGTCGACAGGCGTGCCTCGGCGCGAAGACCGGCTCCGTCCAGAAGGACGATCTCCCCGCCCGGTCGGACGCGGGAGACCTTGAGGTGGCGGGCCTCCGCGTCCGGGAGGACGATCCGCTCCCCTGCCTGCAGGCGGGCTCCGGGAACGAGGACCCGCGGCGCGGAGCTCACGGATGTACCGAGAGCGTTCCGAGCCACTCGCCTTCGGAGGCGAGCTCCCGCGGACGCAGTCCCGCACCCTCGAGAAGCCGGAGGAACTCCTCCTCCCGCGCCACGAGCTGACCGGAGGTCACGAAAACCCCACCCGGGGGAAGGAGCGACGCGAGCCCCGGGAGCAGCGGGCCGACCTCCTCGTGCAGCATGTTCGCGACGATCAGGTCGAAACGCGCGGCGGGCGAGAGGCTCTCGAGGAGCCCTCCCCAGAAGGCGCACCCGTCGATGGCGTTCCTGCGTGCGTTCACGCGCGAGGCAAGAGGCGCTTCGAGGTCGAGATCGAATCCGAAGGACCGGCCGGCGCCGGCGATCTTCGCCGCGAGAGCGAGCGTTCCCGCGCCGCAACCGACGTCGAGGACGGTTCCCCCCGCAGGGACCGACGACAGGAGAAGGCGAAGGGCCAGGCGGGTCGACTCGTGCGAGCCGGTTCCGAACGCCCGTTCCGCCGGGAGGAGAAGCCGCTGGCGACCGCCGGGGTCCGCCGAGGGCGGATCGTGGGGATCGAGGACGAGCCCGCCCGCCGCGACCGGCCGCTGGAGGGCTGCCGCGTCGGCGACCCAGTCCCTCTCGGGCTCGGCTTCTCGTCCGAGGATCGCGATGCCCGCAAGCTCCAGCCGCTGCTCGACTTCGCGGGCCTCCCCTTCCGAGACCCACACGGAGAGAGACCCCGCGCGGACGGTCCACGAGACGAAGAGGTCCGCGAGAGCTTCCTCGAGCGCCGGTTCGGCGGCGGGAGGAAGCGAGAATCGAAGGGCTCCGGGCATCGCCGCTTCAGGCGGAGAAGAGGTCCCGGAGCTTCTCGAGGAAGCCCTTCTCCTCGCGCGTCGGGGAGCCCGCCTCTTCCTTCATCACGTCGGCCAGCTTCTGAACGGCCTTCTTCTGCTCTGACGACAGCTTCTTCGGGACCCGGATGGTGACGACGACGTGCTGGTCGCCGCGCCCGCGCCCGTCGACGCGCGGGATCCCCTTTCCGCGAAGTGTGAAGGCCCGTCCCGCGGCCGTCCCGGCAGGGATCTCGACCTCTTCGTCGCCATGGAGCGTCGGGACGTTGCACGATCCGCCGAGGACGGCGACCGGGTAGGGAACGGCCCACGTCAGGACGACGTCGTACCCCTCGCGCCTGAACTGCTCGTGGGGATCGACCGACAGGACGACGTACAGGTCTCCGGCGTGTCCTCCGGCCCGGCCGTGGTTTCCCTCGCCCGAGAGACGCAGCCGTGCTCCGGTGTCGACGCCGGCAGGAATCGCAATCGTGAGCGTGCGCTCGCGGAGGGTCCGGCCCTCGCCCTGGCAGTCGTGGCAGGGGTCCTTGACCTTCTCGCCGGCCCCCTGGCACTCGGGACAGGGCCGTTCCATGGCGAAGAAGCCCTGTCGGAACTGGACGCGGCCCCGGCCCCGGCAGACACCGCAGGAGACGGTCCCGCTCCCGCCCTTTCCGCCCGTGCCGTGGCAGGCCTCGCAGCGTTCGTAGCGGCGCATCGGCAGGCTCTTCTCGACGCCGAAGGCCGCCTCCTCGAAGGTCAGAGTCAGGTCGGCGCGCAGGTCTTCTCCCGGTGTCCGGCGCCCGCGGCGTCCGCCGCCGGAGCCCATCCCGAAGAAGTCTCCGAGGATGTCGGCGAAGTCGACGAACGCATTCGGGTCGAATCCGCCGGACCCGCGCGTCCCTTCGTGCCCGTAGCGGTCGTAACGGGACCGCTTCTCGGGATCGGAGAGGATCGAGTACGCCTCTGCCGCCTCCCGAAACCGCTGCTCCGCCTCGGAGTTCCCGGGGTTGCGATCGGGGTGGTGATTGAGAGCCAGCTTTCGGTACGCCGACTTGATCTGGTCCGTCGTGGCGTCGCGGGCGACGCCGAGTACCTCGTAGAGGTCGCGGGATGTCGTGCTCACCTGGGGCCTTTCGAGGCTATTCCTTCTCGCTGCTGTCGCCGCCCTTGTAGAGCATCGCCGCGGTCAGGATCCGCGAGACCCCCTGCATGTCGAGGAGGGCGTTGTCGATCTCGGTCCGCTCCTCGGCGGTCAGGACCTCCCGGGCGTGCTGGAGGGTGCGGCCGACGCGGTCGCGCTCGTCCGTGTTGAGGAGCTTTCCGAACTCGCGGAAGACCCGCTCGTTGCCGGTGATCTGCCCTTCGAGCTTGTTCTTGAGCTGGCGGACCGCCTTGCGCTTCTGGTCGGCGTTCTTGTTCTCCTCGGCCTCCTGGATGATCTGGTCGATCTCGCCCTGCGAGAGGCCGCCGGCGGGGTTGATCTGGACCCCCTGGGCCCGGCCCGTGGCCATGTCGCGGGCGGAGACGTTCACGATTCCCGAGGAATCGATGGCGAACGTCACTTCGATCTGGGGGACCCCCCGGGCGGCCGGGGGAATGCCGACGAGGTCGAACTTCCCGAGAGACTTGTTCTCGCGGGCGATCTCGCGCTCGCCCTGCAGGACGTGGATCTCGACCGTCGACTGGTTGTCGCTGACGGTCGTGAAGACCATCGAGTTCTTGGTCGGGATCGTCGAGTTGCGCTCGATGACCTTGACGAAGATGCCACCGTGCGTCTCGACGCCGAGGGAAAGGGGCGTCACGTCGAGGAGGACGACGTCCTTGATCTCGCCCTGCAGGACCCCCGCCTGGATGGCCGCGCCGATGGCGACGACTTCGTCCGGGTTGATCGACCGGTTCGGCGGACGGCCGAAGATCGACTCGACGATCTGCTGCACTTTCGGCGTCCGCGTCTGACCGCCGACGAGGATGACGTTCTCGACCTGGTCGGGGGTCAGCCCGGCGGCCTCGAGCGCGTTGCGGCAGGGTCCCGCCGTCCGCTCCACGAGGTCGCCGACGAGCGCCTCGAACTGGTCGCGTGTCAGGACCCGGTTGATGTGCTTCGGCCCCCCCGCGTCGGACGCGATGAACGGAAGCCCGATCGTCGTCTCCTGCGTCGTCGAGAGCTCGCACTTGGCCTTCTCGGCCGCCTCCTTGAGGCGCTGCAGGGCGAGACGGTCCTGGCGGAGGTCGATGCCCGTCTGCACGAGGAAGTCGGCGAGAAGCCAGTCCATGATGGCCCGGTCGAAGTCTTCGCCGCCGAGGTAGGTGTCGCCCGAGGTGGAGAGGACCTCGAACATCCCCTGGTCGATCTTGAGGATCGAGATGTCGAACGTGCCGCCGCCCAGGTCGTAGACGGCGATCGTCTCGTTCTTCCGCCCGCGCTCGAGACCGTAGGCCAGCGACGCCGCCGTCGGCTCGTTGATGATCCGGAGGACCTCGAGGCCGGCGACCCGGCCCGCGTCGCGCGTCGCCTGCCGCTGCGAGTCGTCGAAGTAGGCCGGGACGGTGATGATCGCCTCCCGGATCTCCTCCCCCACCGCTTCCTCGCAGAACTCCTTGAGCTCACGCAGGACGAAGGCGGCGATCTCCTCGGAGGCGTAGTCGCGGTCCCTGACCCGGATCTTCACGTCGCCGTTCGGGGCGGGGACGATGGGGTAGGAAAGGTGCTCGCGGGCGTGCTGGATCTCGGCGTCGTCCCACTTGCGGCCGATGAGCCTCTTGACGGCGTAGATCGTCTGCGTCGGATTCGTGATGGCCTGCCGCTTGGCGATCTGGCCGACGAGCCGCTCCCCGTCCTCGGTGAAGGCGACGATCGAGGGGGTCGTCCGGGCGCCTTCCCGGTTCGGAATGACCTGCGGCGCCCCGAGCTCGATGACGGCCGCGCAGGAGTTGGTCGTCCCGAGATCGATGCCGATGACCTTTCCCACTCTCTACCTCCCCATCCTGCTCACGCCCGGGCCAGTTCTGAAGGGCCGGCCGCGAGCGCCGATACCTTGACCATGGAGGGGCGCAGCAGCCTCTCGTTCAGGACGTAGCCCTTCTGGAAGACCTCGATGACGGTCCCCGGCGGCACGTCGGACGCTTCGCCCCTCATCATCGCCTCGTGGAACTGCGGATCGAAGGGCGTGCCGAGGGCGGCGATCTCGGTCACCCCGTACTTGCGGAGGACCTCCGAGAGCTGGCGCGCGATCATCTCGACCCCCGCCCGGAAATCGTCCGAGCCGGACGCGGGAGCGTGTGTGAGGGCCCGATCGAGATTGTCGAGAACGCCGACGAGGTCGCGCATCGTCTCGGTCAACGCGTACTTGACGTAGTCGGCCTTGTCGCGCTCGGCCCGCCTCTTGAGGTTCTCGAAATCGGCCGCCTTTCTGAGGAGCGCCTCCCGCAGGCGCCCGGCCTCTTCCTCGGCCAGGAGTGCGCGCTCGCGCTCTTCCTCCAGGCGCCCCGAAGGGGCCGTGGAAGGCGCGGCTTCCTCCGCTCCGGGATCCGGTCCGCCCGGCACCGGCCGTATGCCGTGCGGGGACGTCCGATGCCGTTCCTCGACCGCGGCGACCGCGCGCTCGGCCGCCTCGAGGGCGTTCGCCACGTCCTCCGGGCCCCCGTCCTCGTCCAGATAGACGACTTCGTCTTCCGGCGGGACCGGGTGTCCGTCGTTCTCGGCCATCACACACCCTCCGACAGGCGCATCGTCACGTAGCGCCCGAGTTCCTCGACCAGCGGGACGACCCGAGGATATTCCATCCGCCGCGGACCGATGACTCCGAGAGCGCCGAGGACCCGGTCGCCGCTCTTGTAGGCCGTCACGACCACCGCCGTCTGGGTCTCTTCCGTGAAAGCGGAGTCCGAGCCGATGAGAACGGCCGGCTGGCTGCCGCCGGCAAGACAGTCCGTCAGGAGGTCCACGAGCCTGGCCTCCTCCTCCAGCGCACGGTACATCCGTCGAAGCGAATCGACGTCGCGCTGGAACTCGGGCTTCTCGAGGATGGTCCCGGCTCCTTCCACCACGAGCGTCTCTCCGCCGGTCTTCTCGTCCGCGAAGGCCTGGCCCGCAAGCTCGAGTGCCCGCGCGATCTCCGCGTCGAACCGCACTTTCTCCTCCTGGAGAGCCGAGACGAGCGAGGTCCGGATCTCGAGGAGTGTCCGGCCCGCGTACTCTGCGGTGAGACGGTTCGACGCCGACTGGAGCGCCTCGGGCGAGAAATCCTCGCGTGTTTCGATCAGGCGGCTCCCGACGAGCCCTTCACCGGACACCGTCACGACGACGACCTTCCGCTCGGCGACGCGCGTGAAGTGGACGGAACGCAGAACGACGTGAGCCGAGTCGGGCGCCGCCACGACGGCGACCTCGCCGGTCAGCTCCGAGAGGACCCGGCAGGTGGCGTGGAGGAACCGTTCCAGCTCGAAGGGCTCCGATCCGAGGCCGCTGGCGATCTTCGCCTTCTCCGCAAGACCGGGCGGCCGCGCCGTCATGAGCTCCTTGACGTACGTCCGATACCCGAGGTCCGTGGGGACCCGGCCTGCCGAGGCGTGCGGGTGCGTGAGGTACCCGAGATCCTCGAGCTCCGCCATCGCGTTACGCAGGGACGCCGAGGAAAGGGAGAAGCTGCCGCTCCTGGTCAGGAGCCGGGACGAGACGGGCGCCGCGCTCAGGATGTAGGCCCCGACCACGGAAGCGAGAACCTCCCGCGACCGCTGGTCGAGCTGGCTCCACGCGCCGTTCATGCCGTCGTCCGCCCCCTCCATGCGCTAACGTACGCTCCACGGGCCCCGGACGATCCCGCACCGTGACGGGTGACCCCGGCCTGCCCGCTGGCGACGCGAGATGATAGCAGTCAGACCCCTCCCGCCCCGCGCGGTCGTCGTCGGGAAAGGCCGCGTCGGGAGGGCTTTGGCTTCCGCCCTGGAAAGGGCCGGAGCCTCGCCCGCCGTCGTCTCGGGACGGGAAACTTCCGTCCGCCCGGCCGGGGTCGTCTCGGCGGCCCGAAATGCCGGGCCGGGCGTCGACCTGCTCCTCGCGGTCCGCGACGACGCCCTCGCAGGGGTGGTGGCCGCTCTGGCCGAGGTCGCTTCGCGACTCCCCGCCGACACCGTGGCGATCCACCACTCGGGCGCTCAGAGCGCCGACGCCCTCGCACCGCTCGCCCGGCTTGGCCTTGCGACCGGGTCCTGCCATCCTCTCCAGACCTTCGCGGGCTCCGCCGCCGACTCCGGGCGGTTTGAGGGGATCGCTTTCGCCATCGACGGCTCGGGTCCCGGTCTCGCCGCCGCCGAGCTCCTCGCCCTCGCCCTGGGAGGGCATCCCTTCACCATCTCGTCCGGGAAGCGCCCCCTCTACCACCTCGCGGCCGCGCTCGGCGCAAACGGCCTGACGGGCCTCGTCGCCGCTTCGAGGGATGCGCTCGTCGGCGCGGGGCTCACCCCCGGGGACGCGCTCGGAGCTCTCGGGCCGCTCCTCAGGTCTGCGCTCGAAGAGGCCCTCCGCCTGGGTCCCGAGGCCGCGCTCACCGGGCCCGTCGCTCGCGGCGACGAAGCGACTCTCGAAAGGCACCGCCGGGCACTTCTCGCCTGGGACGCCGGGCGAGTCGCCCTCCACGAGGCCCTCCTCCGGGAACAGCGGCGACTCGTGCATGGCGGCCCGGGCGGGACGGAATGCTAAAATCACCCGTTCACTGACGAGGAGGCCTGGCGGGCCCAACACATAAGAGATGGTTTTCTTCAACTACGCCACCATGCAGATGGCCGCCAAGATCGTTTACTACGGTCCAGGCCTGTGCGGGAAGACGACCAACCTCCACGTCATCTACGGCCGTACCGCTCCCACGGCCCGGGGCGAGATGGTCTCGCTCGAGACCGAGACCGACCGGACCCTCTTCTTCGACCTCCTCCCGATCGACGTCGGGGTCATCGGAGGCTTCAAGACCCGCCTGCAGCTCTACACCGTTCCGGGTCAGGTCTTCTACAACACCACCCGGAAGCTCGTCCTGAAGGGGGTCGACGGCATCGTCTTCGTGGCGGACTCCCAAAGGCCAATGCTGGAACCGAACAAGGAGAGCTTCCGCAACCTCAGGGAAAACCTCGCCGAGATCGGCGTCCGGCTCGAAGAGGTCCCGCTCGTCCTCCAGTACAACAAGCGCGACCTCTCCAACATCCTCACGGTCGAGGAGCTCGGCGCGACGCTGAATCCCGACGGGCTGTTCGAGTCCTTCGAGTCTTCCGCCGCGAACGGGACCGGCGTCTTCGAGACGCTGAAGGGAATCTCCAAGCTGACTCTCCGGGCCCTGCGTTCGCGGATGTCGGGAGACGTCCGCCGGCCGGCTGTCTTTGCAGCTCCGGCGACCCCGTCCGCGAGCCTTCCCGCGCCGGCTGCAGAGGAAGCGCGAAACCCTTCCGGGGCCTTCCCGGCAGAATCGACGGCGGAGACCCGCTCGGCACCTCCGTCGTCCGCCACCCTCGACCGGCTCGCCAGGTTCTCCGAGCTCGCGCGGCAGCAATCCGCCGAGGTGTCCTTCGCCGAGCCCGGCGCACCGACCTCCGAGTCCGGGACAGGAGGCCAGGCCCAGGCCCCGGCTCTCTCGATGCCGACCTCCACGCCGGAACCCGGGCCGGCTCACGTCCAGGCCGCCGATGAGCCGGCGTCCGACATCAGCTTCGGCGAGACGGCGAGCTCGGCACCCGCCCCCTCCGAGCCGGCCGTCAAGCACGTCAAGGTCCGTTCGAGCGTCGACATCCTCTCGGAGCTCGACAAGCTCCGCAAGATCTCGACCCAGAAAGCGTCCGCCGGTTCAGGGCCCGGCAGCCGGAGCGACGCGGGGCGTCCCCGCGCCTCGGGCGCGTCGATCGACGACCTCCTCGCTTCCAATCTGAATCACAAGAAGGACGTCACCCGGTCCTTCGACCTCACGATCCCGCGCCAGGTGCTGGGAAGGAGCCGACAGGTGACGATCGAGCTCAAGTTCTCCGACGGAACCGGCAGCCCCATGCCGACCGAAAGCAGTTTTTCCATCGACCTTTCGAGTTCGGCCGACCTGCAGAAGCTCCTGCTCTCCCTGCGGTTCAACGTTCAGGCGGAGTAGCGGACAACGTGACGGCAACAGCGATCGGACGAGCCCGCCACGGCCTCCACTCCCGCGGGTGGCTTCCCGCCTTCGGCCTTCTCGCATCCCTGCTCCCGATGGGCTGCTCGTCGTCGACGAACCCGTCCGTCTCTGCGCGCCCCGCCGCCGTCGCGGCCGAGAACGCCGTCGCGCCCTGTCCGCCCCCGGATCCGCGGCAGGAGGCGAGCGACCGCTTCCACCGCGGGAAGGCCCACGCCATTGCGGGGGACGCAGACTGCGCCCGGATCGAGTTCGAAGCGGCGCTCGACGGGTTCCGGACGGCGATGCGTCCCGAGAACCCGGGGGACCTCGCCTTCGCGGGTCAGCTCTGGGAGAGCGTGAGGCTCTACGAGTCGGTCTCCGGCGCAGAAGACGACGAGGCCGCTTCCGATCCCGGACAGCGGGACGGGCTGCTCGCCCAGGAGACCAGCACACCCACGGCCGACGAGCTCGCCACGGCGCGCCGGGAGATCGAGGAAGCGGGCTCCAGCCTCGCCTTCGACGTCCCGATCGTCGTCAACGACGCGGTTCTCAACGCCGTTGCCTACTACCAGTTCCGGACGCCGAAGGCGTTCGCCGCGGCGCTCCAGCGGAGCGGTCGGTACCTTCCCCTGATGCGTTCGATCCTGCGTGAGAACGGTCTCCCGGAGGACCTCGTCTACATCGCGATGATCGAGTCGGCCTTCAAGTCGCAGGCGCACTCGCGTGCCGCGGCAAAGGGGTACTGGCAGTTCATCGCCGGCACCGGTAAACGCTACGGCCTGAAGACGACGCGCGAGATCGAGGAGCGGAGCGATCCCGTGAAGTCGACGCGCGCCGCTGCTGCCTACTTCCGCGACCTCTACGAGATGTTCGGAGACTGGCACCTCGCCATGGCGGCCTACAACGCCGGCGAGGGACGCGTCCTGCGCGGCCTCCAGAGAACGGGGGCCAGGGACTACTGGGAGCTGCGCGACCGAAACGCCCTGCACCGCGAAACGCGCGACTACGTTCCCTACTTCATCGCAACGGCCCTGATCGCCAAGGACCCGGCCCGTTTCGGTTTCGAGGTCGTGCCGGACCCGCCGCTCGAATTCGACGTCGTGGAGGTTCCCCGTCCCGTCGAGATCGCACGGATCGCCCGGGAGATCGGCGTCAGCCCTGAGACGATCAAATCGCTCAACGGCGAGCTCCGCGGCCGGACCACGCCAAGGGGCACCTCGGCCTACCCTCTCAGGCTTCCCAGGGGGGCGGGGGCCGTTCTCGCCGCCCGCCTGACCAGCATTCCCGCCGCGCCCGAGTACAGGGAACGGCGCGTCGCGGTGCGCAGGGGTGAGACGCTCGCCCGCTTCGCGGCCCGCAACAAGGCGAGCGTGGCCGAGATCTGCGCGGCGAACGACCTCAGCGCGAAGGCGAAGCTCCGCAGGGGCAGCGTCCTCGTGGTGCCCGTCCGGGTCCCGGCGCGGACGCCGGCCGCGGCGCTCGCGGAAGCGGCAGAGGCCCCGGCCGCCATCGGCGAACCACAGAGGGGCGAGATCCGCGCGCTCCCGACTCCGTCGGCCGCCGTCGTCGACGCCGCCTCCCTCGGGCAGGATTTCGCCGTCGCTCCTCAGCCGATGCGAGCCCCTGCCCCGCTGCCCTCGCGGATCGAGATTCCCGCCAGCGGCTTCGAACCGGCCGGGCGGAGCGCTTCGTCGAGCCGAAAGCCCGCCGCGAAGGCCCCGGCCGCGGCACGCCGGGCGACGCACACGGTCAGGAAGGGCGACACCCTCTACCGGATCGCGAACCGTTACGGCGTCAGCGTGCAGGACCTGCGGCGGGAAAACCGGATCGGGCGAAAGAACACCCTCCGGGTCGGGCAGAGGCTCGCGGTCCCCCAGGCCGAAGGCCGCTGATCGAATCCGGATGACCGTCGCGAGGGCCTGGAGCGCTGCGCTCGTCGGGCTCGATGCGCTGCCCGTCGTCGTCGAAGCGGCGATCGGTCTGGGCCTTCCCGGCCTGACGATCGTCGGTCTGCCCGACGCTGCCGTCCGGGAGAGCCGCGAACGGATCCGTTCGGCACTTCGCCAGATCGGCCTCGCCCTCCCCGGGCGAAGTGTCGTCGTGAACCTCGCTCCAGCAGACCTGCCGAAGAGCGGGACCGGATTCGACCTGGCCGTGGCGATGGCGATCCTGGCGGCCACCGGCGACGTCCCTGCGGAGGGTCTCGAGGGGTTGACGCTCGTCGGGGAGCTCGCTCTCGACGGGGAGATAAGGCCGGTGCCGGGCGTGCTCTCCATCGCCGAGGCTTCCCGAGCGGACGGGAGACGGTGCCTCGTCGTCGCTCCTGAGAACGCTGCCGAGGCCTCCGCCGTCCCCGGTGTCGTCGTCCTGTCGGCTCCTCACCTCGGAGCGGTGGTCGCGCACGTGGCCGGCCGGGAGCTCCTGGCGCCGTACGAGCCCCCCCCGGCTCGACCGGAGACGGACGCGGACGAGCCCGACCTCGGGGAAGTCCGCGGGCAGGCGCTCGCTCGCAGGGCGCTCGAGATCGCTGCCGCCGGCGGACACAACATCCTCCTCTCCGGCCCGCCCGGCTCGGGGAAGACGATGCTCGCCAGGCGCCTCCCCGGCATCCTTCCACCTCTCTCGCCCGAGGAGGCCCTGGAGACGACCCGGATCTGGAGCGCCGCCGGACGGCTGCCCACCGGTTCGGGCCTCCTCCGCATCCGGCCATTCCGCTCACCCCACCACGGCGCGTCGGCTCCGGCCCTCTCGGGCGGCGGCTCCGACCCTCGCCCCGGCGAGCTCTCGCTGGCCCATCACGGGGTCCTCTTTCTCGACGAGCTGCCCGAGTTCCGGCGGGACGCTCTCGAGGCCCTCCGGGAGCCGCTCGAGGAGGGCGTCGTCCGCGTGACCCGCGCCTCCGGGAGCCGGACCTTCCCGGCACGGTTCGTCCTGGTGGCGGCGATGAACCCGTGCCCGTGCGGCTTTCGGGGAGACCCGCGAAAAGCGTGCACCTGTTCCGAGCACGACGTGGCCCGCTACCGGCGCAAGGTCTCCGGGCCCCTGCTGGACCGCATCGATCTCCACGTCGAGGTGCCCGCCCTTCCCTCCAGCGACCTCACGGCGGAGGCTTCGCCGGAACCCTCGAGCTCCGTCAGGGAAAGGGTCCAGAAGGCCAGAACGCGACAGGCGGCGCGGACAGGCGACGCGCGGCTCACGAACGCCGCGCTCTCTCCGGCCCGGCTTCGCGCGACGGCCGCGCTCGCCCCGGAAGCTTCGGCCCTGCTGGCCAGGGCGATGGACCGGCTCGCGCTGTCCGCCCGTGCCCACCAGCGGGTCGTCCGGGTCGCCCGGACCATTGCCGATCTCGAGGGCGCGCCGGGGACCGGACCGTCTCACGTCGCCGAGGCACTCCGGTACCGCTCGAACGCATCGCCCGTCAACCGCTAGAACGCCAGAAGTCATTATGAGTAAATGATTTACCATCATGGCATCTTTCGCTTGACGGGACGTTTCATGCCGTTAGACTTCCGTGCGGCTGGTCACACCCTCGGGGAACGCAGCCCCTGGAAAGCCCGGAGACACCGTTGACGCGAAAGCAGCACACGATCATCGTCGTACCGCACGCGCGCGCGAGATTCCGCCAGTTCCAGGTGACGTCCCGGCTTCTCTGGAGTGTCGCGACGGCCGTCTCGCTTTCGCTCGTGCTCGGCGTCGTCTTCGGGGTGCTCTGGATCCAGTCCGTCCGGAAGAACCGCGAGGTTTCCACTCTCGCGGCCGAAAACCAGGACCTTCGGGGACGGACGAAGACCCTCAACGCGAAGCTCGAATCGCTCGAGAAGCTCCTCGCGGACTTCGAGGAGCGCACCCGCCGGCTCTCCGTCGTGGCCGGGCTTTCCGGCGTTCACGATCCCGGAACGGGAGGCGTCGGCGGCCTCACGGCCCTCCCGGCCGACAACGCCAGCCACACCGAGGCGGTCCTGGAAGAGACCTCCCGCCGCGGCCTGCTCCTCTCGGGCCGGCTGGGACAGGTCGAGGAGAAGCTCTCCTTCCAGGCCGACCAGCTCGCCCTCACGCCGACCCTCGCCCCGGCCGTCGGCGTCCTGACGGCCGGTTTCGGGCTCCGTTCGGACCCTTTCACCGGAGCGCAGGAATTTCACACCGGTATCGACATCTCCTCGCCGACCGGCGGAAGAATCGTCTCCCCTGCGAGCGGGACCGTCGTCCGCGTGGGCTGGCAGAACGGCTTCGGCCGGGTCGTCGAGATCGCCCACGGGTTCGGTATCCGGACTCTCTACGCGCACCTCGAAGCGACGCGGGTCGCCGAAGGCCAGCGCGTCCGCCGCGGCGACCTCGTCGGCAGCGTGGGCTCCACGGGGCGTTCGACGGGTCCGCACCTTCACTACGAGGTCCAGGTCGGCGGCAGGCCGGTGAACCCCCTCGATTACGTCCTGAACGCCTTCTGAACCGGTCCGCGAGGCGGCAGGCGGCTTCGCCCCCGCCCCTCTGCTAGGATCTCTGGTTTGCGCCCCATTGGGGCGCCCATGGACGAAAGATGATCATCGACAAGGCACTCTCCAAGATCTTCGGGACGAAGCACGACCGCGACATGCGGGCCCTCACCCCCCTCGTCGAGGAGATCGGCCGGCTCGAACCCGAGCTGGTGGACCTCCCTCTCGACATGCTGAAGGCGCGGGTCGGAGAGATCCGGGAGCGGATCGAGTCGGAGCTGAAGACCCTCCCCACCGATCTCGAGGCGCGGCGGGCGCTGCTGCGCAAGGTCGTCGACCCCTTCCTCCCCCGCGTCTTCGCGCTCGTGAGGGAAACCGGCAAGCGCACCCTCGGGCAGCGCCACTACGACGCCCAGCTCCGAGGCGGGGCCGTCCTCCACCAGGGAAAGATCTCCGAGATGCGGACGGGAGAGGGCAAGACGCTCGTCGCGACCCTGCCCGTCACCCTCAACGCGCTCACCGGCCGGGGCGCCCACGTCGTCACGGTCAACGACTACCTCGCCCGGCGCGACGCCGAGTGGATGGGACAGATCTACACCGCCCTCGGCCTCTCCATCGGCTGCATCCAGCACGACATGGACGACGCGGCCCGCCGGGAGGCGTACCGCTGCGACATCACCTACGGCACCAACAACGAGTTCGGCTTCGACTACCTGCGCGACAACATGAAGTTCGAGCTCGCGCAGATGGTCCAGCGGGCGCACGCGTTCGCGCTCGTCGACGAGGTCGACTCCATCCTCATCGACGAGGCCCGGACGCCGCTCATCATCTCCGGTCCGTCGGAAGGCGACGTCGACATCTACTACCGGTGCGACCGGATCGTCCCGAAGCTCGTCCGCGGCGAAGAGGTCAAGGACAAGTACGGCAACAAGACGACGACGGGCGACTACCTCGTCGACGAGAAGGCCCACACGGCGGCCCTCACCGAGGAGGGCGTCTCCAAGTGCGAGCGGCTCCTCGGCGTCGAGAACCTCTACGACCCGACGAACATCGACGTCCTCCACGCCTGCCAGCAGGCCCTCCGGGCCCACACCCTCTACAAGCGCGACGTGAACTACGTCGTCAAGGACGGGCAGGTCATCATCGTCGACGAGTTCACGGGCCGGCTCATGCCGGGCCGGCGCTGGTCCGACGGCCTCCACCAGGCCGTCGAAGCCAGCGAGGGCGTGAAGATCGAGCGCGAGAACCAGACGCTCGCGACCGTCACCCTCCAGAACTACTTCCGGATGTACGACAAGCTGGCGGGCATGACCGGCACCGCCGACACCGAGGCGGCCGAGTTCGACAAGATCTACAAGCTCGACGTCGTCGTCATCCCGACGAACCGCGACATGGTCCGAAAGGACGAGCACGACGTCATTTTCCGGACCGAGCGGGAGAAGTTCGACGCCGTCGTCGAGGAGATCGTCGAGCTGTACGAGAAGAAGCAGCCGGCCCTCGTCGGGACGATCTCCATCGAGAAGTCCGAGTACCTCGGGCAGCTGCTGAAGAAGCGCGGCGTCCCCCACGTCGTCCTCAACGCCAAGTACCACGAGCAGGAGGCGACGATCGTCGCCCAGGCGGGCCAGCCGGGTCGCATGACGATCGCCACGAACATGGCGGGCCGCGGCACCGACATCCTCCTCGGCGGCAACCCCGAGTTCCTGGCCAAGCAGCGGAGCAAGGGGAAGACGCCCGAGGAGTACGCGAAGATCCTCGAGGAGGCGAAGGCCGAGTGCGCCGCGGCGCACGAGGAAGTCATCGCGGCCGGGGGCCTCCACATCATCGGCACCGAACGCCACGAGTCGCGCCGCATCGACAACCAGCTCCGCGGCCGCGCCGGCCGCCAGGGCGACCCGGGCTCCTCCCGCTTCTACCTCTCCCTCGAGGACGACCTCATGCGGATCTTCGGGTCCGACCGCCTCTCCGGCCTCATGAAGAGGCTCGGCATGGAGGAGGGGGTCCCGATCGAGCACCGCTGGGTGACGAACTCGATCGAGCGCGCCCAGAAGCAGGTCGAGGCCCGGAACTTCGACACCCGCAAGCACCTCCTCGAGTACGACGACGTCATGAACAAGCAGCGCGAGGAGATCTATCGCCTGCGCAAGGAAGTCCTCACGGGCTCGCTGTCCCACGACTACGTCGTGAACCTGGCCGAGGACGTCGCCGACGACTACGTGGACCGCCACTGCCCGGCGAACAAGGACCACTCGGAGTGGGACTGGAAGGCCCTGTCGTCGATCCTCCGCGAGTCCTTCGGCGTGTCGCCGGAGGAAGCGGGCATGTCGCCGGCCGAGGACAACAACGCCGCCCTCAAGGAAAAGCTGAAGGCCGCTCTCAGGAACACCTACGCGGAGAAGACCGCGGCGCTCGGGCCCGACTCGATGAAGGACTTCGAGAAGTTCTTCATGCTCCAGACCGTCGACGCCCTCTGGAAGGACCACCTCCTCGCCCTCGACCACCTCAAGGAGGGGATCGGCCTTCGCGGCTACGGCCAGCGAGACCCCCTCGTGGAGTACAAGAAGGAGTCGTTCCAGCTCTTCGAGGCGATGAAGGAAGCGATCGAGGAGCAGATCCTCCAGAACCTCTTCCGCTTCGAGGTGGTGCGGCAGGAGGACGCGGACGCCCGCTTTGCTCCCCCCGCCGCGCCGGCCGAGGTCGAGGAGGCCGCCCCGCCGTCCGGGGGCGTCTCGGCCCCGTCCCTCTCCATCCGGGCCTCGGCCGAGCTGGAAAGGCGGGCTCAGAAGCAGCGGCGCGAGCTGACGTTCCAGGGGACTTCCGACCCCACCTCCGGAGGCGATTTCCGGGTCGACACCGTCAAGACCGCCGGACCGAAGGTCGGCCGGAACGACCCCTGCCCCTGCGGCTCGACCAAGAAGTACAAGAAGTGCCACGGGGCCTCCTCGGCCGCCTGAAGCCCGAATTCGCTCTTTCTTGGTCCTGGAAGGGGGCCGCGCTCGATAGCGCGGCCCTTGTCGTGCTATGAATCGGTATGGCGTCTTCCGTCCCGGCCATCCCCCTCGCCCTCACCTTCGACGACGTTCTGCTCGTCCCGTCGCGCTCCGAGGTCCACCCCTCGATGGCCGACCTGAAGACCCAGCTCACCGCGGACATCACCCTGAACGTCCCGGTGATCTCCGCCGCGATGGACACCGTCACCGAGGCGCGGCTCGCGATCGCGATCGCGCAGAACGGCGGGCTCGGCATCGTCCACAAGAACCTCAGCGTCGGAAACCAGGCGGCCGAGGTCGACAAGGTGAAGCGGTCGGAAAGCGGCATGATCGTCGACCCGGTCACCTGTCTCCCCGACCAGAAGATCTCGGAGGCGCTCGCCGTGATGGCCAGCTTCCGGATTTCGGGAGTCCCGGTCGTCGATTCCGCCGGCAAGCTCGTCGGCATCCTGACGAACCGGGACCTGCGGTTCGAGACCCGGATGGACCTCCCGATCTCCACCCGGATGACGAAGGAGAACCTCGTCACCTGCTCCCCGGGAACGACGCTCGAGCAGGCCAAGCAGCTCCTGCACGAGCACCGGATCGAGAAGCTCCTCGTCGTCGACAAGGCGGGGGCCCTGAAGGGCCTCATCACCGTCAAGGACATCCAGAAGCAGATCAAGTACCCGAATGCCTGCAAGGATTCGCTCGGCCGGCTCCGGGTCGGGGCGGCGGTCGGCGCGGGCGCCGACCTCGTCGACCGTGCACGGGAGCTGATCGCCGCCAAGGTCGACATCCTCTGCCTCGACTCCTCGCACGGCCACAGCGAGGGCGTCCTGGCGGCGCTGAAGACCCTCAAGAAGACGTTCCCCTCGACGCCCGTCATCGCCGGCAATGTCGGGACCGCCGAGGCGACGCGCGACCTCATCCGCCTCGGTGCGGACGCGATCAAGATCGGCATCGGCCCCGGCTCCATCTGCACGACCCGGGTCGTCACCGGCGTCGGCGTTCCGCAGATCTACGCCATCCTCGAGTGCGTGAGGGGCAAGGGAAAGTCGAAGGTCCCGCTCATCGCCGACGGCGGGATCAAGTTCTCCGGCGACGTGACGAAGGCCCTCGCCTTCGGCGCCCAGGCCGTGATGATCGGGAGCCTCTTCGCCGGGACCGACGAGGCGCCGGGCGAGACGATCCTCTACCAGGGGCGCACCTTCAAGGCCTACCGCGGCATGGGCTCCCTCGGCGCGATGACGAAGGGCTCGGCCGACCGCTACTTCCAGGACGCCGGGGACGAGCCCCGCAAGATGGTCCCCGAGGGCATCGAGGGGATGGTGCCCCACAAGGGCTCCCTCTCCGTCCTCCTCGGGCAGATCGTCGGCGGGGTCCGCGCCGGCATGGGCCTATCGGGCGCCCGGACTTTGCCGGAACTGAGGAAGAGGGCGAAGTTCGTGAGGATCACGTCGGCCGGGCTCAAGGAGAGCCACGTCCACGACGTCATCATCACGAAGGAGTCCCCGAACTACCGGCAGGAAGTCTGACGCCGCGACGCGCCGGCCCGCAAGCCGGCGCGTCCCATCCTCTACCTCGCCAGGAGCCCCTTCACCGCCTCCTCGAGCTCCTTCTTCTGGGCCGCGAAACGCGCCCCGGTAGAAGGGCCGTCGAAACCGGAGTGCGCCTTGACGATCCGGTGGCTCCGGTCGAGGAAGAGGGTCGTCGGGTAGCCCTTCCAGCCCTCGAGGAGCGAGATCGGCGCCGAGGCCGATGCCGACTTCGTGGTCCCCGCGAAGAGGATCGGGTAAGTGACTCCGTGCCGCTCCCGGAACCGGGCGATCTGCCGGAAGCTCCGCTCGGGGTCCTCGGTGTACTCGTACGACAGCGAGACCACTGCGAGCCCCTTGCCGCGATACCTGCGATAGAGCTCCTCCAGGACCGGCGCCTCGTCGTGACAGTTCGGGCACCACGAGCCGGAGATCGAGATCACGACCGGCCTGTCCTTCAGCTCCGGGTCGTCGAGGGAGACGGCCTTCCCGGGGGCGACCGGGAACGAGAAGCTGACCCGGGCCTGGGGGTCCCTCGCCCGGACGATCGAACCGCCACCCGGAAGCCACGTCGCCGCCCCCGCCGCATCGAGGCGTCGCGCCTTCCACGGAGCGGGGACGCCGCTGCGGGCGCGGAAGGTCCCGGAAAGGGAGCCCCCCTCTCCGGCAGTCGCGTCGAGGCGGTAGATGAAAACGCCGTCGAAGACGGTCAGGACGAGGGTCTTGCCGTCCCACGTCCCGTGCATCGGTCCGTAGTCCCCTGTCGAGCCGAGGAGGGTCCCGGTGGCGCGCCCCCCCTCCTGGCGGAACGTCCCCAGCAGCCTGGACGCCTTCTCCCCCTCCCCCATCTCGACGCCCCAGTCGCCCGTGAGCGCGAGCGAGCTCCGGGGCGGCTTCGGCGCCGCCGGGGCGACGCGCGTGGCCCGGAACGGCGCCTCGACCGTTCCGGAGGGGATCGCGCGCGTGAAGGTCCCGGCGAGGCCGTCCTCTCGCCGCCGGGCGACGAGCTTTCCGTCGTAGTGGTCCAGAGCGAGAACGAGCGATTCTCCGTCCCACGTCACGCTCGTGAAGCGGCTCTCCGAGGCGCCATTGAGAAGGGCACCGGAGAGCTTCCCGCCTTTCTCCTCCACCTTCAGGCCGAAGGACACCTCGAGACCGGTGACCGGCTCGAGGGTGGCGTACCAGCGACCGGAGGGCGGGGCGGCCTGGGCGGCGAGGAGCTGCGGGAAGAGGGTGGCGGTCACGAACGCGGCTGAAAGGAGCGGGAAACGCATCGCGTGAGCGTAACCCGTAAGGCCCCTTCCGAACACCGGGCCCGAGCCAACGAGCCGTGGGCCCGGACCCGACGTGCGAAAGGGGGCGCCGGAGCGCCCCCTTTGGTTTCCAGGTAGAGAACGAGCGAACGAGGGACCGTCAGTCCATGTAGGCGATGATCTGGTCTCCGAACTCGCTGCACTTCACCTCGGTGGCCCCTTCGGTGAGCCGGGCGAAGTCGTAGGTCACCTTCTTGGCGCCGATCGCGCCGTCCATCCCCTTGATGACGAGGTCGGCTGCCTCGGTCCATCCCATGTACCGGAACATCATCTCGCCCGAAAGGACGACCGAGCCGGGGTTGACCTTGTCGAGGTCGGCGTACTTCGGCGCCGTGCCGTGCGTCGCCTCGAAGACGGCGTGGCCGGTGTCGTAGTTCACGTTCCCGCCCGGGGCGATGCCGATGCCCCCGACCTGGGCCGCGAGGGCGTCGGAGAGGTAGTCGCCGTTCAGGTTCAGCGTCGCGATGACGTCGGTCTCCTGGGGACGGGTCAGGACCTGCTGGAGCGTGATGTCGGCGATGGCGTCCTTGATCAGGATCTTCCCAGAGGCGAGCGCGGCCTTCTGCTCGGCGTCGGCCGCCGGTCCGCCCGAGGCCTTCTTCGTCCGTTCCCACTGGTCCCACGTGTAGGTCTCTGCGGCGAACTCGCGCTCGGCGAGCTCGTAGCCCCAGTTCCGGAAGGCCCCCTCCGTGAACTTCATGATGTTGCCCTTGTGGACGATGGTGACGCTCTTCCTCTTGTTCGCGATCGCGTAGCGGATCGCGGCGCGGACGAGCCGCTCGGTCCCTTCCTTCGAGACGGGCTTGAAGCCGATGGCCGCCGTCTGGGGGAACCGGATCTTCTTGTACATCGCCGGCCAGTTCGTCTTCAGGAACTCGAGGACCTTCTTCGCGTCCTCGCTCCCGGACTCGAACTCGATGCCGGTGTAGATGTCCTCGGTGTTCTCCCGGAAGATCACCATGTCGACGTTCTCCGGCCGCTTCACCGGCGAGGGGACGCCCTTGAACCAGCGGACCGGCCGGAGGCAGACGTAGAGGTCGAGGAGCTGGCGGAGGGCCACGTTCAGCGAACGGATACCGCCGCCGATCGGCGTCGTGAGAGGCCCCTTGATGCCGACGAGGTAGTCCTTGAACGCCTGGACCGTCTCGTCGGGAAGCCACGTTCCGAGGGCGTCGTACGACTTCTGGCCCGCGAGGACCTCCATCCAGGCGATCTTCCGCTTTCCGCCGTAGGCCTTCGCCACGGCGGCGTCCAGGACCCGAACGGAGGCGCGCCAGATGTCTGGACCCGTACCGTCGCCTTCGATGAAGGGGATGATGGGGTTGTCGGGAACGACGAGCTTTCCGTCGACGATGCGGATCGTCTGTCCGTTCGGCGGGGCGGGCATCTTGGTATCGGCCATCTCGAAACCTCCGGAGCCGCGGATTCTAAAGGCGCCGGGGCGGCCCGACAATCCGGCGCGCGGAGCGCCCCTGGCGGATCAGCCCGCCGCGGGGCAACGGAGCCGGCGCCCGGGCGGATAGGGAAAGACGTCGAGGACTTCTCCGGCGGCGTGCCGCCGCTTCATGTCGTTCCAGAACTCCGGCCTCACGAGGTCCGCGTGCGCCGCGGCGAACAGGACCCGGAGCGGCTTCGGGAACCCCATGAACGTCAGGAACTCCTCAGGGAAGACGTCTCGCGGGCCGACGTAGAAGCTCGGGCCGTCTCCCCCGCCGCCGTCCGCGTCGTCCGGCAGCTCCCGGAAGTCGCAGTCGGTCACGGCGCAGAGCTCGTCGTAGTCGTAGAAGACGACCCGGCCGTGCCGCGTCACGCCGAAGTTCTTCACGAGGAGGTCTCCGGGAAAGATGTTCGTGGCGGCGAGGTCGCGCAGGGCGCGGCCGAAGTCGAGAACCGCCTCCCTCACCTTCTCCTCGGAGGCCTCGCGGATGAAGAGGTTCAGGGGCGCGACGCGCCGCTCGGTATAGAGGTGGCGGATGACGACGGCTTCGCCCTGGAGGGCCACGGTCTCCGAGCACTCCGCCAGGAGCTCCTCCAGGATGTCCGGCGCGAACCGGTCCCTCGCGAATTCGAGGAACTCGTACTCCTGGATGTCGACGAGCCGGCCGGCCCGGTCGTGCTCGAAGACGAACTGGTATCGCTCCTTGACCTGGGCCCGGGTCACCGTCTTCGTCGGCCCGAAGCGGTCGCGGATCACCTTGAAGACGACGTCGTAGCCGGGCATGGTGAAGACGACCATCACCATTCCCTTCTCTCCCCGGGCCGTCTCGAACCGGTCGCCGGACCGCCCGAGGTGGCGGAGGAGGTCGCGGTAGAGCTCGGTCTTGCCGTGCTTGTTGTACCCGAGCGTCACGTAGAGCTCGGCGACCGGCTTCCTCGGGAGGATCGACTTCATGAACCGGACGACTCCCGCCGGCGCCTCGACGTCGACGTGAAAGTACGACCGGGTGAAGCTGAAGACGACCGACACGTCGTCCTCGTCGAGGAGGACCGCGTCGACCACGACCCGGCCGTCCGGGTTGACGAGGGCGAGGACGAGCGGAAGGAATCGCTCGCCGCGGACGACCCTTCCGACGACGTAGGCTCCCTTGTTGCGGAAGAAGACCGGCTCGAGGAGCTCGACGAAGTCGAACGCCGTGTCGCCCCACGCCGCGGTGAGGGCCTCGTCCACCGCGCGGCCCACCCTCTCGGCGTCTCCCTCGTAGTCGGCCCACGGGATTCCGAAGGCGTAGTCGTCGAGGACCTGGTGGACGACGGAACAGGTCGACAGGGCGCCGGGATAGGTCCGCACGGGCACGGCTCCGGGGGGCGGAAGGCCCGTGTCGCTCCCGAAGTGGACGAACTCCCGCTGGGCGTCGACGCCGACGGTCGTGAAGACCTTCCGCGTGACCGAGTTGAAGAACGTCTCGGCCAGCTCGAGGTCCCCGTGCCCGCCCATCAACCAGGAGTACTCCCGCTTCATCGCCGCCCACAGGTCCGGCGACCGGCGCGCCTCGCCGAAGACGTCCTCGAGCGCCGTCACGACACGGCGGACGACGTTCGTGTAGAGCGCCAGCCTCTCCACCATGTCCTGCTGGACGCCGTGCCAGTCGGCGGACTCGAAATGGAGCGCAGAGCGGCGCGTGAGCCGACGAAAGCCCGAGCGGTACTGCTCGAAACCCCACTTGACGAGGATCGCGCCCTTGCGGGCGATGAGGCCGTCGGCTTCGTTCATGTCGCGCGAGAGGATACGGCAGGGCGGGAGGCGCTCCGGGCGTTCAGCGCCCGTTCGCCTCCGGCTCGGCGACGACCCGGCCGCCCCTCACCGTGGCCCCGACGACGATCCCCGCCGCGATCAGCACGACGTTCTTGATGATGTACTGCCCTTCCAGCGTGGGAGCGTACGGAATCCGCGTGAAGACCTCCTCGGGAAAGAGGAAGACGGGTGTCAGCGTCCCGGCCATCTGGACGAAGAGGAGGAGGAGGACCTCCCGAAGACGGATCCCCACCAGGAGGCCGAGCCCGATCACGCACTCCCAGGCGGCGAGAACGGGGAGCGAGACCTCGGGCGGGACGAGCCCGAGGGTGAGGACCGAGATCGTTCTCGTCGCCAGGCCCTGCGCCGGGCTGAGGTCCGGAAAGAACTTCAGGACGCCGAACCAGAAGAAGACGATCCCGAGGCTGACCCTCAGGAGGGGGAGGCCCCACCGGGCCATGGCCGTCGTGATCCGGACGTCGAGAGCTTCGAGCGCGCGAGGAACGTGGGTGACCATCAGGTTCGCTCCCGGGAGGCTCTGCGTGGCGCGGGGCGCCGGGCCTCCCTTACCGAGGAGGGTACCCGGTGATGTCGCGGATGTCCTCGTAGAGAGGCCGCAGCCGCTCGTACATCTTCCTGTAGACGCGGCGGTAGAGGCGGTCGTAGAGGTCCGAGGTCGCCGGGTCGGGGACGAAGACGCGGCCCAGGCGCGTCATCGACGCGACGGCGGCCTCGAACGACGGGTGGAGCCCCAGCCCGACGGCCGCGTCGATCGCGGCCCCGAGGCCCGACGCTTCCGTGACGTGCGGCCGGGCCGCGGGAAGGCCGAAGACGTCCGCGGTGATCTGCATCGCCGCGTCGCTCTGCGCTCCCCCGCCGGCCACGCGCAGCTCGGTGATCGCCACGCCGCTGCGCTTCTCCGACCTTTCCTTGCCCTCGCGCAGGGCGTAGGCGAGCCCCTCGAGGATGGCGCGGTAGAGATGAGAGCGCGTGTGGACGTCGCCGAAGCCGATGACGGCCCCCTTCGCCTCCGGCCCGGGGCGCTTCACGCCCGGCGACCAGTAGGGCTGCAGGACGAGCCCCATGGAACCGGGAGGGACCTTCGACACGAGCTCGTCGAAGAGCACCTCGGCGGCAAGCCCCTCTTCGCGGGCCCGCGCCTCCTCGGCCTGCCCGAACTGTTCCTTGAACCAGGTCACCATCCAGAAGCCCCGGTAGATCTGGATCTCCAGGCTGTAGGCGCCCGGCATCGCCGACGGGTAGGGCGGCAACAGCGGAAGCGGTTCGACGTAGCGACGGTGCGTCGTGTTGATCGTCGCCGTCGTGCCGTAGCTGAGGCAGGCGACGTGCGGCTCGAGACACCCCGCCCCGAGGACCTCGCACGCCTTGTCGGCCGCGGCGGCGATCACCGGGAGGCCCTTCGGAAGGCCGGTCGCCTCGGCGGCCGCGGCCGTCAGCTCGCCGAGCCGCCCACCGGGGGGGACGAGCTCCGGCAGCTGCTCGCGGCGAACGGGGAGCGCATCCCACTTCCAGTCGAGGCGTCCCGCCCAGCGAAGGCGCCGGTAGTCGAACGGGACGTAGCCGACCTGGCCCCCGGAAGAATCGACGAACCGGCCCGTGAGGCGATGGGCGAGGAAGCCCGAGAGGAAGAGGTACCGCTCGGCCCTCGCCCAGGTCTGAGGTTCGTGCCGGGCGAGCCAGTGGGCCTCCGCTTCGGCCTGGAAGTAGGCGACGGTCTCGGCCATTCCCGAGACCCGGAAGAGCATCCCCCAGAGGCCCCTGACGGGCGGGACGCTCTCCGTCCTGCGCTGGTCGAGCCAGACGATCGCCGGACGGAGCGGGCGCCCCTTTCGCGTCCGTGCAGACCATCGTCGCCCGCTGCGTCGTGACGGCGAGGCCGGCGATGGCCTCGCGCCTCACGCCCGGCTGGGCGAGGAGCGCGCGCGTCGCCTCGCAGACCGATCGCCAGTAGAGCTCCGGGTCCTGTTCGGCGAATCCCGGCGGCCCCGGCAGGTATGGCTCGATCGCGACACGGCTGCGAGCGACGAGGTTGCCGGAGAGGTCGAACAGGAGCGCCCGGACGCTCTGCGTCCCGTGGTCGATCGCGAGGAGCTGCTCGCCGCTCACGCGCAGAGCGCGGGCACCGGGTCCTGCCCGGGCGCCGCCGGCGCGGCGTGGTGCGCACGCCACCTCGCGAGGTATTCCTGCTCTTCCATCGACCAGCGCCCATCATCCCACGCGAGCCCTTCGGCACAGACCTCGCGCAGGCGCGGGAGGAGCGAGGCGCCGCCGTCGGGCAGGAGAATGCCGGCTCTCACCCGCCTGAGGAGGAGATCGTCGAGCCGGACGACCTTCTCGAAGTGGGCGGCCCGCCGAAGCTCCGCCCAGAGGTAGGGCGTGCCCGGGATCGCCTCGAGCTCTCCGGGCCGGGCCTCGGAGATGACGGACGCCGCCGCGCGCCCGTGACGCCCGGCGATGCGGCGCGCCACCCCGGCCTCGAGCCCGCTCACGGGTGGCTGGCCGGTCCCGCCCTCGCGGAAGACCCGCGCATCGGAGCCGAGCCGCGACAGGGCCGGGAGCCGTCTCCTGAGGAGTCTCAGGGCGTCGAGCGCGATGAGCCGGAACGTCGTCAGCTTTCCGCCCGTCACCGTCACGAGCCCCGATTCCTCCCAGAGGACGTGGTCGCGACTCTCGTCGGACGGTCTCGCCTTGCCCGATCCGATCACCGGCCTCACCCCGGCAAAGCTCGAGATCGCGTCCGTCGCCGAGAGAGCGCGCGAGGGAAAGGCCGCCCGCGCCCCCTCGAGCAGGTAGGCGGCTTCCGCCGGAGAGATCGAGGGCTCCTCGTCGAGCGAAAGAGGGTGGTCGAGGTCGGTCGTTCCGAGGAGCGTGAGACCTTCCCACGGATAGGCGAAGAGAGGCCGCCCGTCGAGCGGGTGCCGGAAGGTCACTGCCTGGGCAGCCGGAAAGCGCCAGGCCGGGAAGAGGAGGTGGCTTCCGCGCAGGGGGCGAATCAGCGGCTGGCCTCCCACCTCGCCGCGCAGGCGGTCGGCCCACGCGCCGGTGGCGTTCACGACGGCCGATGCCCTCACATCCCGCTCCCCGCCCGTGACGAGGTCCCTCAGGACCGCCCCGACGACCTTCCCGTTGTCCCGCAGAAGCCCCTCGCAGCGGACGTAGTTCAGCGTCCGCGCGCCCTCGGCCTCCGCTTCGAAGAGAACCCGGAGGACGAGCCGGGCGTCGTCCGTGGTGGCGTCGGCGTACGCGAAGCCCCCCTCGAGACCAGGTGACCCGGCGTGCGGGGCGCGGAGAAGGAACTCCTCGCGCGTCAGGCGCGCGTGCCGTCCCCGGCCGGCGATGAGGTCGTAGACGGCGAGGCCCGTCCCGACGAGGGCGCGGCCCGGATGGTCGCCCGCGTGAAGGGCGAAGAGGAAGCCGATCGGCTCGACGAGACCGGGCGCTTCCGAAAGGAGCCGGTCGCGCTCGCGAACCGCTTCCCAGGTCAACTTCACGTTCCCTTCCGCGAGGTAACGCAGGCCACCGTGGACGAGCTTGGAGGAGCGGCTCGACGTCCCGGAGGCGAAGTCCCCCTGTTCGACGAGGAGGACCGAGAGCCCCGCCCGCGCCGCCTCGAGGGCGATTCCAGCTCCGGTGATCCCGCCGCCCACGACGAGGAGGTCGTACGTTGGAAGCAGGCTCGCCCAGTCGGCCCCGCGTGTCATGGCACGAGCTTCCCGGGGTTGAGAAGACCGTCGGGGTCGAACGTGCCGAAGACGCCGCGCAACGCCCGGATGCCGAGCTCCCCCTTCTCGGCCGCGAGCCACGGCGCATGGTCCGTGCCGACACCGTGCTGGTGGCTGATCGTCCCTCCCCCCGCGACGATGGCGGCCGACGCCGCCGTCTTGAGGGTCCTCCAGCGGGCGAGGTTCACGTCGGGATCGGCGGCGAGGCGGAAGAGGTAGGTGGTGTAGAGGCTCGATCCGTCGAGATAGACGTGCGACAGGTGGGTGAAGGCGTGGACCTTCTCGGCCTCGCCGGCGAGCCCTGCCCGAAGGGCCGTCTCGACCGAGGCCAGGAGGGCGGGAACGCGGCTCCAGGGGGCCGCCGTCTCGAGCGTGTCGACGGCCCAGCCCGCCTCCCACAGGGCGTTTCTGAGGTACGGGGCGCGGAACCGGTTCCGGTGCCACTCCCGCCCGAAGGCCTTTCCCGCGGCTACGCCGCCACGCATCGCGAGCGCCCCGAGCGCCTGCCTCCGCGTCTGCCGCACGAGGTTCTCGCTTCCGGAGATCCCGACGAGGAGGAGGCACTTCTCCGCCCGCGCGCCCCGCAAGGAGAGGTACGTCTCGAGGGCACGGATGAGCCGGTCGTGCCCGGCGAGGAGGAGCGTGGTCCGGGTCTCCTCGGGAGTCGAGAGGCGGAGCATCGAGAGGGGAAGGCGCAGCGCGGCCATCTCGCGGACCGCGGCGATCGCCGACGGGAAGTCGGGGAGGAAGACGCCGTGGACCTCCTCGATCGCCGGAATCGGAGAGACGCGGACCGTCCCCTCGGTGATCACGCCCAGCCGCCCCTCGCTCCCGAGGACCAGCTCGCGCAGGTCGGGGCCGGCCGCCGACGCCGGAAACGGCGGCAGGTCGAGCCGTCCCTCGGGCGACTCGACGCGACCGCCGGCGAAGAGGCGCTCGATCCGGCCGTAGCCGAGGGACTGCTGACCGCTCGAGCGGGTCGCGATCCACCCCCCGAGCGTCGAGAGCTCGAACGACTGCGGAAAGTGTCCCAGCGTCCACCCTCGCGCCAGGAGCGTCGCCTCGAGGTCGGGCCCCTTCACGCCCGCGCCGAACGTCGCGAGCCGGCTCGTCTCGTCGAACGAGAGAAGGCGCGAGAGGCGCGAGAGGTCCACCGTGACGACCGGCGCCTCGGAAGGCTGAGGGTTCACGTGGCCCGCCACGCTCGTCCCTCCGCCCCAGGGAATGAGCCGGGCGCCCCGCTCGCGCGCCCACGCCAGGAGCGCCGCCACGTCGCTTCCGCTCTCGGGGAAGACGACCGCATCGGGGGCGAGGCCGATCCGGCCCGAGCGCAGAGCGATCCAGTCGGGAAGGCTCTGCCCGCGCGCGTGGAGAAGACGTTCCCACGGGTCGAGCGTGACGCCGCTTCCCGGCGCGAGGCGCGACGCGGGCACGGCGGTGAGCGCCTGGGCCGGCGTCGCGTCGCGCGGGGGCGTCGCGGGTCCGACCCACGCGGAAAGGGTCTCCACGGCCCGCGCGGGGAGCGCGGCGGAGACGGTGTCGTCTCCCCATCCGTTCCAGCGCCTCACCGCCGTTCTCCAGCGGCGAGACGACGCTCGAGCGGACGCCAGAGCCCGACGCTTCGCGTCATCACGTCGCGCGTCACCCGCTCGGCGGCCGCCGCGTCGCCCGCGATGGCCGCGGCGCGGAGCGCGGCGTAGAACGCGCGCGAAGCGGCTCGCGCCGCCGGCCGCTCGAAATAGAGCGCGGCCATCCGGGCAAAGAGGCCACGGAACCCGTTCAGGATGAGCGCGTAGACGGGATTGCCCGAGGAGACGGCGAGGAGGTGGTGGAGCTCCCAGTCGAACGCGGTCCACTCCGCGGCGCCGGAACCGAGCGCCTCCGACCCGGCCAGGAACGCGGCGACCCGGGCCGGAGCGTGCCGGACCGCCTCGCGCGCGTAGGCCGGCGCGAGGACCTCGCGCACCTCGAGAAGCTGCTTCACGAAGCCCTTCGGGATCTCTCCGTGCTCGGCGAGCCCGGCGAGGACGTTGAGCCCTCCCTCGGTCCAGACGTCGTTCACCCGGGTCGGGAGCCCGTGCCTCACCGAAACGAACCCGTCCCGGTCGAGCTTCTTCAGGACCTCCCGAAGCGTCGGGCGCGTGACGCCGAGCGTCGCGGCCAGCGCCCGCTCGGGCGGAAGCCCCTCTCCGGGCAACCAGCGGCCCGCGAGGAGGGCGGAGAGGAGCTCCCTCTCGGCGTGGGCGCCGGGGCGCAGGGCCGCGGGGGCGAAGGGGGCGAGCGCGCGGGCCGACGGCTTCCGGCCACGGGACACGGGAGTCGATGCACTGGTATGAGGTCTTACCACATGGAAATTCTGCCGCGGACGGATCGGCGCGTCAAGGGCCCGCTGCGGATACCGTCCGCCCCGCATGTCGCCCGATTTCGTATCATGTCCGGTGGGGGCTCGCCCCCGTGAAGGAACCGCATGACCTCCCCTTCTCTCCTCCTCGACCTCCTCCAGCGCGACGAGCCCGCGATCCTCTCAGAGTCCTACGAAGGGATGACCCGCTGCCGGCTCACCAGCTACGAGGCGGCGGGAGCCGACGAGACGCGGCGCCGGTTCGCGCGCCTCTTCGCCCTCCTCGTCGACGCCGTCCGCGAAAGGGACCTCGAGCCCGTCCTCGCCTACGCCCGCGAGATCGCGCGGCAGCGCTTCGCCGAGGGGTTCGACCTCCAGGAGGTCCAGTCCGCCATCAACGTCCTCGAGGAAGCCGTCTGGCGCCGCGTGGTCAAGGAGATCCCGCCGGAAGGTCTCGCCGAGGCGCTCGGCCTCGTCAGCACCGTCCTCGGCGTCTGCAAGGACACCATGGCGTCGTCCTACGTCTCCCTCGCGACGAAGCGGCACGCGACGAGCCTCGACATGACGGCGCTCTTCCGCGGCACCCAGAACCGCTTCTACACCAGTAGCACGGACTGACGCCGCGCCTCTCAGGGCGACGGCGCTGCCAGCTCGGAGAGGATCGCCTCGAGCTGAGGCAGGACGTTGCGGGCGAGGATCTTCTGCCCTTCCGGATTCGGGTGGATGCCGTCCTCGAGGTTCAGCTCCCTTCTTCCCCGCCACGCCTTCGAGAAGGAACGGGACGAGCGTCAGCCCCTCCTCCTTTGCGAGGCGCGGGAAGAGGCGGCCGAACCCCTGCTGGTACTGCGGTCCGTAGCTGGTCGGTATCAGCATTCCGCAGAGGAGGACCCGCGCTCCGGCCTCGCGGGCCTTCCCGACGATTCCCCGCAGGTTCTTCTCGGTCTCCTCGAGCGGCAGGCCCCGGAGGCCGTCGTTGGCGCCCAGGGCGAGAACGACGACATCCGGTTTCTGGGAGAGGACCCACTCCGCCCGCCGGAGGCCGCCGGCAGTCGTGTCGCCCGAGACCCCCGCATTCACCGCGCGGATCGGCCGGCCCCGCTTCGCGAGCTCCGCCGCCACGACGGCCGGGAACGCCTGGTCGACCGGAAGGCCGAGCCCGGCCGTGAGGCTGTCACCGAGGAAGACGACGAGCGGCGCACCGGCGGGGACCGCCCCCGCGGTTCCCGCGTCCCCGGTTCCCGGTCCCCGGCGGAATCGGAGGCCGGACGGCTGACTCCGGCGGTGTCCGCCGGCGCCGCTCCGGGGTTCAGCGGAACGAGGTCCCGCGTGGGCGACGAGCCTTCGTCTCTCCCCTTCCCGCAACCGGCGAGGAGAAGAGCCCCGAAGGCCAGGGCGAGGCAAACCGCGCGCCGCACGGCGGCGGATGTTACGGGAATGCGAGACTCCGCCCTACCATGACGCCCCTCCTCGAGCTTCGCGGCATCACGAAAGAGCTTCCTTCCGGCACCCGGATGCTCCGGATTCTCGACGACGTCCACCTCGCCATCGGCGCCGGCGAGTTCGTCGCCATCCTCGGGCCTTCGGGGAGCGGCAAGTCGACGCTCCTCGGCCTCATGGCGGGCCTGGACCGGCCGACGCGGGGCGAGGTCCTCCTCGAGGGGGCCCCGATTCACGCGATGTCGGAGGACGCCCTGGCGCTCCTGCGCCGGCGCAAGGTCGGCTTCGTCTTCCAGTCGTACCAGCTCCTCTCGAACATGACGGCCCGCGAGAACGTCCTGCTGCCGCTCGAGCTGGCGGGCCACGCCGACGCCGGCACGCGGGCGACGGAGCTCCTCGCGGCCGTGGGCCTCGCCGAGCGCGGCCACCACTACCCCGCCCAGCTCTCCGGGGGCGAGCAGCAGCGCGTGGCGCTGGCCCGCGCCTTCGGCCCGCGCCCGCCGCTCCTCCTCGCCGACGAGCCGACGGGAAACCTCGACAGCGCGACGGGCTCCTCGATCCTCGACGTCCTCGTTCACCTCCGGGCCGAGAGCGGCACCACCCTCGTCCTCGTCACGCACGACCCCGCCGTCGCCGCCCTCGCCGGCCGCCGGATCCACCTCCGCGACGGGAGGATCGAGCGGGACGAGACGTCGTCGTGAAAGCCGCGCTCTTCTTCCGCCAGCTCGCGAGGGAGAGTCGCGGCTCCCGCGGGCGAATGATCTTCTTCGCCGCGTGCCTCGGAACGGGGGTCGCCGCCGTCGTGGCGGTCGCGGGGCTCTCGGGCGCTCTCGAGGAGACGATCCGGAGCCAGGCGCGCCCCCTCCTCGGCGCCGACCTCGCCGTCGAGTCGCTCCAGCCGTTCCCGCCGGCCGTCACGCAGGCGATCGACGCGATCCCCGGAACTCGAACCCGAACGGAAGACCTCGTCACCGTCGTCTTCGAGCCGGGGACGACGGCGGTGGCCGAGGGTCTCGCCCCCCGCAGCCTCCTCGTCGAGCTGAAGGCGGTCGAGCCCGCCTACCCGCTCGTCGGAGAGCTGCGCCTGGACCCGGACCGGCCTCTCGGCTCGCTCCTCGCCGCCGACACCATCGTCGCCCACCCCGACCTCCTGCGCCGGCTCGGCGTGGCGGTCGGCGAGGAGGTCTCGCTCGGCGGCGCCCGCTTCCGGATCGCGGGAACGGTCGTCTCCGAGGCCGACCGCCTCGCCGGTTCCTTCCGGATCGGACCGCGGGTCTTCATCTCGCGGGAGGGACTCGCGCGGACGACCCTCGCCGGGTTCGGAAGCCGGGTCACCCGCCGCGTCCTCCTGAACTTCCCGACGGGACCGACGTCGCCACCGCGAGACGGACCGCGGCCGCGCTGAAGACCCGCCTCGAGGGGGTTGCCGGCCTGCGCGTGGAGAGCTGGCTGGACGGCCAGCCCGAGCTGCGCGAAGCCATCCGCAGGACGTCCCGGTTCCTCGGCCTCGTCGCCCTCACGTCTCTCCTCGTCGGCGGTGTCGGCGTCGCGCAGACGGTGCGCGCGTGGATCGCGAGCCGCCTCGACGCCCTCGCGATCCTCCGCTGCCTCGGCGTCACCTCGAAAGAGGCCATCCTTCTCTACGCGACGCAGACGGCGGGCCTCGGCCTCCTCGGGAGCCTCCTCGGCGCCGTGGCAGGGATCGGCCTCGTCGCCGGCGTCGGGTATGCGTACTCCGACCTCCTGCCGCCGGGAGGGCTCGACCCGTGGCAGCCCGAGGCCCTCCTGCGCGGCCTCGGCCTCGGGCTGGGCGTCTCGCTGCTCTTCGGAGTACCCGCCCTCTTCGCGGTCCGCCGGGTCCCCCCGGCACGCGTCCTGCGCCGGGACGCCGAGCCGATCCCGGCCTCGCGACCGCTGCAGTTCCTCGGAGGGGCGCTCCTCCTCGCCGGCGTCGGAGCGACCGCGTGGGTCCAGTCGGGGCTGCCGCGCGTCGCCGTTCTCTTCACCGCCGGCCTCGCGGTTTCGGCCCTCGTCCTCGCCCTCGCCGCGCGCGGGCTGCTCTGGCTCGTGACCCACGTCCGGCGCGAGAGGCTCCCCTTCGCCCTCCGGCACGGCCTCGCGGCGCTCGTCAGGCCGGGAGCGGGAACGGTCAGCTCGATCCTGGCCCTCGGCCTCGGAACGCTCGTCGTCCTCCACATCGCCCTCGTCCAGCGCGACTTTTCGCGGCAGCTCGCCGCCGACCTGCCGGCGAACGCCCCGACCGCGTTCCTCCTCGACGTCCAGCCCGACCAGTGGCCCGGCATCGAGGCGCGTCTCTCCGCCGAACGGGCGACGCGGATCGTCTCGGTCCCGGTCGTCACGGCGCGCCTCACCGCCATCGACGGAGAAGACACAAGCCGCCTGGCCACCCGGGCGAAGGGAGACGCCCGCCGCCAGCGCTGGGCGCTCACGCGCGAGCAGAGGCTCACCTACATGACCGCTCTCCCCGAGGACAACCGCATCGTGGCGGGGGCCCTCTGGTCGGACCCGGGCGCGTCCGAGGTGAGCCTCGAAGAGGAGTTCGCGGAGAGGATCGGCGCCCGGCTCGGCTCGAATCTCGACTTCGACGTCCAGGGCGTCCCGCTCCGGCTGAAGGTGACGAGCCTCAGGACGGTCGACTGGCGGACGTTCGGCATCAACTTCTTTCTCGTCGTCGAGCCCGGCGTCCTCGAGAAAGCGCCTCAGCTGCGGCTCGCCGCGGCGCGCCTCCCGAAGGAGCAGGAGGGCCGGATCCAGGACCTCCTCGCGCGGGAGTTTCCGAACGTGATCCTCATCCGGACACGCGAGGTGCTCGAGCGGGTCGCCGCCCTCTCCGCGCGGATGGGAGAGGCCGTTCGCATCCTCGGCGCCTTCTCCGTCCTCGCCGGCCTCGTCATCCTCGCCGGCTCCGTCAGCGCCGGGTCGGCGCGGCGGGCCCGCGAGGTGGCGCTCCTCAAGGTCCTCGGCGTCACGAGGGCCGGCGCGGCCGCAGCACTGGGCGTCGAGTACGCGCTCGTGGGCCTCGTCGCGGGCCTCGTGGGGACACTCGGCGCCACGCTCCTGAGCGGCGCCGTCCTGAAGGCCGCCTTCGAGGTCTCCTTCCAGCCTTCCCCCGCGCTCCTCGCCGCGGCGCCGCTCGCCGTGTCCCTTCTCGCGGCCGCCGCGGGCCTGGCGGTCAGCGTTCGCGCCCTGCGCGTCCGGCCGCTCGAGGTGCTGCGCGGGGAGTAGGGCGCTTCAGCCCGCCACGGCCTCCTCGACCGTCGTCAGGTCGACCACCCCGCGACACCCGAAGAGAGCCGGCAGGACTTTCGAGGCGGGGTACGCCCGGCGCAGCGCCGCGACTTTCTCGGTCCCCGCGCGGTAGGCCGGCAGGTACATCCGGCCGAGGAGAGGGTGGCGGCCCCAGGCGCCCGAAAGCTTGTCGGCGCGCTCGTCGGAGACCAGATAGTCATTCCTGAGGACGCGTGCGACGTCCTCCTTCGGCCAGCCCTCGTTCCAGGTGAGCCACGACGACTGGTTCTTCGCGTCGTCCTGGAGAAGGGCGAGGAGGCACCCCGCCTCGAGGTCGCGGTCGGGCAGCTCCTCGGGCGAGAGGACGCCGTGGGCCATCAGGATGGCGTTGTTGGCGATCCCCTCGAAGAGCGCTGCCGGCCGCGTGTTCATCGTCAGGACCGAGGCCTCGAAGCCGAGGACGCCCCTCACGTAGAGGTCCTGCAGGTAGGCGAACGTCGTCACGTGGCCGGGAACGACCTCGTGGCTCACCAGCTGGGCGAACTCGGGCCGGGAGATCTGGAGCGACGCGTTCAGCTCGTAGGTCGCCTCGTACTCGGGCGACCCGTCGGGCCTGCGCGCACGCCCGAGGTAGTTCATCGAGCCGGAGAACCAGGCGTTCTCGATCATGAGGAACGCGACGTTCGCCCTCGGGACGCGCGCCAGTTCCGCGGGGAGTTGGGGCACGACGTTCTGCGCCGCGAGCGCGTCGAGATCGGCGACGAAGCGGGCGGAGAGCGCCGGGATCTCCGCCTTCGGGACGATCCGCGCCGCGCGCCACGCGTCGACCGCCGCCAGGAGCCCCGGCCCGTCCGACGACGGGAAGCCCGCCGACGCGAGGAGCTCGCGGACCCGCTCGCGCTTGTCCGCCGGTTCGGAAGGCGAGCCGGGCCGTCCGAGGATCGCCCGCATGCAGCGTTCGTAGGGAACAGGCTCCCCTTTCCCGGAAACCTCGAGCGCAAGGTCGAGCATCACCTCGAAACAGAAGCCGAGCCCCTCGAGGTAGCGGGCCCGCAGCCCCTCGCCCCGGCCCGCCTCGTCCCGCAGGTGCGCGATGGCCCCCCGGACGTCGACGGCGGCGAGGTAGGCGTCCATCGCGGCGACGGCCTCGGGCTTCGCCGACGTGCCGCCGGCGGCGCGCAGGCGCACGGCCTCGGCGCCGGTGTAGGCCGCAGGGAGCGGCTCGTCGGAGAACCAGGAGTCGGCGATGAAGCGGCCCAGGCCCGACGGGTTCATGACGTCGCCGCCCCAGAGCGTGTCGAGCCCCAGGACGGCGGTCGCGACGGCGTGGTCGAGGGCGTCCACGGCTCAGGCCTCTCCGTCGGTCCGGCGGGAATCCCAGTACATGTAGGCGGCCAGGAGAACGTACGCGCCGAGGGCGAGGAGCTCCGGCCCCTTCCCCTCCGAGAATCCGAAGTTCCAGCCGAGGAGCCCGGGGATCGCCGTCCCGATCGCGCCCGCGACCTTCTCGTCCGTCGCCAGGAACTTGAAGACCGTGGCGACGACGCCCATCACCGCTCCTCCCGCGATGAAGCCGGAGGCGATGAGGATGCCCCGCGAGTTGCGGGCGGAGGCGAGCTTCTCGTCCTTGCCCGCGCTCTTCGCCACGAGGTGCGCGATGAAGCCGCCGACGAGGAGGGGCGTGTTCAGCTCGAGCGGGATGTACATGCCGAGCGCGAAGGCGAGGGCCGGCACCCCGATCATCTGCATCGAGATCGCGATGAGCGCCCCCGTGCCGTAGAGGAGCCAGGGAACCGGCTCGGCCGACATGAGCGTCTTGATGACGGCGGCCATCGCGTTCGCCTGCGGCGCCGCGAGGACCTGCCCCGCCGGGTGGTCCGGCCCCGGGACGAAGCCGTAGACCTTGTTGAGGAGGAGGAGGACCGAGCCGACGGAGAGCGCCGCGACGATCGTCCCGAGGAACTTCGAGCGCTCCTGGACCGCGGGCGTCGCCCCGATCCAGTACCCCACCTTCAGGTCGGTGATGAGCCCGCCCGCCATCGAGAGCGCCGTGCAGACGACGCCGCCGATGAGGAGCGCCGCGAGCATCCCCGCCTTCCCCGAGAGCCCGGCCTTCACGAGGAAGAGGGACGTGAGGATGAGCGTCATGAGCGTCATCCCGGAGACGGGGTTCGTCCCGACCGTGGCGATCGCGCGCGCGGCGACCGACGTGAAGAGGAAGGAGATGACGATGACGACGAGAAGCGCGATGAGCGACTGCGACGTGATGCTCGGAGAGGGGTCCAGGACGCCGAAACGGAAGAAGGCCCACGCGACGAGCGCCACGGCGACGAGGCCGCCGACGATGACCTTCATCGGGAGATCGCGGTCGGTCCGCTCGGCCTCCCCCGAGGCCGACTTCGCTGCGCCGAAGAGCGCCTTGAAGGAGAACGCCTTCGCGATGACCCGCCAGCTCCTGAGGATTCCCAGGATGCCGGCCGCGGCGATGGCGCCGATGCCGATGTGCCTCACGTACCCGCGGAAGATCGCCTCGGCGCCCATACCGGAGATGAGGGCATCGCCGGTGACCGGCGGGATGGCGCTCGTGGCGCCCGCGCCGAAGTGCGACACGAGGGGAACGAGGAGGAACCAGGAGAGGAACGAGCCCGCGCAGATGACCGCGGAGTACTTGAGGCCGATGATGTAGCCGAGCCCCATCACCGAGGAGAGGACGTCGATCTTGAAGACGATCTTCGACCGCTCGGCGAGGCGGTCGAGAAGGCCGACGGAGCGCGTGGTGAAGACCTCCGCGAAGGCCTGCAGGTGGAGGATCAGGAAGTCGAAGATCCCGCCGATCAGGGCGGCCGCGACGAGGACCTTCGCCTGCTTCCCGCCCGCCTCGCCCGCGACGAGGACCTCGGTCGTCGCCGTGGCCTCGGGGAACGGGAACTCCCCGTGCATCTCCTTGACGAAATGCCGCCTCAGCGGGACGAGGAAGGCGATGCCGAGCACGCCGCCGAGGAGCGAGACGAGGAAGAGCTTGAAGAGGTCGACGGGCAGGTCGAGGATGAAGAGCGCCGGGAGGGTGAAGATGGCGCCCGCGACGACGAGGCCGGAGGCGGCGCCGACCGACTGGACGATGACGTTCTCCAGGAGGGTGGACCGGCGCTTGAAGGCGTAGCCGAAGCCGACCGCGAGGATCGCGATCGGGATCGCCGCCTCGAAGACCTGTCCGACCTTCAGGCCGAGGAAGGCCGCCGCCGCCGAGAAGACGGCCGCCATGACGATCCCGAGCGTCACCGAGCGCGGCGTGAACTCCTTCATCTGGGAGGCCGCGGGGACGATCGGCTCGTACGTCTCGCCCGGCTTCAGCGGGCGGTAGGCGTTCTCCGGAAGGGACTTCGACGAGGAGACTTCCATCATTCCTCCGTGGGATGCGCACTTTGGAGACGGTCAGCTTCGTTCACGGCCGGACGCCGAGTTTAGGGGGCGGGAAGGGCCGGAGGAAGCCTTTTCAGGGGAGGAATTCAGTCCGGTGCCAGGAGCGCCGCGATCGCCTCCTCGTACGGTACCGGGCGGCTCATCCCGCGGAATCGGTCCGGAACGGCGAAGACCGACTCGGCAGTGCGTCCGAAGGAGTTCCTCTCGAACGCCGCGACGACGTCCCTGCGGGCCCCGGGGTCGGCGACGAGCTTCTCGAATCGCTCCTCCAGCGACGTCAGGAACGGGAGGACCGGGATCGAGCCGGGCCGCTGGACCCGCATCTCGGCGAAGAGGCCGGCGATGGCCTCGAGCCGCGGGACGGACAGGAAGAAGTAGGAGCCGATCATGTCGATGACCTGCATCGGGGACCAGAAGGGCGCGTCGTCGGAGACCTTCTCGAAGTGGAAGACGGTCTGGAGGACGAGGTGCTCGACCAGGCGCGCCAGGGCCGGCACACGGCCGCACTCCCCGCCCTTGGATACGAGGAGGGCATGGGCGATCGCGGCGCTCCGGATCTCGACGGCGGGTGTTCCGTAGAGGGCGGACGAGTCGTAGAGCCGCGCGTGCTCGAGGCCGAGCCCGCCTCCGTCCAGGGAGATCCGGGTCGATGCGGCGATGTTCCCGAGGTCGTGGCACGCGAACGCGACGCCGAACGCGATGCGGAGAGCCTCGAGATCCGGTTCGGGCTGACCTGTCGACTCCGCCCACCGGCGGGCGTCCCGGGCGATGCCGAAGGGGTCCGAGCCGGCCTGGAGCGCCGTGAAGATCGACTCCACGCCGTCGCACACCGCCGCCACGTGGCGTTCGTTGTGGTACGACGGGTTCGGCGTGACGCCTGGCACGGCCGCTTCAGGGAGACGGGCCCAGACCTCGCGTTCGAACCGCTCGTGCCCGCCGACGGCCAGCAACCGGACCTCGCGGACGAGCTCCGGGGCACACGGGAGGAACGGCTCGATTCCGGGACGAGTCATCGGATTCTCGCGGGGATGTTAGCAGCGCCCGGCGCCGGGGGGCGGCGGGGGGGGGCCCGCCCCCCGGCGGGCGCCCCGAGGAAGGGGCGCGAGCGGGACCACCGTCCCGCCCGCGCCCGCTCGCGGACACCATTTGAGGACGTGGAACGGTCAGCGCGCCTTCCGATCCAGCAGGCGACCATCGGCGTCCCTGAGCTCGACCACGAGGGGCATCGCGCCCACGGCGTGGGTCGAGCAGGAGAGGCAGGGATCGAAGCTGCGGATCACGGCCTCGACACGGTTGAGCATCCCCTCCTGGATCTCCTGGCTGCCGATGTAGTGCCGCGCCGCCTGGAGGATCCCGCGGTTCATCGCGAGGTTGTTGAAGCCGGTCGCGATGATGAGGTTCGCCCACTCGATCAGGCCGTTCTCGTCGATGCGGTAGTGGTGGATGAGCGTCCCGCGCGGAGCCTCCGACACCCCGATTCCCTCGAAGTTGTTCGGTCGCGCGTGGGCGCGGACCTGCTTCGAGAGGATGTCGGGATGGTGCAGGAGCTGCTCGATGCGCTCGAGACCGAAGAGGATCTCGATGAGACGGGCGTAGTGGTAGTGGAAGGACGACAGCACCGCCCCTCGCTCGAGGGAGCGGAACTCGGCCCACTCCTCGTTCGCGCGCGGCGTGTCGATGCCGTCGATGACGTTCATGCGGGCGAGCGGCCCGACCCGGAGCATCCCGCCCGGGTAACCGGACGGCTTGAAGTACGGGCTCTTGAGGTAGGAGTCGGGCTCGACGGCCTCGCCGATGAGCTCGCGGTAGGTCGACGGATCGGCGTTGTCGACGACGACCTTGCCATTCGCGTCGACGATGCGCAGGACGCCGTCCGTCATCTCGAGCTTGTCTTCGGCCGTCGTCAGCCCCATGAAGAGGCTCGGGAAGTTCGCGAAGGTCCGGATCTCCTCCCGGAACCCCTCGAGCGACTGCTTCGTCCGCTCGAGCGTGCGGCCGATGATCTCGTAGCACTCCGGGAGCCAGGAGAGGACGAGGTCGCGCTTGTCGGCCGTCAGCGCCTGGTCGACGCCGCCGGGGACGAGCCACGAAGGGTGGATCCGCTTGTCGGCGAGCGTCTCGATGACCTGCTGGCCGAAGCGGCGGAGGCGGACCCCGTCGCGCGCGTCCCGGGGGTTCTTCTCGAGGACGCCGAAGATGTTCCGCTTCGCCGGGTCGGAGTCGAAGCCGAGGAGGAGGTCGGGCGAGGAGAGGTAGAAGAAGCTCAGCGCGTGCGACTGGATCATCTGCGCCAGGTTGAGGACCTGGCGCAGCATCGCGGCCGTCTCGGGGATCTTCACGGCGAGGATGGCGTCGCACGCCTTCGCGGAGGCGACGAGGTGGCTGACGGGGCAGATCCCGCAGATCCGGGCCATGAGCGCCGGCATCTCGTAGAACGGGCGCCCTTCGCAGAACTTCTCGAAGCCGCGGAACTGGGTGACGTGGAACCGGGCGTCGGAGACGTGACCGGCGTCGTCGAGCTTCAGCGTGATCTTCGAGTGGCCTTCGATGCGGGTGACGGGGTCGATCGTGATCGTCTTTCCCATGGCGTGTCCTAGCGTCCGAACCGCGTGCCGGACAGGTCGGGCGTCGTCCCGTCGAGGAGAGAGACGAGCGCGCCGAAGATGACGTCGGCCGGCGGGGGGCAGCCGGGGAGGAAGACGTCGACAGGGACGACCTCGTGTACGGGCCGCGTCCTGGGCAGGAGCTTCGGAATGACGTCGGACGGGACCTGCTGTTTCAGGTCGGCGTTCTCGAAGTAGGCCCTCTTCATCACGTCGTCCACCTTGAACGTGTTCCGCATGCCGGGCACGTTGCTCGTGACGGCGCAGTCGCCGAGGGCGATGAGGAGCTTCGTCCGGCTCCTCACCATCCGGATCTTGTGGAGGTCCTCCTCGCTGGAGACGCCCCCTTCGACGATCGTCACGTCGACGTCGGCCGGGAACTCCTTCAGGTCGACGAGCGGGCTGTAGACGACCTCGACGCGGGCGGCGATCTCGAGGATCCGCTCGTCCATGTCGAGGAAGGACATGTGGCACCCGGAGCAGCCGTCGAGCCACACCGTGGCGAGCCTGACCTTACTCACTCCGGTCCTCCCTCATCATCGTCAGGTACGGCAGGAAGCGGGACTGCTTCGCCATCTCGCGGATCGACTTTCCCTTCTCCGTGAGCGCGCCGGTCGGGCAGACGTGGACGCACTTGCCGCACCCCGTGCACGTCTCGGAGGAGCCCCAGGGCTGGTTGAGGTCGGTGATGACCCGGGTGTCGATGCCGCGGCCCCGCAGGTCCCAGGTGTGCGCTCCCTCCACCTCGCCGCAGACGCGGACGCAGCGCTGGCAGAGGACGCAGCGGTTGTGGTCGTTCACGAAGCGCTCGTGCGAGGCGTCGACCGGCAGCTTCGGGTGGAGATACGGCACCGTCAGGTGCGTCACGCCGAGGGTCTGCGCGAGGTTCTGCAGCTCGCAGTGCCCGTTCGACACGCAGACGGCGCAGACGTGGTTTCGCTCGGAGAAGAGGAGCTCGACGATCGTCTTGCGGTACTTCTGGAGGCGCTCGGAGTCGGTGACGACCTCCATCCCCTCGCCGACCATCGTCACGCAGGAGGCGAAGAGCCTGCTGGACCCCTTGACCTCCACCATGCAGAGGCGGCAGGCGCCGACGGGCGTCAGGCCGTCGAGGTTGCAGAGCGTCGGAATCTGGATCCCGTTCTGGCGGGCAGCGTCGAGGATCGACTCGTCCTCGCGGGCGGAGACGAGCCGGTCGTCGATGGTGAGGGTCTTGACCTTGCTCGACGGCGCGCCGGCCGCGGGCTTGGCGCTCGGGCGGCCGCTCACGCGGCACCTCCCGCCGGCGGGGCGTGGCCTGCCGCTGCGGCCTCCCCGGCCGCGATCTTCGACTCGTACTCGTCGCGGAAGTAGTGGAGGGTCGAGAGGACCGGGTTCGGGGCGCTCTGGCCGAGGCCGCAGAGGCTCGTCGACTTCACGACGTCGCAGAGGTGCTCGAGGAGCGCGAGCTCGCGCGCGGTCGCCTCGCCCGCCGAGATCTGCCGGAGGAGCTCGTGCATCTGCGCCGTGCCGACCCGGCAGGGAACGCACTTGCCGCACGACTCGTCCATGCAGAACTCCATGAAGAACTTCGCGACGTCGACCATCGACGACGTCTCGTCCATGACGATCATCCCGCCGGAGCCCATGATCGAGCCGAGCTTGGCGAGCGACTCGTAGTCGCACGGCATGTCGAGGCCCGACTCCGGGATGCAGCCGCCCGAGGGGCCTCCGGTCTGGACGGCCTTGAACGCCTTCCCGTCGGGGACGCCCCCGCCGATGTCGAAGATGATCTCGCGCAGCGGCATCCCCATCGGTACCTCGATGAGGCCGGTGTTGGTGATCGCGCCCGCGAGGGCGAAGACCTTCGTCCCGCGGCTCTTGGCCGTGCCGATCCTGGCGAACCACTCGGGGCCGTTGCGCAGGATCGTCGGGATGTTCGCGAGCGTCTCGACGTTGTTGATGAGCGTCGGGTAGCCCCAGAGCCCCGACTCCGCGGGATACGGGGGCCGGGGGCGCGGCGTGCCGCGCCCGCCCTCGACGGAGGAGATGAGCGCCGTCTCCTCGCCGCAGACGAACGCGCCGGCGCCCAGCCGGATGTCGACGTTGAAGCCGAACGTCGTCCCGCCGATGCTCGCGCCGAGGAGGCCCATCTTCTCGGCCTGCTTGATCGCGAGCTTGAGGCGCTTGATCGCGAGCGGGTACTCCGCCCGGACGTAGACGAAGCCCTGGGACGCGCCGACCGCGTAGCCGGCGAGCGCCATCCCCTCGAGGATCCGGTGCGGGTCGCTCTCCAGCACGGCGCGGTCCATGAACGCGCCCGGGTCGCCCTCGTCGCCGTTGCAGATGACGAACTTCCTCGTCCCCTGGGACTTGTTCACGGTGGCCCACTTGAGCCCCGTCGGGTAGCCCGCACCGCCGCGGCCCCTCAGGCCCGATCGCGTCACCTGCTGGACGACGCCGATCGGCGTCATCGCGGTCAGCGTGTCGATGAGCGCGAGGTACCCGTCGGCCGCGATGTACTCCTCGATCCGCTCCGGGTCTATCCGGCCGCAGTTCTCGAGGACGATCTTCTGCTGCCGGGCGAAGAACGGCGCCTCCAGGTCCCCCTGTATCCGCGCCACCGGCTCGCCGCCCAGGGCGTCGACGATGGCGGGAGCGTCCTCGGGGGTCACTCCCTGGTAGAGGACCTTCTCCTTCTCGACGGCGACGAGGGGACCGGCCGCGCAGAGGCCCATGCAGCCGACGCCGCGGACCTTGCAGCAGTCCTTCTTTCCCTTCGCCTCGACCGCCTTCTCGAGCTCCTCCTTGACCTTGTCGCTCTGAAGGGAGAGGCAGCTCGCCGCCACGCAGACGTTGATCTGGTGCCCGATGGCGTCCCGGGCGTCGCGCTCGGCCTGGGAGATCTGGGAGAGGTCTTCAATGCTGATCATGGCTCATCCACTCCTCGACCTTCGCCACGAGCTGCGCCGGCGTCAGCTTGGCGGCCACCGCCCCGTCCAGGACGGCGGCGGGGGCCAGGCCGCAGGAGCCGATGCAGCGCGCCGTGAGGACGGAGACCTGTCCGTCGGGCGACGTGGTCCCGGACTTCAGATCGAACTTCTTCTCCAGGACGTTCATGATCTGGTCGGCCCCCTTGATGTAGCAGGCCGTGCCGGTGCAGACGACGCAGGTGTGCCGACCTTGCGGCTTGAGCGTGAAGAAGTTGTAGAACGTCGCCACGCCGTAGACCTTCGAGAGGGGGAGGCGCAGCTCCGTCGCCACCATGCGGAGCACGTCCTCCTCGAGAAAGCCGTAGGACTCCTGGGCGCTGTGGAGCGCCTCGATGAGTGCGTGTGACTTGTGCCCGTGCCGCCGCATCGTCGCCTCGACGAGGCGCCAGCGGTTGTCCTTCGGCGCGGGGGCTGCCTTCGCAGGTTCCGGTGTCATGCTTCTCCTCCCCCCCGAAAAACGAAAAGTGCGGCCCCGCGCAGGGCCGCACTCAGCGTTCGAATCCGGGGGAAATCACGTCCGAAAGGCTAGCACGCGACTTCGTCTCACGCCTCGATGGGAAGCTGCATCGTCGCTTTGTGAACACCTGCTGTTGCGCTAAGCTGTACGTTTTTCGACCGGCCACGGCCGCGGTACGACCCCACGGGGATTCCTCGACCCGCAGCTTTGCCCCGCGGCCAGCGCCGCCGACCCGGCTTCGCGCGAGGCGTAAACTGATCTGCCAATCGAGGATCGTGTGACGGCCTCCCTCCCCTTCGAAGAGCTGCCCCGGCTTCTCGTCGCCGCCCTCGGCGGCCTGGCCGTCGGCGTCGAGAGGGAGTGGTCGGCGCGAGCCGCGGGCGGCATCAAGCGATTCGCGGGGGTCCGGACGTTCCTTCTCCTCGGGCTCGTTTCCGGCATCGCCGCCGAGCTCGCGGCGTCCGGGGTCGCGGCCGCGGGGCCGCTGCTCCTCGCCGCCGCCGCCCTCCTCGTCGTCTCCGCGTTCGCAATCCACGCCATCGCAGGCGACCTGGACGCGACGACGGAGGTGGCGGCGCTCGCCGTCCTCGGCTCCGGCTGGCTCTCGGGCTCGGGCCGCATCGTCCTCGGGAGCGCCATCGCCGCCCTCACGGCCCTGGTGCTGGCCGAGAAGACCTGGATGCACGCGGCGGTCGAGCGGCTCCGCTCCGAGGAGATCGCCGCAGGGGCCCGTTTCGCGGTCCTGGCCCTCGTCGTCCTTCCGATCCTCCCCGCCGGGCCTTTCGGCCCGGCGCCGGGAATCCGCCCGCAGGAGCTCTGGGCCCTGATCCTGATCTTCTCGGGCATAGGGTTCGTCGGGTACGTCGCGGTGCGCTGGGCCGGCCCGGAGAAGGGCTGGGGCCTCGCGGGCCTCCTCGGCGGGCTCGTCTCCTCGACGGGGGTCACGCTCACGTTCTCGCGCGAGAGCCGGAACGCGGGAGCCGCCGGCGCCCCTCTCGCCGTCGGCGTCGTCGCCGCCTGCTCGCTCGTCCCGTTCCGGGTCGCGATCCTCGCCGGCCTTCTGAGTCCCGAGATCGGGCGGGAGGTCCTCCCCCTCCTCTCCCTGCCGATGGTCGCGGGGCTGGCGGTGATCCTCCTCCTCCTGCGCCGCCCGGCCGAATCTGCGTCGGCGTCGGGACCCGGCAACCCCCTTCGCCTCGCCGCGGCCCTTCAGATGGTCGCGGCGTTCCAGGTCGTCCTCTACGCCGTCAACGCCGCCCGCAGCGCCTTCGGCTCGCAGGGGCTCCTCGTCTCCTCCGCCCTCGCGGGGCTCCTCGACGTCGACGCCCTCATCTACTCGATGTACAAGCTGGGCCAGGGCACGACCGGGCCGTTCCTCGCCGCGCGGGCGCTCGCCGTCGGTGTCCTCGCGAACACGCTCCTGAAGTTCGCGCTGGCGGTCGGGTTCGGCACCGGCACGTTCCGCCGCCTGGCCGGGGCCGGCCTCGTCGCGCTCGCCCTCGCGAGCCTGGCCGGTCTCGTTCTCTATTGACCCGGCAACGGGCCCTCGCGGCGCGCGGCGGGAGACAATGCGGGCGTTCGTCGGCCGGGCGCGACGAGCCGCACTTCCAGAAAGGGACGCGATGACCGACTCCCCTCTTTCCCGCCGCCAGCTCCTCGGGACGGCCGCGCTCGCCGGAGCGGCCGCGCTCCTGCCGCGAGACCTCGCCGCCCAGGCCGCGACAGCCGCTCCTGCACCCGCAGGAGCCGGATTCGCGATCGTCACTTCCGCCAACGGACTCGAAGCGGCGAAGGTGGCACGCCAGGCGCTGATCCAGGGGAAGGACCCTCTCGACGCAGCGATCGCCGGCGTCAACGTCGCCGAACTCGACCCGGACGACGTGACCGTGGGCTACGGCGGCATCCCGAACGAGGAGGGCGTCGTCGAGCTGGACGCCGCCGTCATGGACGGCCGGACGATGCGGGCCGGCGCCGTCGCGGCGTTGACCGGCGTGAAGACCCCGTCGAAGGTCGCGCGTCTCGTCATGGAGCGCACCGACCGCGTCTTCCTCGTCGGCACGGGAGCCCGCCGGTTCGCGACGGCGCACGGCTTCCCCGACGAAAGCCTTCTCACGGAGAAGACCCGGAAGATCTGGCTTCACTGGAAGAACCGCCTCTCCGACCTCGACGACTGGATCGAGGCGGCCCGCGACGCCGAGGACCCCGACGTGAAGCGCTTCCTCGAGAAGTACGGGGAGGGGATCTTCCGGCCTCAGGGGACGATTCACCTCTCGATCCGGTCCGAGAAGGGAGACCTGGCGGGCGTCACGACGACCTCGGGGCTCTTCTTCAAGATCCCGGGGCGCGTCGGCGACTCGCCCGTCGTCGGCGCCGGCCTGTATGCCGAGAACGGCGTCGGCTCCGCGGGCTCGACGGGCCGCGGCGAGGCGAACCTCCTCACCTGCGGCTCCCACACGGTCGTCGAGTACCTGCGCGACGGCCTCGCCCCCGAGGAAGCGTGCCTCAGGGCCCTGAAGCGCATCGCCGAGAAGACCCATCTCGTGCCGCGGCACCGCGACGCGAAAGGGCGGCCGACCTTCAACGTGAACTTCTACTGCGTCGACGCCGCCGGCCGGACGGCCGGCGCCGCGATCTGGAGTGATTCGAAGTACGTCACCGGCGACGCCGGAGGCGTCCGGGCGCTCGACAGCGCATACCTCTACAAGAAGGATTCCTGACCGGCCCCGTCCCGGGGGGCCCTCCGACCGACCACCGGCGCGCCGAGGCGTGCCGACGAGGAGACCGATGAACCGACTTTCCGCCCCGATCGTCCCCGCCCTGGCCTTCGCCCTCGCGGCGAGCGCCCTCGCGGCCACCCCCGTCCCGAAAGGTCCCGAGATGTCCACAGACCTCCTCCCCTTCCAGGCCACCGAGAAGACCCTCCCGAACGGTCTTCGGGTCATCGTCGTGCCGACGGGTTTCCCGAACCTCGTCTCCCTGCAGATCCCGGTGCAGACCGGGTCGCGCAACGAGGTCGAGCCGGGCAAGTCGGGCTTCGCCCACTTCTTCGAGCACATGATGTTCCGCGGGACGAAGGCCTACCCGCCCGCCGCGTACCAGGCGATCCTCACGAAGGCCGGCGCGCGGCAGAACGCCTACACGACGGACGACTACACGAACTACCACACGACCTTCGCGAAGGAGGACCTCGAGAAGGTCCTCGAGATCGAGGCGGACCGCTTCCAGAACCTCGACTACCCGGAGGCCGCGTTCAAGACCGAGTCCCGCGCCGTTCTCGGCGAGTACAACAAGAACAGCGCGAACCCGATGTCGAAGCTCTTCGAGGCGATGCGCGACACCGCCTTCACGAAGCACACCTACAAGCACACGACGATGGGCTTCCTCAGGGACATCGAGGACATGCCCAACCAGTTCGCCTACTCGAAGGCCTTCTTCGACCGCTGGTACCGCCCCGAGTACACGACCGTCATCGTCGCGGGCGACGTCGACCCGGCGAAGGTCCTCCCGCTCGTCGAGAAGTACTGGGGCAGCTGGAAGCGCGGCAGCTACAGCGTCGAGATCCCGGTCGAGCCCCCGCCGAGCGGCCCGAAGACGGTCCACGTCCCGTGGACGACGCCGACCCTCCCCTGGGTCGCCGTCGCCTTCCGCGGCCCCGCCTTCTCGACCACCGAGAAGGACTGGGCGGCCCTCGACGTCCTCCTCGACCTCGCCTTCGGCCCGACGTCCGACGCCTACAAGAAGCTCGTCGAGACCGAGCAGAAGGTCGACCAGCTCTTCCCCTACCTCCCGTCGAGCGCCGACCCGCAGCTCCTCGTGGCCGGGGCGCGCGTGAAGAAGCTCGAGGACGCGGTCGCCGTGAGGGACGAGATCCTCCGGACCTTCGCCACGCTCCGTGTCGAGCCGGTCCCGGCCCGCCGCCTCGCCGACGCCAAGTCGAACGCGCGCTACGGCATCGTGAGGGGCCTCGACAACACGGACGCGATCGGCGGAATCCTCGCCCGCTTCGTCCGCTTCCGCCGCGAGTACGGCACGCTCAACGAGATCTTCCGCGTCTACGCCACGCTCACCCCCGAGGACCTCCGCGCCGCCGCGGCGAAGTACTTCACCGACGCCGGGCTCGTCCTGACGACCCTCTCGCACGAAGCACCCCCTCCCGCCCTCGCCCAGCTCCCCGCCCTCGCGACGCTCGCGCCCGCGACCGCGGCTCCCGCGGGGCTGGCCGTCGTCGAACGCCCCTCGCCGCTTCCGCAGGTCTCCTTCAAGCTCCTCTTCGCCGCCGGTTCCGCCCACGACCCGAAGGGGAAGGAGGGGCTCGCCACCCTGACCGCCTCGATGGTCGCCGAGGCCGGCTCGAAGGACGCCGGCATCGACGAGATCCGGAAGGCCCTCTTCCCGATGGCCGCGGGCTTCTCGGCCGGTGTCGACAAGGAGATGACCGTCTTCACCGGGAGCGTCCACCGCGACAACGGCGGCGCTTTCCTCGACATCGTCCTCCCGCAGCTTCTGGCACCCGGCTTTCGCGAGGAGGACTTCCGCCGCCTGAAGGACGCCCAGAAGAACGCCCTGGCCCAGGATCTCATCGCCAACAACGAGGAGGAGCTCGGCAAGGAGCGCCTCCAGGCCGTCGTCTTCGCCGGCACGCCCTACGCCCACCCTTCGCTCGGCACGCTCGCCGGGATCGAGGCAATCACGCTCGACGACGTGAAGTCTTTCTGGAAGGCGGCCTACACCCGTGCCGCCCTGACCGTCGGCCTCGCGGGCGACGTCCCGGCCGACCTGAAGGCCCGCCTCCTCTCGCGGCTTGGCGGGCTCCCCGAGGGCCCGGCCCTCCCGGCCCCGGCCGGCGTCGCGGGGCGGGCGCCGCAGGACCTCGAGGTGGAGATCGTCCAGAAGGAGACCCGGGCCACGGCGATCTCCTTCGGGCTCCCGATCGCGGTCACCCGTTCGCACCCCGATTTCGCCGCCCTCTCCGTCGCGCGGGCCCATCTCGGCGAGCACCGCTCGTCCATGTCGCACCTCTACCAGCGCATCCGCGAGCTGCGCGGCATGAACTACGGCGACTACGCCTACATCGAGGCCTTCCCCGGCGGCATGTACCGCTTCTTCCCCGAACCGAACGTCGCGCGCCGTGCGCAGCTCTTCGAGGTCTGGATCCGCCCCGTCGTTCCCGCCAGCGGCCCGATGGCCCTGAAGATCGCACTCCACGAGCTGGACGGGCTGATCCGTGAGGGGATCTCCGAGGCCGACTTCCAGGCCACCCGCGACTACCTGATGAAAAACGTCTACCTCCTCACCTCGACCCAGGGGCAGGACCTCGGGACCGCCCTCGACTCGAGGTGGTACGGCACCGGCGACTACGTCCCCCACATGCGCGAGCGCCTCGCGAAGCTGACCCGCGCCGAGGTGAACAAGGCGATCCGCAGGCACCTCTCGGCCGAGAAGCTTTCGGTCGTCTTCATCACGAAGGACGCCGAGGGGCTGAAGAAGCAGCTCCTCTCCTCCGAACCCGCCACGATCGCGTACGATGCGCCCAAACCCCCGGAGGTCCTCGCGGAGGACAAGATCATCGGAGCGAGGAAGCTCGGCCTCACCACCGAACGCATCCGCGTCACACCCGTCGCCGACGTCTTCGCACGCTGAAAGGAGTGGAGATGCCCGAAGAGAAGTTCTTCGTCGCCGTGGACGGTCGCCAGCTCGACGGCGAGCAGGACATGGGCCAGGTGCGGCAGATCTGTTCGCAGTACGCCGGACGCCAGGTCATGGTCTGGAACGAGGCGCTCGGGTCGTGGACCGACCCGAAGACGCTCCCGTCGTTCCGCGTCGCCGACATCCCCGCCCCGGCTCCGGCCCCGGCTCCCGCACGGACTGCGGCCCCGGACCCGACCCCCGAGCCGGCCCCGGCTCCCCGGGTGATGCACCCCGCAGCGGAGAGGGCATCCGCCGCCGGTGCGGCCGCCCAGGGCATCATGACCGAGGACGCGGGCGCCCTGAAGGGGCTCCTCGACCTCAAGTTCGAGAGACTCATAGCCCCCAGGCTCGTCCGGCTCCTCTACGTCGTCATCCTGATCCTCTGCGGCCTCGCCGCTCTCGGCGGGATCCTCTCGGGCCTCAAGACGATGTTCGAGGGAATTCGCTTCGGGGTCTTCTTCGTCGTCGTCACCGGCTTCGTGATGATGGTCGTCGGGCCGCTCTTTGCCGCCCTCTACCTCGCGCTCATGCGCGTGCTCCTCGAGGGAGTCCTCGTCCTCTTCCAGATCCGGGAGAAGCTCCCCAAGAGCTGACCCGGCCTCGCATTCACCGCCCTGGAAGCACGAAGGCCGGGCCCACGGGCCCGGCCTTCTGCCGTTCGATGGAAGGGGACGGGAGGCGCTACTTGATCTTCAGGACCCGGGTCTTGGCGATCTTGTCGTGGAGGCCCATCTTGTCGGGGTTGAAGGCGATCATCAGGAACCCGATGTAGAGGATGAAACCGCTGACCATGTAGCCCACGAGGCGCATGAACGCGGTGCCCCACCCGAGCGGCTCCTCGCCGTCCTCACGGACGATCCGCAGGCCCAGCATCTTCTTGCCGGGGGTCGCCCCCTTGTTCGCCCAGAACCAGAGGATGTAGCCGAGTGACGCGGCCATGGTGAGCAGGAACGAGAGGAAGGGCAGGATCGCCGCGAGCGGCCCTGGCCCTCCCTCGCTCATCGCCGAGCGCATCGTGAGGAACATCGTGGGGGCCCAGATGATGCCCATCAGGACCGAGATGATGACGCTGTCGATCAGGTACGCGAGGAACCGGATCCAGAAGCCCGCGGGCTCTCCCTCGATCGGCGCTTCGTCGCCGAAGTAGGCGGGGGGCGCGGGAGCCGGCATCGGCGCGGGAGGCACGGCCGCCGGACGGGAGGACATCGGGGCCGGCGCGGGAGGCGGCATCGGCGCCGGGCGCGGCGCGGCCACCGGAGCCGGAGGCGGCGCGGGCCGGGAGGGAATGGGAGTCGGGCCCGGGATCGGCGTCGGAGGAGGCGCCGGCCGGCGCATCGGCACGGGCTCCGGGGCCGGGGTCGGTTCGTAGGCCGGGGCGACGGGCCGCGGCGGCGGCGGGGCGGAGGGCGGCACGTACGCGGGCGCCGGGGGCGCCGGGGCCGGAGCGGGCGCGGGCTTCATCGGGATTCCCATTCCCTGCACGTCCAGCAGCGCCGTCCCCTCCGGGTCGTAGACGCCCTGGATCTCGAAGACCGTCTTGCCGACGCGGATCTGGTCCCCCGGCTTCAGGCGCTGCTCGGTGACCCGCTGGCCGTTGACCCAGCTGCCGTTCGCGCTGTTGTTGTCGACGAGGATGTGCCCGTCCGGCTCCTCCACGATCCGGGCGTGGTGGCGCGAGACCGCGTGGTCCTCGAGGACGAGACTGTTTTCCTTGCCCCTTCCGATCAGGACCTCTTTTCCCGCGAGCGGGATGGTCTGGTCCTTGAGGGCAGGGTCCGGCGATTCCAGGACTTTCAGGAAAGCCATCGATTCCGCCTCGCTGAAGCTCTCGGGATTTTCGGGGATGATGGACCAGAACCCCGGAAAGCGAAAGGGACGGCCCGGGAGCGCTCGGGCAGAATCGGCCCATGAAGGCCCGCCTCCCCCGCCTCGCGCTCCTGGCCGCGTCCCTCGCGGCTCTCCTCCTGCCGGCCGGCCCGGCCCGTTCCTCGGTGCCCGACGGCCCGCCCGAGGCCCGACTCCTCCGCTTCCCCGACGTCCGGGGAGACGCCGTCGTCTTCGTTTACGCGGGGGACGTCTGGCGCGCACCCGTGTCCGGAGGCGCGGCGCACCGCCTCACCGCACATCCGGGCCTCGAGCTCTTCCCGAAGCTCTCCCACGACGGGAAGTGGATCGCCTTCTCCGCCGAGTACACGGGAACACGGCAGGTCTGGGTCATGCCGGCGTGGGGCGGTCCTCCGAAGCAGCTCACGTTCGCCACGGACGTCGGGCCGCTCCCCCCGCGCGGCGGTTGGGACAACTGGATCCTCGGCTGGACGAAGGACGGCGAGGTCCTCGTCCGGATGAACCGCGTTCCCTGGAACAACCGCATGGGGCGGTACTACCTCGTCGACCCGAAAGGGGGCCTCGAGACTCCTCTGGAGATTCCCGAGGGGGGCTCGGCCTCCTTCTCGCCCGACGGGACCAGGCTCGCCTACTGCCCCGTCGACCGGGAGTTCCGGACCTGGAAGCGAACGAAGGGGGGACGGGCGCAGGACGTCTGGACCTACGACTTCGCGGCGAAGAAATCCGAGCGGCTCACGACCTGGGAAGGGACCGACAACTTCCCGATGTGGTGGGGCGACGCCGTCTACTTCACCTCCGACCGCGAGAAGACCCTGAACCTCTGGCGTCACGACCTGAAGACGAGGGAGACGCGGAAACTGACGTCGTTCACGGAATTCGACGTCCTCTGGCCGAGCCTCGGCGACGGGAAGATCGTCTTCATGAACGGCGGGCTCCTCTTCACCCTCGACCTCGCGACGGAGAAAACCGCCCGCGTCCCGATCACCCTCGGCTCCGACCGCGCGGCCACGGTTCCTGCCTTCCGCGACGTGTCGCCGAACGTCGCCGGGACGGCCCTCTCGCCGAGCGGCGCGCGCGTCGTCCTCGACGCCCGCGGCGACCTCTACTCCGTCCCGGGCAAGGACGGCGCGACCCGCAATCTCACGGCGACGCCCTCCGTCCGGGAGAGGGACCCGGCCTGGTCGCGCGACGGGAAGTGGATCGCGTACCTCTCCGACGAGACCGGCGAGTACGAGATCTGGATCCGCCCGCAGGACGGGTCCGGCGCACCCCGCCGTCTCACGACCGACGGCGCGCCGTGGAAGTTCCGCCCCGTCTTCAGCCCGGACGGCACGAAGATCGCCTGGGGCGACCGGAGCCAGCGACTGCGCGTCGTCGACGTGGCGACCGCGAAGGTGACCGACGCGGACCGGAGCGGCTTCGAGGACATCGACGTCTACTCCTTCTCCCCCGACTCCCGCTGGCTCGTCTACGAGAAGAGCCACCCGACCCGCCTCCCGGGCCTCTGGGTCCACGCGCTCGAGTCGGGGAAGTCCTTCGCCCTCGGCGACGGCCTGACGGCCGACTTCTCGCCCGCCTTCTCTGCCGACGGCAAGTACCTGTTCTTCCTCTCCAACCGCGACTTCACGCCGGCGTTCAGCGCCTTCGAGTTCTCCTACGTCTACCCGAAGGCGACGCGCGTCTACGCGGCCGCCCTGGCCCCTTCCGTGCCGCACCTCTTCCCGCCGAAGAGCGACGAGGAGAAGGGGAAGGAGGAGGGTTCGGGCAAGGATGACCCGAAACCCGGCGCGCGGCAGGCGAAGGAGCACGGAAAGGACCGGGGAAAGCCCGAGAAAGCCGAGGCGAAGAAGACCGTGCCGACACGCGTCGAGATCGTCGCCGACGGCTTCGTCGCCCGGACGGTCGCCCTGCCGGGAGTGATACCCGACGAGATCCGCTCCCTCTCCGCATCCGCCGGCGCCGTCTTCTACCTTCGGGGCAAGGAGGGAGAAGAGGCTCTTTCCCGGTACGACCTGGAAGAGCGAAAAGAGGAGAAGGTCCTCGACTCCGTCGCCTCCTACACCCTCTCGGCCGACGGGAAGAAGCTCCTCTGGCACTCCGGCAAGGACCGTGGCATCTGCGAAGCCCGCGCAGGGCTCTCGTCCGGATCCGGAAAGCTCGACCTCTCCGGACTTCGCGTGAAGCTCGACCTCGGCACCGAATGGGCCCAGATCTGGACGGACGGGACCCGCATCGTCCGGGACTGGTTCTACGACCCCGGGCTCCACGGTGTCGACTGGCCGGTCCTCCTGGCCCGCTACGGAGCGCTCGTGCCGTACGTCGCGGACCGCGCCGACCTCGACTTCCTCCTCGGCGAGCTCGTCTCCGAGCTGGAGGCGGGCCACACGTACGTCTCTTCCGGAGACGACCCGAAGGTCGAGCGGGTGCCGGGAGGCTTCCTGGGTTGCGAGTTCGAGGCGGATCCGGCCGGGCGCTTCCGGATCTCGAGGGTCTTCCCGGGCGAGAACTGGGACGAGGCCTCCCGCTCGCCCCTCACCGAGCCGGGCGCGAACGTCGCCGAGGGGGAGTTCCTCCTCGCCATCGACGGGACCGACCTGACGACCGCGGACAACCCGTTTCGTCTCCTCGAAGGCAAGGCGAAGCGTGCCGTCACCCTCCTCGTGAGCCGGACGCCCACGCGCGAGGGCGCCCGGAGTGTCACCGTGAGGACCATTGCGAGCGAACAGGGGCTCCGCTACCTCGACTGGGTGAAGAGCCGGATGGCCCTCGTCGATCGCCTCTCCGGAGGCCGGGTCGGCTACATCCACCTTCCCGACACCGCTCTCGCCGGCAACCGGATGCTCCAGAAGCTCTTCTATTCACAGGCAGGCAAGCCGGCCCTCCTGATCGACGACCGCTACAACGGCGGCGGTTTCATTCCCGACCGCATGATCGAGATGCTCTCGAGGACGACGCTCGCCTTCTGGGCCCGCCGCGGCGTCGACGCCATGCGCACACCCGGGTTCGCGCACGACGGCCCGAAGGCAATGCTCATCAACGGCTATTCCGCCTCGGGCGGCGACGCCCTTCCGTACTTCTTCCGCAAGGAAGGACTCGGACTGCTCGTCGGAACGCGCACATGGGGCGGCCTGATCGGCCTCTCCGGCAACGCGAAGTTCGTGGACGGCGGCAGTGTCGACGTTCCGACCTTCCGCATCTACGACCACGATGGCAGGTGGGTCGTCGAGAACGAGGGCGTCGCTCCCGACGTCGAGGTCTTCGACACCGCCGAGAAGCGCCTGTCCGGCGGTGATCCGAGCCTCGAGAAGGGTGTGGAGATCCTCCTTGAGGCGCTGTCGAACCGGCCTGCCGAGCGGGTGAAGGCCCCCTCCCCTCCACGCGTCGCTCGCTGACTCGATCGAGACGACCCCCTGGGCGTGGAGAAACACCACGCACGGGGGGATTTCGTGTCGGGAAACGCCTCTCTACGTTGAAATTTTCAACGAACAGCAGTATTTCTCAACATTCCGGGCCCAACGCGCAAGTTGTTTCAACGCAGTTACTTGCAAAAAGCGACCCGACCCCGACCGCTTAAATTCGCAACACCCGCTCTCTATCAGAACTCTGGCCACTGGGTCTAAACTCATCCCCACGAGAGAGATAGGGAAACATCAACACTTTGGCCCCGGGCTTGCGAGATCCTCCACGGGCGGGCAGTACGTCCGCCCCCGGGGGGTACGGAGGCTCATGTTGAAGCCGCAGACCAAGGGACTGCTTCTCGACACGACTCGCTGCATCGGTTGTGGTGCCTGCGCGCTGGCGTGCAAGGAACGCAACAAGCTACCGAAAACATCCGACGACGTCCTGAAGGACGAGCTCTCCGACAAGACCTACTCCGTCGTGAAGCAGGTCGGTCCGCGCTACGTCCGGCGGATGTGCATGCACTGCGTCACGCCGTCGTGCGCGTCGGCCTGTCCGGTCGCCGCGCTCGAGAAGTCGGCTGCGGGGCCGGTCATCTACCACGAGTCGAAGTGCATGGGCTGCCGCTACTGCATGATCGCCTGCCCGTTCGGCATCCCGAAGTACGAGTGGGAGAAGAAGGCTCCCCTCGTCCGGAAGTGCGACCTCTGCGCCGACCGGCTCGAGAAGGGGCTGAAGACGGGCTGCGCCACGGCCTGCCCCACCGGCGCCACGTCCTTCGGCGACAGGGACGCCCTCATCGCCGAGGCGAAAGAGCGCTTCCGCGCGAACCCGGGCCGCTACAACGAACACATCTACGGCATCGAGGAGGTTGGCGGGACCTCGGTTCTGATCATCTCCGACGGCAAGGCCGAGGAGCTCGGCTACCCGGCCGGCCTCGACGGCACGGCGCCCGCGTTCCTGACCTGGCGCGTCCTGAACATCATCCCCGACATCGTCATGACCAGCGCCGTCCTCCTCGGCGGCATCTACTGGATCCGAAACCGCCGCGACGAGGTCGAGGCGGCCGAGGGTTCCCACCACGAGACGCCGAAGGAGCACTGAAGGTGAACGCCATGCCCAAGTTCGAGGTACCCCGGTTCACGTTCTGGCGAGGCGTCCTTCTCGTCATCCTCGCCCTCGGGACCTACTCCACCGTCGTCCGCGTCTTCCAGGGCCTCGCCGGCTCCACGAACCTCTCCGATTCCTTCCCCTGGGGAATCTGGATCGGCTTCGACATCCTCTGCGGCGTCGCCCTCGCCGCCGGCGGCTTCACGATCAGCGCGACGGTCTACATCTTCAATCTCGAGAAGTTCCGGCCGATCGTCCGCCCGGCCATCCTGACCGCGTTCCTCGGCTACGTCCTCGTCATCGTCGCGCTCCTGTACGACCTCGGGCGCCCCTGGAACGTCTGGCACCCGCTCGTCATGTGGAACCCGCACTCGGTCATGTTCGAGGTCGGCTGGTGCGTCACGCTCTACACGACGGTCCTCGCGCTCGAGTTCAGCCCGATCGTCCTCGAGCGCTTCAAGATGACGAAGACGCTGCACGTGATGCACTTCATCATGCCGCTTCTCGTCGTCCTCGGAGTCCTCCTCTCGACGCTGCACCAGTCCTCGCTCGGGTCCTTCTACCTGATCGTCCCGACGAAGCTCCACGCGCTCTGGTACTCGCCGCTCATCCCGCTCTACTTCTTCCTCACGGCGCTCACCCTCGGCTGCGCGATGACGATCGTCGAGTCCTTCCTCTCCCACCGCGCCTTCGGCAAGCAGCTCGAGATGGAGCTCCTCGTCCCTCTCGGGCGCGTGGCGCTCCTCATCCTCGCCCTCACGTCGGTGATCCGCTTCGCGGACTTCCGGCACCGCGGCATCCTCGGGCTCCCCTTCCAGGCGACCTACGAGTCGCGGCTCTGGCTCGCCGAGATGCTCATCGGCGTCCTGGCACCCGGCGTGCTGCTCGCCATCCCGAAGGTCCGCAAGCACACGACGGGCCTCTTCCTGGCGGCGCTCCTCATCGTCATGGGCGTCGTCATGAACCGCCTGAACGTCTCCATCACCGGCATGGAGCGCTCTTCCGGCCAGATCTACGTTCCCGCCTTCACCGAGATCGCCGTCACGCTCTCCGTCGTCGGCGTCGGGTTCCTCATCTTCGCCCTCGCCGTGAAGTTCCTCCCGGTCTTCCCGGAGCACGAGATGAAGGAGGCGCGCCCGATCGTCGTCCCCGCAGGCGGAAACGTCTCCGGCCAGCCGATCCGCTCGCTCCCCGTCCCGGCCCTCGTCGTCGTCGCCCTCGCCTTCTTCGGCGCCGTCGCGCTCGGGGCCGACGGCGTCCGCCGCCGCGAGGTCGACCCTGGACCGCCCGCTCCTTCCGCCACGAAGCCCGAGCTGGCGGCTGCGCTCGCGAGCTTCACGCCGCCGGCCGAGATCGTCTTCCCGCAGGCGCCCGACAGCCCGGGCCCCGCCTCTTTCCGTCACGCCTCGCACGTCGACGCCTCCGCGCCCGACTGCCTCTCCTGCCACGGGAACACCTACTCCTTCCTGGGCCGCAAGGAAGCCCCTCCCGCCGGGCAGATGCACGACACGAAGCACTGCGGCGGCTGCCACGACGGCACGTCGGCGTTCGCCATCGAAGCCGACTGCTCGCCCTGCCACAAGGCCGAGTAGCGGACGGGGACCGGAGAGGGCGGCGATGCAGCGACTCAGGGCCAACTCCCTCGCGGTGCGGCTGACGGGGACCCTCGTCGCCGCTCTCGCCGCCCTTCTCCTCTTCTCCTGGTTCGTCGCGCTCACGCTTCAGAAGCGGTTCGCCGAGACGACCGCCCGCTACAGCGCCCTCGCCCTGTCGGAGACCCTCACCGGCGGACTGCACGGGATGATGCTCGCCAACGACCGGGCCGCGCTCGACAGCTCGGTGCGGTCGATCGCAGAACGCTCGCCGAACATCCGCGTCCGGGTCTTCAACAAGGAAGGGATGATCGTCTACTCCTCCATCCCGACCGAAGCCGGGCAGCGGGTCGACACGACGTCCGAGGCCTGCTTCAAGTGCCATGCCGCGGGACAGCCCATCGCGAAGCTGCCGCCCGGAGACCGGACGCGCACGTTCATCCTCGACGGCATCCCGACCCTCGGCGTCATCCGCCCCATCGAGAACGAGCCGTCCTGCTCGACGGCCGCCTGCCACGCCCACCCGCCCGCCAAGCGCCTCCTCGGCGTCGTCGACGTCTCCATCCAGCTCGTCAAGCAGGACGAGGTCCGTCGCCAGACGACGGCGCTCATGGCCGCGACCGGCGTCGCGACGCTCCTCCTCGTCGCCGCCGTCGTCATCCTCGTCGTGAGGCGGAACGTCCACCGCCCCGTCCGGAGCCTCGCCGAGACGCTCGGCGCCCTGGGAGGCGGCGACTACTCGGCCCGGTACGAGGACGAGTCGATTGCGGAGTTCTCCTTCCTCGGCCACCACGTCAACCGGATGGCGGGCGACCTGCAGAAGGCGAACGCCGAGCTCGTCGACTGGGCCCAGACGCTCGAGCGCCGGGTCGAGGAGAAGACCGGCGAGCTGAAGACGGCGCAGGCCCAGATGATCCGGGTCGAGCGGATGGCCTCCCTCGGAAAGCTCGCCGCCGTCGTCGCCCACGAGATCAACAACCCCCTCGCGAGCGTCGTCACCTACTCGCGCCTCCTCCTGCGGCGTGTCGCCAAGGGCGGGGGCCCGAAGCCGGGCGACGACACCGAGAAGATCCTCGAGGCGATCGCCTCCGAGTCGGCCCGCTGCGGGGAGATCGTCTCGAACCTCCTCCTCTTCGCGCGCCGCACCGGTTCGCGCATGGAGCCGACCGACGTGAACAAGCTCGTCGACCGGTCCCTGTTCCTCCTCAAGCACAAGATGGACCTCGCCCAGGTCCACCCGCAGCTGCACCTCGACACCACGCTCCCCGGCGTCCTCTGCGACCCGTCGCACATCGAGCAGGCGATTCTCGCCCTCGCCATCAACGGCATCGAGGCGATGCCGGACGGCGGCACGCTCGCGATCCGCACCTCCCCACACGGTCCGTCCGGGGCGCGGATCGAGATCTCGGATACGGGTGTCGGCATGGACGACGAGGTCAAGCGACAGATCTTCGAGCCCTTCTTCACGACGAAGGGGGACGGCGACGGCAAGGGCCTCGGCCTCGGCCTCGCCGTCGTCTACGGCATCGTCCAGCGCCACGGCGGCGCGATCGACGTCGAGAGCGCCCCCGGAAGCGGGACCCGCTTCGTCCTCACCCTGCCGGGGACCTCCGCCCCGGGAGAGGAGTCCTGATGTCCGCGCCCGTCAAGCTGATGATCGTCGACGACGAGCCCCACCTGAGGAGCTCTCTCACCTTCTGGTTCCGCGAGGAGGGGTACGACGTCCTCTCGGCCAGCGGCGGCCGCGAGGCGCTCATGACCCTCGTGCGCGAGGCGCCGCAGATCCTCCTCGTCGACATCAAGATGCCGGGGATGGACGGCCTCGAGGTCCTGCGCAAGGTGCGCGAGACCTCACCCGAGACGACCGTCATCATCATGACCGCCTACGCCTCCGTCGAGACCGCCATCCAGGCCCTGAAGGACGGCGCCTACGACTACATCGTCAAGCCGTTCGACCCGGAGGCGATCTCCCGGCTCGTGAGGAAGGCGGCCGAGCGCTACACGCTGATCTCCGAGAACCGCGAGCTGAAGGCCCGCATCGAGGCTGCCGAGCCGGCCCTCGTCACGGCCGGAGGCGGGCCGATGGCCCGCGTCCTCGAGCTCGTCGACCAGGTCGCCCCCACCGACACGAGCGTCCTCGTGACGGGCGAAAGCGGCACCGGCAAGGAGCTCGTCGCGCGGCTCGTCCACAGCCGCAGCCCCCGGCGCTTCGGGCCGCTCAGCGTCGTGAACTGCGGAGCCCTCTCGGAGGGGGTCCTCGAGAGCGAGCTCTTCGGGCACGAGAAGGGGGCGTTCACGGGGGCCGCCTCGCGCCGGCGCGGCAAGGTCGAGATGGCCCACGAGGGGACGCTCTTCCTCGACGAGATCGGCGACGTGCCGCCGAAGGTCCAGGTCGACATGCTCCGCGTCCTCCAGGAGAAGCAGGTCACGCGCGTCGGCGGCAACCAGTCCGTCCCGGTCGACTTCCGCCTCGTCACGGCGACGCACCGGGACCTCGAGGACGAGGTCGCCTCGGGGCGTTTCCGGCAGGACTTCTTCTTCCGGATCCACGTCTTCGTCATCGAGCTCCCCGCGCTCCGCGATCGCCAGGCCGACATCCCCGTCCTCGCCCAGCACTTCCTCGGCCGCTTCGCCAGCGCGATGAACCGCAAGATCGGCGGCTTCTCGCCGGCAGCCCTCGCCGCGATGTCCGACTACCCCTGGCCCGGCAACGTCCGCGAGCTGCAGAACGCCATCGAGCGCGCCGTCGTCCTCTGCAAGGGGGACACCATAGAGGCCTCGCACTTCCCCTTCAGCGGGCCCGCGCCGGCGGCGGTGTCGCTGACGCTCGCCTCCGCCGAGGAAGCGCACATCCGTAAGATCCTCGCCACGATGGGATTCAACGTCGCGCAGGCCGCCCGGGCGCTCGAGATCGACCGCGTGACGCTCTACAACAAGATGCGGAAGTTCGGTATCGACCGACCGTGAAGGTCCGGCTCCTCCACACCGCCGACGTCTCGCCCGGCCACGTGAGGAGCGCCTTCAGCGGCCTGGCGCCGCCTCTCGTGCCGGGTGAGGCGCTGGTCTTCCGCGACTCGCTCGCCGCCTGCTACGACCGCTCGCGGGCGCAGTACGACGCCTTCAGCGTCCTCGAGACCGTCCCCACGCCCGAGCCGGGGTGGCTGAACCTCCTCCTCCTCGGCGGCGACCTCTTCGTTCCGGCCCTCACCTACGTCTTCGGCCTCTCGCACCTCGACGGCGGCCGGGGCATCCTCTCCCTCGCCCGCCTCAGGCCGCCGGAGGAGAACGCGCTGACCGAGGAGATCCTGCTGCACCGTCTTCGCGTGGAGGTCGCGCACGAGCTCGGCCACGCGGCCGGCCTCGTCCACTGCGTCGTGAACGACTGCGCGATGCACCGCTCGCTCTGGCCGGAGAGCGTCGACCTCAAGAACCCCGAGTTCTGCGCTTCCTGCCTCGCGCGCCTTCCCGGGGGGAGGTAGCCGGGTCGAGCCCTGCGGCCTCGACGAGGGCCGTCCAGAGCTTCCCACGCTCCTCCAGGCTCTCCCGGGTCCCCGGGACGGGCGTCGTCGCAGCCGGTGCCCGGTCGAACCAGAAGAGCCCGCTCCGGCCCGCGGCGGCCGCGCTCGCGGCGAGCCAGACGACCGTGTCGGCTCCCTCCTCGGGGCTGCGGAGGATTCCCTTCGTGACCGCGTGGAAGCGTGGAAGAGAGGTCCTCACGGCCGGCGTGTCGGCCCACCCGGGATGCATCGCCGAGAACGTCACGCCGCTGCCGGAGAGCCGTTCGGCGAGGAGCTCGTTCAGGACGACGAGCGCGCGCTTGGTCCGCGCGTACTGGACGACGCCGTCGAAGGGCTCCGGCCCGCCGCGGAAAAGCTCCGCCACGTCGAGGCGCTGCGCGTACATGCCGCCCGAGGAGACGTGGACGACGCGCCCTCCGGTCCGCTCGAGGGCCGGCCGGAGGAGACCCGTCAGGAGGAACGGCCCGACGAGGTTCGTCGCGAGCGTCAGCTCCAGGCCTTCCGGGGTCGAGGCGCGCCGGTCCGGCAGGACTCCGGCGTTGTGGACGAGGACGTCGACGGGCCCGCTTCCGAGGCTCTCCGCGACCCGGCGGACGTCGCCGAGGTCGGAGACGTCGAGGCGGACGACCTCGAGCGCGCGGTTCCCCGTCTCCCGCGAGATCTCCGCCAGTGCCTCGCGCCCGCGAGCCTCGTCCCGGCAAAGCATCACGACGCGCGCGCCGAGGCGCGCCAGGCCCCGTGCCGCCGCCCTCCCGAGGCCGGAGTTCGCCCCGGTCACGAGAGCCGCCTTCCCGGCGAGGTCGACCTCGAGGTCCCGCGGGTCGAACCGGCGGGCGTGACGCCGGTAGCCGTTCCGGTCGAAGGAGAGGACGACCGAAGCGTCGAGAACCGCGTCGAGGAGGCCGGCGAGGAAACCGCTCACGGCACGAGCACCGCAGCCCCTTCGAGCCGCCCCGCTCTCAGGTCCGCGAGCGCCTCGTTCGCGTCGGCGAGCGGATAGGGCCGGACCCGGCTTCTCACTCCGGCGCGCGCCGCGAGCGCCAGGAACTCCTCCCCGTCCCTGCGGGTCAGGTTCGCGACGGAGCGGACGACCCGCTCCCCCCAGAGAAGCGCGTAGGGAAACGCGGGGATGTCCGACATGTGGATGCCACCGCACACGACGACGCCCCCCTTCCGGACCGACCGGAGGGCGGCCGGGACGAGCGCGCCGACCGGCGCGAAGACGAGCGCGGCGTCGAGCGGCACGGGAGGAGGATCGTCCGAGGACCCCGCCCACGCGGCCCCGAGCGAGCGGGCGAACTCCTGCGAGGCGGTGTCGCCCGGCCGCGTGAAAGCGAAGACCGTGCGCCCCTCGAAACGTGCGACCTGCGCCACGAGATGCGCTGCCGCGCCGAAGCCCCATATTCCGACCGTGCGCGGGTCGCCCGCCATCCGCAGAGTCCGGTATCCGATGAGCCCGGCGCAGAGCAGCGGCGCCGCATCGACGTCGGAGAACGCGGCGGGGATCGGGAAGCAGAACCGCTCGTCGGCGACCGTCCTCTCCGCGAACCCGCCGTCGAGGTGGTACCCCGTGAAACGGGCCCCGTCGCAGAGGTTCTCGGCTCCGCTCTCGCAGAACCGGCAGCGGCCGCACGTCGACCCGAGCCACGGAACGCCGACCCTCTCGCCCGGAGCGAAGCGCGAAGCCCCCGCGCCGCACGCCTCCACGACGCCGACGATCTCGTGCCCGAGGACGAGCGGGAGCTTCGGCTTCGCGAGCTCGCCGTCGAGGACGTGGAGATCCGTCCGGCAGACGGCGCAGGCCGAGACGCGGAGGAGGAGCTGCCCGTGCCCTGGCGTGGGGTCGGGGACGACCGCCGCACGGAGCGGCCGGCCGGGCGCGTCGAGAAGCATCGCCTTCATCGCAGCCTCCCCTTCCGGTGGAACGGCCCCGCGCCCGCAGCGCTCTCTGGCCCAGGGCGGGGATCGGTCACGTCTCGGCGGTCTGTCGGGCCGGGGGCCCAAAGACGAAAAACGGGAGGGCCATGGCCCTCCCGGTTGATTTCATGGAGCGGGACACGAGGGTCGAACTCGCGACATCTACCTTGGCAAGGTAGCGCTCTACCACTGAGCTAGTCCCGCCCACGGGACCGGCGGAAAGTAGCGAAAAAGCGGCTTCCTGTCAAGGCGCACGGCGTCTCGGGAAGAGGCGCGGACGGGGTGCGGGCTCGTCGATCTTCACGCACGCTTCCCGGTGTCCCGCGCGGCACGCGGCACCATAGAGCTCGCGGGCCTCTTCGGTCCGCCCGAGTCCCTTCTCGAGGATCCGGCCACCTTCCCAGCCCGCGTACGCCGAGAGCGGGCTGTGGGGAATCGCGGCCCGGCGATACCAGAGGACCGCCGCCTCCAGGTCGCCGAGCGCGGCGCTCTCGTCGCCGATGAGAGAGGCCGCCGCCGCGCCGAGGGCCCCCGGGGGACTGCTGTTCACGACGGTCGTCGCGTCCGCGATCGCCGCGGCGCTCTGCCGCTCCATCCGTTGCAGGACGGCTCTCCCGAAGAGCGCGTAATGGTCAGCGGGATCGCGCGCCAGCGAGCTCGCGATCCGTCCCGCCGCTTCCCGCCGCGCATCCCCGTAGGCGAGTGCCAGCTCCCAGCCCTCGAGTCCGCCCCGTCCCCTTCTCCCGCTGGCCAGACCTGCGAGGAGCCGGACCGCCCACGGTCCCTTCTCGCCGGCCTTCTGCGCCGAGAGAAGCTGGCGAAGGGCCTCGTCGTCGTGGCCGTCGAGGTAGGAGAGCCCGCCGAGGGCATAGAGCTGGAGCCCTCGGGAACCCTGTCCTCCCGCACCGTTCTCGAGGCTCTCCCGCGCCGCCTGAAGGGCCGCCTCAAAGTCTTCCCTGCTCGGGCGCTCGCCCCTCCTCTGGACCGGGTCGAGCCGGGCGTGCGCCGCGCGGAGGGAACCGCCTCCGGCTCCGTCGCCGGAGTGCCCCGGCGGCGGGGGGCCTCCGGGGGGAGACGGGACGCCCGTCGATCCGAAGCCCGGACCCGGCCGCCCCCGGGTGTCCGCGTCAGCCGGCGCCGGAATCGCCGCGAGGGCTGGGGCCGTGCTCGAAGCGGCCACGGGGGGTGGCGTCGGTACCCGACGCCTCGCGACCTTCGCCTCTCCCGCCGGCGGTTGCGGTGGCGCGACGGTCGGGGCGGGTGCGGGAACCTGCGCCACTGCCGCCGTGTCCGGGCGGGACCTCGGAGTCAGGAACCAGACCCCCGCGAGGAGGGCAGCGGCCGCCGTCGCTCCGGCCACCGCGGTGAGCGTCCGCCGCGTGGGCTGCGGGGACGTGGAGATCGTGGCCTCGTTCGTCAGGTCGGGCTTCTGCACCACAGCGCCAGCGGCGCGCCGCTTCGGCGTCGCATGGGTGGCGGCTGGAAAGGTCCCGGCTGCGGCGTTCCACGGCATCGTCGCGCGCTCGAGGTCGAGGCCGGTCCCGGTCGGGACGAATGCGAACAGCTGCCGGGCGAAGGCGCGTCCGGTCGGCGGGCGGCGCTCCGGCTCCTTGGCGAGGGCCTGCTCGAAGATCGGGTCGAGGCCGGCCGGGAGACCGTGGACCGACGACGAGAGAAGCGGGGCCGGCGCCGTCACGTGCTGGTGCATCAGCGCGAGCGCGCTCTCGCCGTCGAACGGAGGTCTGCCGGACAGGAGCTCGTAGGCGAGAACGGCGAGGGCGTAGAGGTCGGAGGCGGGCGTCGCCGGCTTTCCCTGCGCCTGCTCGGGCGCCATGTAGATCGGCGTCCCGACGACCATTCCGGTCGCCGTGAGACCCGTCGGGCTCTCCACCATCTTCGCGATGCCGAAGTCGGCCAGGGCAAGGCGGTCGTCCCTGCGGATCAGGACGTTCGCGGGCTTGACGTCGCGGTGGAGGATTCCCGCCGCGTGCGCCGCGTCGAGGGCGTCGGCCAGCTGGTGAATCCAGGAGACGGCCTGAGCGAAGGGGATCGGAGAGCCCATCATCCGGTCGCGAAGCGTTCCGCCGTCGAGGTACGGCATCACGAGGTACGGCACGCCCTCCTCGTCGCCGTAGTCGTAGACCGGAAGGACGTTCGGGTGGTCGAGCGAAGCGACGAGCCGCGCCTCCCGGTGGAATCGCTCCCGGAAGTGCCCGTCCCGAAGGTGCGCGGAGTGGATCACCTTCACGGCGACCGTCCGCCCGAGGCGCTCGTCCGCCGCCCGCCACACCTCGGCCATCCCGCCCTGCCCGAGGAGCTCCTCGAGCCGGTAGCGGCCGAGGCGGCGTCCCTTCTGGGTCATGCGTCGACCTCGCGGGAGGCGCACGCCTCCCCCCGCGGGAACAGACGCCTTCCGGCCTTCCTCCGTTTACCCACGACCCTCAATACGGATCCGACGCGATCATCGTCTGGAAGCTGCCGTCCGACGTCACGGCGTCGTTCAGCACCCCGTAAGCCACGAACGTGTCGTCGCCCGCGGTCCTCCGGACGACGGCGGTGAACCGCTTCACCGAGGCCGGCGCCCCGGCGAGCGCGTGGACGCGGGACCACTGGACCCAGTCGCCGACGGCGAGCCGGACGGTGAGCGGGGAGCCCGCGGCGGCTCCCGTGTCGGCGTCGTAGAGCCGCGCCTCGAGCGTGATCGGCAGCTCCGAGCCTCCCCCCGTGTTCACGACGGCGAGGTTCGACCGGACGCCGTCGTCCTGGGCGAGCCCCGGTACGAGCGCCGCGGTCCGGGCCCCGCCTCCTGCCGCGACCGCCGTGTAGAAGAGCCCGAAGGCGCCTCCGGTCGCGGCGTCGGTGTTCGGCGTCGTCGTCCGGGCGAGGACGACCGTGGACGGCGCGTCGATCCCCGTGAGGTACCGGAACGTGACCGTCAGCGTTCCCGCCTGCGGCGCGGTCGTCCCGGCCGGAATCTGCATCCCCTTCGACCGCAGGTAGGCGAGGACGTCGGGGATCGTCACCTGCTGGCGGGCCGCCACGTCGACCGTCACGACCGGGACGCCACCGACCTCTCCGAAACCCGGAGCCGGCCTGTAGACGAGGTCCACCGGGGTCGCGATGGAGCCGTCGTTCACCAGCGTCACTTCCGTCGTGTAGTGCGAGCCCGCTTCTCCGTAGACGTCGAGAACGACGGGAACGATCACGGTCCGCGCCGCGGCGAGGCCGCCGGGACGGAAGGCCGGCAGGTAGCTCCCGTCCGACGTCTTCGCGTCGTTCACGACGCCGTACGCCGTGAAGGCGCCGACGCCCGCCGTCCGGCGGATCCGGGCGTACCCGAACGAGCCGTCGGGAAGGCCGGCGAGGCCGAGGATGCCGTTCCACTGCGTCCATTCGCCGGGAGCCAGCGTTCTCACGAGCGGCGCGCCCGCGGGAACCCCGTTCGCGGAATAGACCTGCACCGAGAGCTCGATCGGATCGTCGCCGCGCCCGGGAACGTGGACCGCCGCGAGGTTCGACCGCGCTTCTCCCGTGGCGGACCGGAGGCCGTAGACCGTCGCCTCCTCCTCCGGCGCGTCGAGGTCGGAGGGCGCGCCATAGAAGAGCCCGAAGGTGCCGCCGGAGGCGGACCTCGTGTAGGTCCGGGCGATGAGGTAGGTGTCGTCGACGTTCCGGGCCCCGTTCCCGAGCGTGACGCTCCCCGCGACGGGCGACTCCGGCGTCGCCGCCGGAATCGCCATCCCGAGGGATCTCAGGTAGGTGAGCGCGTCGGCCGCGCGGATCTCGCGCCCCGCGGGGATCGTGAGGCTCGCGGTCTTCGGCGCGAGCGAACCGTTCGTCCCCGCGAATCCCGGGGACGGCGTGTAGGTGATGGGGAACGAGGTGTCCGTTGCCGCTCGTGAGCCGACGACGAGCTCCGAGAGGAACCGCGCGCCGCCGGCCCCGACGACGTCGAGGACGACCGGCAGCGTGCGCACTCCGGGCCGCGTCGTAGCGACGTACGTCCCGTGCCCCGCCGTGCCGACGAGGAGGTTCTCCCCTCCCGCCCCGTCCCCGTTCGGGCCCATGTTGCGGACGACGGTGACCGAGGCCCCTGGCGGCAGGCCCGCGGTTTCCGGGCTCCACGCACCATCCCGCTTCAGGGCGAGGCCGCGCGCACCCGCGGCCGCCCAGAGCCGCCCGCCGGAGAGGTCGATCGAGTAGACCGGCGCCGCGTTCAAACCCGCCGAGTCCTTGCGGAAGAAGCTCCCTGCCGGACGCCGGTAGACGCCCCCGGTCGCGAGGCCGACGAACGCTTCCCCGGCATCGCCTCCGAGCGAGGCGACGAGGCCCGCGCCGGGCAGGCCCGCGGAGACCTCGGCCCACGGCCCCGAGCCCCTCGAGAAGAGGCCCTCGGCCATCGCCACCCAGAGCGCGCCGCCGAAGGAGCGGACGGCGTACACGGTGCCGCTTCCGGTGTAACCGCCGACCGGCTCCGAGGACCACGACGCGCCGGAGAACCGCCAGAGCCCCGTCGTAACGGTACCGCCGAAGATCGCGCCCGCGTGCGACGCGAGGGTCGACGGCAGGCTCACGGGGGAGAGGCCGGCCGAGAGCGCCGAAGCGGCGGACACCGTGACGATGTACGGGCCGCAGCTCGTGGCCACGAGCAGCTCGGGCTGGATTCCCGAGGTTCGCGCCACGGCGGTCGCCTCCCCGCAGCCGTCGGGGAGCCGGGCGAGCGCCGGCGGCTCGCTCGAAGGCCCTCCCTGCGGCAGGTTCACGAAGGTCGCGCCGCTGCCTGACGAGGTCGCGACGGCCTGGGTCGCGAAGCCCTCGGGAGCGACCGGCGGCACGATGTCGGTGACGACGGCCGCCGGATGCGGCCCAACGAGCGGGGTCCAGCCCGACCCCTGACGCCGGTAGAGGCCCCCGCCGGCCGTTCCGAGAACGAGGTCGGCGCCGAGGTCGAGGAAGGCCTGCGCGCCGCGTGGCAGGAGGCCGCTCCGGTCGGCGGACCACGCCGAGCCCGCGCGGACGAGCACGCCCGCGTCGGCCGTCGCGGCCCGCAGCGCGCCGCCCCACGTCGTCAGCGCCCTGACGTCGTGCCCCCCGAACGCCGCGTCCGCGATCCAGGAGCTTCCGTTCCAGACGTAGAGAGTGACGTTGGTCCCGGCCCAGAGCGTGCCGCCGAACGTCGCGAGAGCGCGGAAGCCCTCCGCCGGCCCGACGCCGCCCGCGAGGGAGACCCAGCCGGCGCCTGTCCATCGCGCGGCGATCCCCGTCGAGAGACCGACAACGAGCCCAGCGGGGTCGGGGAGCATCGTCGTCACGATCCCGGCTCCCGGAGAGGGGGCGGCGGTCCACGTCCCGCCCGTCCTGCGCCACGCGCCGAGGCCACCGGCCCAGAGGACGCCCGCCGCATCGACGGCCACCGTCGTCGGAAATGCAGCCGAGGACGGGAGCGTCTCGACCGTCCACGTTCCCGCGGCCGAGCGCCGCCAGAGCTCTTCCCCGGTCGCCGCCCAGGTCTCTCCGTTCAGGACCGCGACCGAGGAGACCGGCTTGCCGGCGAGGCCATCGAGCGCCCAGCCTTCCGTGAGGGAAGTCCCGCGAAAGACGCCGCTCGCCGTGCCCGCCCAGAAGACCCCGCCCGAGGCCACGAGGCACCGGACGTCGCCGCCCAGTGGATACCCGACGTCGGGCACGAGCCGCAGGCCCGCTTGCGCTCCGGCGGGAACGAGCATCGCCAGGAGCAGAACCGCGGGCCCCGCGATCCGTCTTCCGATTCCGGTTCCTTCACGTGGCATCGAATGCTCCTCGTATCCAGTCGATCGTTCCGGCGTCGCCCTCGATCGCCACCACGTCGAACCGCACCTCGCGCCGGGCGCCCGAAGGGTTCTCCGCGAGCCAGGCACGCGCCGCCGAGAGGAGCCTCCTCCTCTTCAGGGGAGTGACGGCCTCGGCCGGCGCCCCACGCGAGGCATCCCGCCGCCACTTCACCTCGACGAAGACGACCGTCCCGCCGTCCCCGGCCACCAGGTCGATCTCTCCCCCGCCCACCCGGACGTTGCGCGCGAAGACGGTCAGCCCACGCCCTTCCAGGAACAGGGCCGCCTCGTCCTCGCCGCCGCGCCCCTTCGGCGTCGTCGGAGCACGTGCAGAACCGGCCGGGCGCGGCACCACGCGCCGCCTGCGCGACAGGCCCAGCGCCGCGAGCCGTTCCTTCCATCCGGGTGACACCGGTCGAGGATAATCGACGGATGGACGACGTCTTCGTGATCCAGTGTCCTGACTGCGAGTCCACCCTGAAGGTCGACCGCGAGACCGGAGCCGTCCTCGCGCACGAGCCCGCCGTCGTGAAGAGGAAGCTCGGTTCGCTCGAGGAGGCCGCCGCGGAGAACACGCGCCGCACGGAGCGGGCCGCCGATCTCTTCGCCGCCTCCTTCGAGCGGGAGAAGCACAAGAGCGAGATTCTCGAGAAAACCTTCCGCGAGGCGCTCGAGAAGGCCCAGAAGGAGCCCGCAGGGCGTCCGCGCAGCCCGTTCGACGACGACTGATCCGGAACGTCCCGCCGGCCGGGAGATCGTCTGCTCCCGGTGGGTCTCTAGAGGTCCTTCTTGTTCATGTACCAGAGGAGCCCGCCGAAGACCCCGAAGAGCGCCAGCGCGAGGAAGATCCAGACGTCCCACATCGGCCACTTGTTGCCGTACTTGTTCTGGAGAGCCCAGTAGACGGCGCCGCCCCCGAAAATGAGGGCGGCCCACGCGAGCCCCTTCCAGAAGACCCGCAGCGCATCCTCGGACTGCTGCGTGTTCTGGAGCTTCTCGATCGCCGCCTGCCGTTTCCGGCGCTCGATCTCGCGGCGGTGGGCTTTCATCCCCTCGGTCACGAGCTCGGGGCGCGACACCGGGCGGGTCGTTTCCGGCACGGCCCGCCGGACCGGCGCCGTCGCGTGAGTGGGGTCCAGCTTCTTCGTCGGTCCCGTGACGTACGGGTTCGACGGCGGTCTCGCGTCCGGTTTCTTCGGCTCCGCCACCATTCCTCCTCGCGCCTTCCCGTCAGCCTGCCGCAGCCCCGGGGTGCGCGGGAAGCGCCGCCGCCGCCAGCTCCAGGACGTCGAACGGCTGCGTCTTCCCTTCCATCTCGGTCTGGGCGTTCCCCAGCATGACCATGCAGAACGGGCAGGAGACGCCGACGAGGTCGGTGCCCGCCTCCTCGATCTCGGCGTAGCGGGCCTGGTTGACCCTCGTCCCGATCTTCTCGTCGAGCCACATGCGCCCGCCGCCGGCGCCGCAGCAGAGGCCGTTGCGGCCGGAACGGGGCAGCTCGGTGAGGGTCAGGCCCGGGATCGCATCCAGGACGTTGCGCGGCGCGTCGTAGACGTCGTTGTGGCGCCCGAGGTAGCAGGCGTCGTGGAACGAGATCGTCTTCGGCAGGGCCTGCGTCAGCTTCACCCGCCCCTCGGCCAGGAGCCGGGCGACGAGCTCGGTCCCGTGCATCACCTCGAACGTCCCGCCGAAGTCGGGGTACTCGTTGCGCAGCGTGTTGAAGCAGTGCGGGCAGTTCGTGACGATCTTCTTCACGCCGTACCCGTTGAGCGTCTCGACGTTCTGCTGCGCGAGCGTCTGGAAGAGGTACTCGTTCCCGAGGCGCCGGGCCGAGTCGCCGTTGCACGTCTCCTCGGAGCCGAGGATCGCGAACCTCACGCCCCCCTCGTGGAGGAGCTTCGCCAGGGCGCGGGAGACCTTCTTCCCGCGGTCCTCGTACGAGCCGGCGCAGCCGACCCAGAAGAGGACCTCGACCCGCGCTCGCTCGGCCTCGTCCATCGCTCCCAGAACGGGGATCTCGAAGTCCAGCTCGGCCGTCCAGGCGTCGCGGTCGGCGGCCGGCAGGTTCCAGGGGTTACCCTGGCGCTCCATCCCGTTGAAGGCCGTCTGCGCCTCCTTCGGGAACTCGCTCCTCTCGAGGACGAGATGGCGCCGCATGTCGACGATCTTGTCGGTGTAGGTGATTCCGACCGGGCAGGCCGACTCGCAGTAGCGGCACGTCGTGCAGGCCCAGATCGTCTCTTCGTCGACCCACCCGCCGATGAGGGGCTTGCGCTCCTCGAGCCGTGCCTGAGCCGCCGCGTCGCCCCGGGCGGAGGCCACGTCGACGAGATCGCCCGCGACGGAGTAGAGCGCGCTGCGCACGTCCTTCATGAAGCCCTTCGGCGTGAGCGGCTTGCCGGTCAGGTGCGTCGGGCAGACCTCGCGGCAGCGCCCGCACTCCGTGCAGGTGAACATGTCGAGGCGCTGTTTCCAGGTGAAGTCCTCGACCCTCGCCACGCCGAACTTCTCGGCCTCCGCCGCCTTCTCGATGTCGACCATCGAGAGCTTCCCGGGCGCGTCGAGCTTCCTCAGGAAGATGTTCGGCAGGGCGGTGAGGACGTGGAAGTGCTTGGCGAACGGGAGGTAGTTCAGGAAGCCGAAGACCGCCACGAGGTGGAGCCACCAGCAGGAGAAGTAGATGGTCTCGAGCGTCCCCGGGGCCGTTCCCGAGATGAGCGTCGAGAGGGCCGCCGTCACGGGCTCCCAGGCCGAGGCGTGCCCGGGAGTCAGCGCGAACATCGCGGCGCCGGCGAGGAGGTCGGTCGCCATGAGGAAGCCGATCAGGCAGAGGATGAAGCCGGCGTCGAACGAGGGGTCGAGCCGCTCGCGGCGGAAAACGTACCGCCGCCCCAGGGCCAGGAGGACGCCGGCGAGGGTCGTCACGAGGACGACGTCCTTCAGCAGGAGGTAGGCCTGCCATGCGCCCGCGGGGAGAAAGGGCATCCCCGCCTTCGGGAAGAGCCCTTCGAGGACGAGCGACAGCGTCCTCACGGAGAGGACGACGAAGCCGCTGAAGATGAGCATGTGGTAGAGGCCGGCATAGCCGTCCCACCACATCTTCTTCTGGAAGATCCCGAGCTCCAGGAGACCCCGGAGCCGTTCGAGAGGCCTGTCCCACCGCACGTCCGGCGGGCCTCCGATCGTCAGGAGCTGCCAGCGCCGCGAGGCGGTGTAGGCGAACGCCGCGATCGAGCCGAGAAGGACCAGCGCGAACAGGAGGGTCCCGGGGACCCCGAAATAGGTGGCTTCGGTCGGCATCATCACCGGAAAGGATATCGCAGGGGGAGCGGTTCCGAGCCCGCGAAACCGCCCCGCCGGAGCGGCGCGGACGGGGTGTATCATCACGGCTAAGTTTCGAAGGCCCAACGAATCCGGTGGAATCGGAGCCAGGCTGATGAGAAAGACTGCGTCGTTCCTCGTTATCGCCGTACTGCTCGCCGTCGCCTCGGCCGCCCCGGCGGCGCCGCGGGCGGGTGCCGCGGCGCTCGCCGCGTCGCAGGGAATCGACCTGTGGGGCGGGCCTGGTGCGAAGGGATCGGGAGCCCAGGGCTCCCAGTTCGACACCATCGTCTACGTCACCAGCGCTGCCTCGGCCGCTGGCGCGGTCGACTTCTGGTCCGGAGGGAGCATCGTCGCGACCACCCCCTTCACGGTCCCGGCCAACGGCGTTTCCGCTCTCGCGGCTCCGGCGGCACTCGCCGGCAGGGGCGCGTTCGCCTACAACGTCCGCTCAGATGCCGCGGTGACGGCCTGGTCGGAGACGTTCAACGAGTCGTCCGCGGGACGGTACGGCGTCAGCCTCGCGGCAGCCCTCCCGTCCGAGCTGCTCGGGCCCGGGGACGAGGCGACGGGGGGCGGGGCCGACGTGTCGTCGTCCACGGAACCCGGTCGGGCCCGTACCAACGTCGGCGTCGTCTGCGCCAGCACGGCCACCCAGGCGTGCCGGCTCGAGGTCGCCGTCTTCTCCGAAGGGTCCCTCGCGGGCTCGGGCATCGTCGAGTCGATCCCGGGCGGTGCGGCCCAGTCCTCCCTCGAAGGCCTCGTGCCGGCCTCCGCCGGCAAGCCCGCCCTCGCGCTTCGGCTGCGACTCCTTTCGGGCGCCGGGCTTCCCTACGTCATCCGCAACGACAACAAGACCAGCGACGGCACGGCCATTCCGCTCGCGGTGAAGCGAGGCGCCTTCTCGACGGCCCCGGTCATCCTCTCGTTCACGGCGAGCCCTGCCAGCGGCTGCGCGCCGCTCGCGACGACCTTCTCGTGGCAGACGACCGGCGCCGCGAAGGTGAGCATCACCGGCGTCGGGAACGACCTCCCGGCGAACGGGTCCGTCGTGTCGACGGTGAACGCCAGCGGCGACTTCGTCCTCACCGCCACGTCCCTCACGGGCCAGTCGGCCGTGAAGCCGCTGCAGGTCACGATCACCCCCACGACCCCCGTCCCGACGCCCTCCCCGGCGACCGTGACGGCGGCGACGGGCGGCGTCGTGACCGGGCTGCTCCCCGTAGGGACAGGCCCCGTCACCGTGGAGTTCGTGAAGCACGAATCGTCGGGCTCGACGTTCACGATCCTGGGGACCTCCTGGGTCTATACGGCGGGGATCACCCCCGGAACCGACATCGTGCGCCTGACGGCCGCCGGATCCTGCGGCCCCGCGAGCGCCGACTTCACCGCGAACGTCGTTCCGCCCGGGGCTCCGCGCATCGTCCGCTTCGAGTCGATTCCCGAGCGCGGCTGCGGCGCCTCCACGAACATCCTCCTCACCTGGGAGACCGAGAACGCGCTCGGCGTGCACGTCAGCGGCTACGACGACTTCTTCGTCGCCAACGGGGGCGTCGAGGCGACCATCACGGGCACCACGATCTTCACCCTCACCGCCCGCGGCCTGGACGGCACGACCGACACGGCCGACCACACCGTTCCGGTCGACCCCCAGCTCTACGTCCCGGTCCTGAACCCCGGAGCGGCCAACGTCGCAGCGGGCACGGTGGTCTTCATCAACGTCGACCCGACCTCCGTCCCGTTGCTCTCCGGCGTCCGGTGGACGGTCCTGCAGAACCAGAGCGGCTTCTCCTTCGCGCCGGACCCGGTGGTGAGCGGCCGCTACCGATACAAAGCCGGCCCGTACAGCGGGCTCGACCAGATTCGCTTCCTCTGGGTCAACGGATGCGGAATCGGATACACCGACTTCTCGTCGACCGTCACGGGCAGGACGCCCTAGCCGCACGGTCCACACGACACGCAGACGACGGAAGGGCGGCCTCGCGGCCGCCCTTCTCGCCGGGCCGCTTGACGCGCGGCCCCCGGACCCCCACCGTCCGCCAGGCCTTTCTGGGGCGGGCGCGCCCCCGGACCCCCTACCTGTCTGCTCAGGCTTTTGCCTTCTTCAAACTCTCCGTCAGCGCCGGGACGATCTGGAACATGTCGCCGACGATGCCGTACGTCGCGACCTTGAAGATCGGCGCCTCGGCGTCCTTGTTGATCGCCACGATCACCTTCGAGGAGCCCATCCCCGCCATGTGCTGGATGGCCCCCGAGATGCCGCAGGCGACGTAGAGCGTCGGCGAGACGACCTTGCCGGTCTGCCCCACCTGGTGCGAGTGGTCGATCCACCCCGCGTCCACCGCGGCGCGGGAGGCGCCGAGCGCCGCGCCCAGCTCGTGGCAGAGCGCCTTCAGAATCGGCCAGTTCTCGGGGCCCTTGATGCCGCGGCCGCCGGAGACGATCTTGTCGGCCTCGGCCACGTCGATCTCGCCCGTCTCGGCCACTTCCATCTTCGTGACCTTCGCGCGGATCGTCACGGCGAAGTCGAGCGTGACGACCTCGCCCGCCCCCGCGGCACTCTTCGACGCCGGGAAGACGTTCGGGCGGGGCGTGGCGATCTGGAGCGCGGCGCCCGGGTCGGCCGTCACCGTCGCGCGGGCCTTGCCCGAGTAGACGAGGCGGGTCGCCACGAGGCGCCCCCCCTCGACCTCGAGGGACATCACGTCGGAGAGGAGCCCGACCTTGCGCCGCGCGGCGAGGCGCGGGGCGACGTCCTTGCCCATGGACGTGGCGGGGACGAGGACGACGGCGGGGGCGAACGCGGTCACCGCGGCGTCGAGGGCCGCCGTGTACCCCTCGCAGGAGTAGAGGGCGAGCTCGGGCTTGTCGGCGACGAAGACCTTCGCCGCGCCGTACGCGGCGAGCTCGGGGGCGAGAGAGGCGATGCCGGAGCCGGCCACGACGGCGCCGAGGGCGCCGCCCGTCTTCGCCGCGACCTCGCGGCCGAGGGTGAGGGCCTCGAAGGAGGCCTTGCGGATCTTGCCGTCGCGCTGCTCGATGAATACGAGGACGTTGCTCATCGTGTTCTTCCTTGTCTCGCCGTCGGCCTAGAGGACCTTCGCCTCGTCGCGGAGGAGGCGGACCAGCTCGTCGGCGGCCTTCGCCGGGTCGTCCGCCGGGATCAGCTTCACGGCCTGCCGCGCGGGCGGCAGCTCCAGCTTCGTCCAGCGGACGGCGGCCTTCTCGCCCGTCGTCGCGCCCGGGTCGACGCCGACGTCACCCGGCTTCTTCACGGCGATCGTCTTCTTCTTGGCCGCCATGATTCCCTTCAGCGAGGAGTAGCGCGGCTCGTTCAGCCCCTTCTGCGCCCCGACGACGCACGGCAGCGGCATCTCGACGACCTCGCGCGCCCCCTCGATCTCGCGGTAGGCGACGACGCCGCCGTCCTTCCACTCGAGCTTCGTCACGAGGTTCGCGTGCGGCAGGTCGAGCAGCTCGGCGAGCATCGGCACCAGCGTCTGCGCGTCGGTCCCGACTCCCTTGTTGCCGAGCCAGAGGACGTCGCACGGGAGCGCCCTGACCGCCCCGGCGAGCGCCTGCGCCACGCCGAGCGAGTCGGCCTCGCCGAGCCCGTCGGAGGCGATGCGGACGGCCTCGTCGGCCCCGCGCGCCAGGCACTCGCGCAGCCCCACGTCGGCCCGCGCCGGCCCGTACGTCACGACGGTGACCGTGCCGCCCTTGGCCTCGCGGGCCTTGATGGCCTCCTCGAGGGCGTACTCGTCGTAGGGCGAGACGATCCACTTGACGTCGGCTTCGTCGATGGACTTGCCGTCGGCGCCGATCCTGATCTTCGTCTCGGTGTCCGGAACGTATGCGATGCAGACGACGTGATTCATCCGTTCTTTCCTCTCGCGGTTCTTGGGCCTCGGGAAACGGGGTGGTGCACGGGGAAGAAAAGGTATCACGCCCCGCCGCACTGCGGCACGAAAAATGAGCCGCGGCTCATGGCCCCGGGCTCCCCTCGCGCCCCTTGACTTGCGTCCTACTTACGCCCACTCTTCTCTCATCCATGTCCGCCCTCACCGCCGCCCTCCCCGCCTCGGTCGCGAGCCGCCTCCTCCGCGCGGCCGACCTCCCGCGGCTCGGCGCGGCGCTCCGCCCCGGCGACCGCCTCGCCACGGGCGTCGCCCCCTTCGACGCCCTCCTCGGCGGCGGCCTGCCGCGCGGGGCGCTCGTAGAGCTCTCGGGCCGCGCCGGCGGCCGCTTCGCCCTCGTCCTCGCCGCCCTCGCCGCCGCCACCTCCCGCGGCGAGGCGGCCGCCCTCCTCGACCTCGGCGACCAGCTCGACCCTGCCTCCGCCGAAGAAGCCGGCTGCGACCTCGCACGCCTCCTCTGGGTCCGCCCCCTCCGCTTCCGGGACGCCCTCCTCGCCGCCGAGACCGTCGCCGCCGCCGGCTTCCGCCTCGTCGTCCTCGACGCCGGCCTCGCCCTCCCCTCCTCGCGCCTGCGCGACGCCGGCCCCTGGCTCCGCCTCGCCCGCGCCGCCGCCCCGCGCCGGGTCGCCTTCCTCCTCTCCACCCCCGTTCCCTTAGCCGGCCTCGCCGCCGAGGCGCTCGTCGGCGTCTCGGCCCGCGCCCTCTTCCGGCAGGCCGGCGCCACGCGCTTCCTCGCCGGCGCCGCCGCGAGCCTCTCTCTCCTCAAGGTCCGTGGCGGCCGCCCCGCCGAGGCGCCGCTTCTGGCGCTCTCCCCTCTTGCCGCGCCCCTGGCCCGACACCTCCTGCCCGCGCTCCTTCCGGCGGCACCAGCGCTTCCCACCCCGGCCCGCGCCGCGTCCACTCCCACGTCTTCCGTAGCAGCAACGTCCTTCGTCCCTCCCCGCCGCGCGGTCGCGTGCGCATGAGCCGCCCATGCCCCCGCCGCGCCTCCTCGCCCTCGCCGTTCCTCTCTTCCCCCTCGCCGCCCGCCTCCGCGCCGAGCCCCCTCTGCGCGACGAGGCCCTCGCCGTGACCGAGGGGAACGGCTCGGCCGCCCGCGTCGTCGCCGCCACGCGCCAGGCCCGCGCCGCCGGCGTGAAGCCCGGCATGACCCTCCCGCAGGCCCGCGCCCTCGTCCCGCGCCTCCTCGCCCGCGGCCGCGACCCGCACGCCGAGCACGCCGCGCAGGAGGCCCTCCTCGACGCCGCCGGCCGCTTCTCGCCCCGTGTCGAAGACGCCGGCGACGGCCTCGCCTTCCTCGACCTCTCCGGCCTCGCGCCGCGTACCGCCTCCTCCCCGGAGGCCCTCCTCTCCTTCGAGCGCGACCTCGCCCTCGACCTCCTGCGCGCCGCCGAGAAAGACGGCCTTCCCGCCCGTGCCGGCGTCGCGTCGAGCAAGCGCGCCGCCCGCATCGCCGCCTCTCTCCCGCGCAGTCCCGTCGTCGTCCCTCCCGGCGAGGAGGCCCGCTTCCTCGCCCCCCTCCCCGTCGAGCGCCTCGCCCCCGAGCTCTCCCTCTCCGTCGCCCTCTCGCGCTGGGGCGTCCGCACCGCGGGCGACCTCGCACGCCTCCCCGCCGCCGAGGTCGGCACCCGCCTCGGCGAGCCGGGCCGGCGCCTCCACGAGGCCGCCCGCGGCCTCGACCCCGAGCCCTTCGTCCCGCGCCTTCCCGCCCTCGCCTTCTCCGAGGGGGCCTCGCTCGACTGGCCCGTCGTCGCCCTCGAGCCCTTCCTCGCCTTCGCCGGCGCCGCCCTCGAGCGCCTCGTCCGCCGCCTCGCCGCCGAGGCCCTCGGCTGCGCGCGCCTCGAGCTCTCCCTCCACCTCGAGCCCGAGGGGTGCGACGTCCGTTCCATCGACCTCCCCGGCCCCACGCGCGACGCCAGGACGCTCCTCTCCCTCCTCCGCCAGAGCCTCGACGCCCGCCCGGCCGGCGCCCCCGTCACCGGCTTCGTCCTCTCCGCCCACCCCGACCGCCCGCGCCGCGGCCAGCTCACCCTCTTCGGCCCCCCCGAGGTCTCGCCCGACGAGCTCGCCGGCACCCTCGCCCACCTCCTCGCCCTCCTCGGCGAGGGGCGCGCGGGCTCCCCCCGCCCCGCCGACGGCCACGTCCCGGGCCGCTTCGCCCTCGTCCCCTACGCCCCGCCCCCCCCGCCGCTCCTCACCCCGCCCCTCCGCCCCGCGCGCGGCCTCCTCGCCGTCCGCGCGCTCCGCCCCGCCGTCGAGCTGGAGGTCCTCACCCATGCCGACACCCCCCGTCTCCCTCAACGCCCTCCCTGCTTCTCCGACGCCCGTCCGGGGATGCGTCCGTGTGGCCGCCGGCCCCTGGAGCCTCGAGGACGGCTGGTGGTCCGAGGCCCCTGCTGCCCGCGACTACTGGGACGTCGAGCTCGAGGGAGGCGGCCTCTACCGCGTCTACCGCGACCGCCCCACCGGGAAGTGGTACGCCGACGGCGTCTACGACTGAGGCTTCCCGGGGGCGCCCCCGGGGGGGGGCCCCCCCCCCCCCCCCCCCGGGGGGGGGGGGGGGGGGGCGGCGGGCCCGGCGCCCCCGCCCCCCCGCCCCCCAGCTTCGTGGTGAAGCCCCCCCTCCCGTCTCCCCTTCGCGCTCCGAGCCCCGGCTCCTCGACCGGATGGCCCACGCCCTCCGCGCGAAGCACTACTCCATCCGCACCGAGCGCGCCTACGTCGACTGGGCCCGCCGCTACATCCTCTTCCACGGCAAGCGGCACCCTTCCGAGCTCGGCTCCGACCACGTCAACCGCTTCCTCACCCACCTCGCCGTCCAGGGCAAGGTCGCCGCCAGCACCCAGAACCAGGCCCTCGCCGGCCTCCTCTTCCTCTACGGCGAGGTCCTCAAGATGCCGCTCCCCGACACCGGCGGCCTCGTGCGCGCCAAGAAGCCGCGCCGCATTCCGACCGTCCTCACGCGCGAGGAGGTCTACCAGGTCCTCTCCCGCCTCGACGGCCCGCAGAAGATCGCCGCCACCCTCCTCTACGGCGCCGGCCTCCGCCTCCTCGAGGTCCTCCGCCTCCGCGTCAAGGACGTCGACTTCGGCCTCGGCCAGCTCGTCGTCCGCGACGGCAAGGGCCAGAAAGACCGCGTCACCATGCTCCCCGACGCCGCCCGCGGCACGCTCGCCATCCACATTTCAGACGTCCGCCTCCTCCACGCGCGCGACCTCGCCGAGGGCTTCGGCCGCGTCTGGCTCCCCGACGCCCTCGCCCGCAAGGCCCCGGACGCCGCGACCTCCTGGGGCTGGCAGTGGGTCTTCCCCGCCGCCTCGCGCTCGCGCGACCCGCGCTCCGGCCGCGAGATGCGCCACCACCTCAACGAGACCGTCCTCCAGCGCGCCGTCCACAACGCCGTCGTCGCCGCCGGCATCGCCAAACCGGCCAGCTGCCATACGCTCCGACACTCCTTCGCGACGCACCTCCTCGAGGACGGCTACGACATCAGGACCATCCAGGAACTACTTGGACACAGCGACGTCTCGACGACGATGATCTACACTCACGTGCTTAATAAATCGGGGGGGCGCGGCGTTCGGAGTCCACTGGATCGCATGGTTTGAGGCCCCCCGGCGTGGAGGTTTCCCGGGCATCCCGGTGTCTCCCGTCGGGTCAATCAGCGACTTCGTCTCTACAGGAACTTTTTTTTTGCCCCGGGGTCAAGTTTCACACTGGCCAACCCCTCATTAGTAGTAGATGGCAACGCTCCGCAGTTCTGCCACCCAAGGGCACGGAGTGTCTTTGCCCCCAGAACCGCACTTCGCTATCGCATTCTTTTTCAATTACTTGCAAAACTCCCCGCCGTCTAACCCTTTCCCCCCCACTCCCCCAGCCGTC